>CAZSUO010000354.1:0-1504 GCA_964610065.1 uncultured Coriobacteriaceae bacterium | reverse complement strand
TGGGTGATCAGCGAGTACGGACCTGTCGAGCGCGCGTGGATCTTGTCGTCGACCAGGTGGAGCAGCTTCAGGATGTAGATCATGCCGATGGTCACCGGCTGGCGGAACGGTTCGCCGGTGCGGCCATCGAAGAGCTGCGTCTTACCGCCGGCGTCGATCGTCGGCACCACCGCATTGAGCATCTTCTTGCCATACCGCTTCTCAGCCTGGAGTCGCACGTTCTGATCGGCCTTGACCAGTGTCTGGGAGATCTCATGCTCCTTGGCGCCGTCGAACACCGGCGTGGCGACATGCATGGGCCCATCGACCGGAGCAGTCTGCTTCGCGTCGTCACTCCAGCCCACGCGAGCGGCCCAGCCGAGGTGCGTCTCGAGCAGCTGCCCGATGTTCATACGGCTCGGCACGCCCAGCGGATTCAGGATGATGTCGACCGACGTACCGTCGGCAAGGAACGGCATATCCTCCACAGGCAGGATCTTGGAGATGACACCCTTGTTGCCGTGACGGCCAGCAAGCTTGTCGCCCTCCTGGATCTTGCGCTTCTGGGCCACATACACCCGCACGAGCTCGTTGACACCCGGGTTGAGGTCGTCACCGTTGTCGCGGCTCATCTTGTGCACCGCGATCACGCGACCGGTCTCACCGTGTGGGACCTTGAGCGAGGTGTCGCGCACTTCGCGAGCCTTCTCGCCGAAGATGGCGCGGAGCAGCCGCTCCTCGGCGGTGAGCTCGGTCTCGCCCTTCGGGGTGACCTTGCCCACGAGTACATCGCCGGGGAACACCTCGGCACCGATGCGGATGATGCCATCCTCATCGAGATTGGCAAGGATGTCCTCTCCGACGTTGGGGATCTCGCGGGTGATCTCCTCGGGCCCGAGCTTGGTGTCACGCGCCTCGACCTCGTACTCCTCGATGTGGATCGAGGTGAGCAGGTCGTCGCGGACCACACGCTCGGAGAGGATGATCGCGTCCTCGTAGTTGTAGCCCTCCCATGGCATGAACGCCACAAGCAGGTTCTGTCCCAGCGCGAGCTCTCCGGCCTCGGTAGACGGGCCGTCGGCCAGTACCTGGCCTTCGGCGACCTTTTCGCCCGTGGCCACAAGCGGGCGGTGGTTGATGCATGTGCCCTGATTGGAGCGCATGAACTTCGGCAGAGCGTACGTATCGACGCCATCCTTGGTGGTGATCTCGATACGCGTGCTGTCGACGAACGTGACGGTCCCGGCGTGCCTGGCGATCAGGATCTCTCCCGTGTCGACCGCCGAGCGGTACTCCATACCCGTGCCGATGAGCGGAGCGGACGGCGTGAGCAGCGGCACTGCCTGGCGCTGCATGTTCGAGCCCATGAGGGCGCGGTTGGCGTCGTCGTGCTCCAGGAAGGGAATGAGCGAAGCCGAAACGGATATGATCTGCTTGGGCGACACGTCCATATACTGCATTTCCTTGGGCGGGCGCATCGTATAATCGCCCTGGTGCCTGCAGGAAATGGAATCGTCCAGGAAGT
>CAZSUO010000353.1:0-1517 GCA_964610065.1 uncultured Coriobacteriaceae bacterium | reverse complement strand
CAACGACAATTCTCTTCGCCGTCCGCCCCGGCTACATCTTTCTCGACGACGGCACGCCGAATCCAGAGTCGGTCATCCCCTGGTGGCTCCCGGGGCTCACGCTCGGGGCCATCGCGGCGCTCTACGTGTAAACAGCCTCTTTTTTTCCGACCCTTATTAAGTGTCAGAGCACGCCATGGAACAGCCCGCCTTCAAGAGCCGCACCGACCAGCTTGTCCACTACGCGCGCGGCCTTGCGCGTGTCTGCATCGACGTTGCGCGCGAGGCTGGCGTGACGAACCTCCCGGACAGCGCCGCTGTTGACATTCTCTTCGACACCCTCCCGCCCGAGATCATCGTCTCGTACGTCGCCGAGGCCGACAACAAGTTCGGAAAGAAGCTAGAGGAAGAAGAGGATCTCGCCTCTGTCGCCAAGCTCGTCGCACTCGGAAGCTGCGGGAAGACGGCCTCCGACATCGCGGAAGACATGACAAACTTCGTCGGCGTGCTCGAGCGCTACCCGGCTTTGAAGAAAAAGTTTTTCTGCCACATCAAAGTGCTGAGGCGCATTCTCCACAGCTGAACGAACACAACAGATGGCGCTGGAAAGCGAGTATCCCTTCCGCACCCTTGGCCCTGACGCCCCTAACCCCAGCGACGCCCCGGAGCCGATCGAGGCCATGACGGCGGCCGCGCTCTCCCAGGAGCGCGAGCCCGAGCCCAGCGCCGCCGAGCGCCGCGCAGCAGCCGCAGCCGCGGCAAGCTCGATGCGCCGCACCGCGCAGGAGACCGCCAGCGTGCAGAAGCGCATCGAGAAGCGGCACGAGCAGCTGGTCAAGCAGGCCGAGGCGGCGGAGACGCGCGCGATCATGCGGAAGATTGCCGCGTACATGTCGCGCTTCCCGTGGCTCGCCGAGGTCGTCCCGCGGATGCGCGCCAGCCCCTCGCTCGACGAGGCGCGCGACATGCTCGAGACGATCCGCGAGGCCATGATGAGCCAGGGCTCCGTCAACTCGATTGCGCAGCTGCTCAATCACGCGTTCACGATGGCCGAGATCTGGTGGGGCAACGGACAGCGCTTTCCTGCCGTCCCGCCGCCGCTCCGCTTCGACATCACGGGCATCTCGAAGCTCTTCCGCGAAAACAAGTTCCCCGAGCTCACCCCGCTTCTCATGGAGATCGACGTCGAGTACCCGTGGCTTGGCCGCCGCTCGCTCCCGTCGCGCTTTGCCAGCGCGCTCGTCGCCGTCATCCTCAAGGTCAACGCGATTAACACGGACCCGAACGCCCGCCGCGCGATGGAGATGAGCCAGCAGGAGCCCGTGAACGTCGACGACGTCGATGCAGAAGATCTCTGACCACATTCTTTTCGAATCCGAAATACAAACACAACAAATGTGGTCTGTGACAGATTATCTTTCCGGACTCAACCCCCTCCGCGTCGCCGTCGCCTTTGGTGCATTCTACTTCCTCTCGCGCGTGTGGCGGACTGTTCGTCCCGGAGACGGGAGCGCGATACCAGAGGACGGCGGTGGGCA
>CAZSUO010000352.1:0-1527 GCA_964610065.1 uncultured Coriobacteriaceae bacterium | reverse complement strand
ACACGCAACGAACCTCGGTACGAAACGATGAGCAAACGGGACTGAAACCACTCCATAGATTCCTCTGCCTCTTGGAGTGTTATCGCCGCCTCGTCTGCCAGGTCTGCCGCCGTCATGTTCTCGCCGTCGATGATGAGGTATCCGCGCTTGGAGCAGCGTGCCGCTATCGAGAGGACTGCTATCCACGCCCACCTGATGTAGAGCGGTTGGCGACGGAAGCGAAGGTCACGGGTCAGCGACGTGTAGAGTCGGAACCACGGCATCCCCCGCGTGCTGACGGTGATGGACTCGTCGTCTGTCATAGCAGCACCCCCTGTGCGAGTCGGTGCTTCGCGGCGATCTCGATGTAGTCGGCGTTCAGCTCGAAGCCGACAGCCTTGCGTCCGAGCGAGCGTGCGACCTGTGCGGTCGTGCCGCTGCCCATGAACGGGTCGAGCACGGTGCCGCCGGTGGGTTCATGGCCGTGGTTGCATGTCGGCGTGAAGCCGGTCGTGGTACGCGGAACGGTGTGCTTGAGCGTTGACCCCTCACCAGCTGCTTTGCCGAGTGAGTCTGCCGCACCCTTCGCACTCCAAGCTCTGAGCACAGGTTCACCCTTCTCTGTCACTCGCTCCCACGGTGCGCCACATTCGGGACAGCACTTCTCCGGCGCACCCGCGAGGATGCACGGCTTGATGAGGTCGGGCGGGAACACGGCAAAGTGAGCGGCTGAGAACGGGCGCGTGGCTATCGTCCAGACGCTGCGCTTGTTGCGGGAAGTCACCAGCGTGTCGTGCTGCGTGAAGCCAGCAGCCGTGTCGCGGTTCTCTCCCTGCGCGTTCTTTGCGGCGTCACCCGTTGCTCTGACCACGCGGCCCTCGTGAATCGCGTCCTCTTTGATCGCCTCGTGGTCGTAGTAGTATCTCGGCTGCTTCGAGAGCAGGAATAGGTACTCGTGAGCCTTCGTGCAGCGGTCGGTGACGCTCTCCGGCATCGGGTTCGGCTTGTGCCAGATGATGTCGGAGCGCAGATACCAGCCGTCTGCCTGAAGCGCGAACGCGACTCGCCACGGGATGCCCACGAGGTCTTTTGGCTTGAGGCCGTTGGGTGGTCGGTTGTTGCCGCTCTTGAACAAGAGCGCACTCTTGCCAGTCCGACCTGTGCCGCGCTCACCGAATCCCGTGTCGGTCGGCTTCTTGCTGTCGTCACCAGCCTGCCGCGCAAACGAGTCCCCGAGATTCAGCCACACCGTACCGTCGTCGCGGAGCGCAGGGCGCAGGAGCGCGAACAGTCTCACGAGTTTGGTGACGTACTCCTCGGGCGTGGACTCCAAGCCGAACTGTCCCGGCTCGCCATAGTCGCGCAGCCCCCAATACGGCGGGGACGTGACGATGGTATGGATCGACTGCGGCGCGAGTGTCGGTGCCATCTCCCATGAGTCGCCGTGGTAGATGGTCACGAAGTCATCGGTGAAGGTTGCGTTCATCACATCGCCTCCCCGAGAGCGTCCTTGCTCCCCTCGTGTATCCACTCCCACACCTTCATCGT
>CAZSUO010000351.1:0-1529 GCA_964610065.1 uncultured Coriobacteriaceae bacterium | reverse complement strand
GTCAAGCAGCGAAAGGACGCGCGCAAGTTTTCCTACCTGACGTCCGAGGGGTGGACGATCATTCGAATTAACCAGAAAACGGAGCTTGGAACCCTTCTCGACCAGCTTCGCAGCCTTCCATTCCCCGTCGACGAGGACCCCGTGATCCTCTGTTACGGATAGCCGCTCGACCCTCTGTAACCCTCCACCGCCTTCGTCAACGGAAGCCTCAATCTCAACCGCCATCCCATCGTAGAAGTGTCGGAATACTTGTATGACTGGACGCCATCGCCCCTCGGCCGTAACAACCAGATCTCCAATGCTGACATCCTCAATCGGAATCGACCCACGATTGGTCAACACCATCTGTCCCGGAAGAATGCAGCGAGGATGAAGCGCCGTGATCGTCGGTTTCCACGCCGCGCGCTTCCTGCCGACGTTGCTCCCCTGCTCGCGCCACCAGCTCAGCGGCTTGACGATCGGCTTGCCGTTCTCGTCCTGGTAGAGGCGAACACAATCAGAGCAGGCCGTCGGCTCACAGACTTTTGCCAGCTGCGCTTCCGATCCGTGCCGCCGCTCGGCGTCGTCGACGAACCCCCTCTGATGCGCGTTGTGCATCTCGGTCTGCGCGATCCTATCCCAGTCACGCGCCCAGTCCTGGCTCATCTGCCGAAGGTGCGTCCGCAGCTCCCCGACGCTGTCACGCCTGACGATGCTCTGCGCTGTCTCGTCTTTGATGCCCTGGCGCAGCTGCTCGGCGAGCTCCCGGTCGAGCTCGATCACGGTATCCTCGAGATCTCCAGAGAACCGCGTGCCGAGCCCCACGCACTCGATCCCGGCGCTGTCTCGCGCGTGCTCGTAGGCGATGCGCTCGGGCTCTGATAGCTCGACGGGGTTGTGCTCGAGATAGCTCTTGAACTCCGGGTAGCTCATCTCCCTGGCCGCGGGCAACTTGCTCATCAGGCGCCCGAACTCATAGGCGTCGAGCACGATGTTGCCGAGCTGGTCCGGCCGGATGTAGCGCTCGCGCACGAGGCGCTGCAGCTCTTCCTCGTGGACCTGCGCTCCGAGCGTCGAGATTGTCACGGCGACAGAAGCGTCGCGGATGATCTTTTTGAGCTCCTCGAGCTGGGCTAGCGTGAGCAAGGCCACGTGCTACCGCCTCCGGAAAATTCGTCCCGTGCCGTCTGACGGCCGCTTCCATCCCGGGACCTTCTTCCGCTCGCTGCCGTAAGCCATGCGCGCCTTCTCGAGGGCGAGGCGAGCTCGGCGCTCGTCCTCTGATTCTGGCGCAACCGGCTTCTCCTCGCGAGGAGGATAGCCCGGGGCCCAGTGGTACCCGGTCGAATTGACCGACTCGTTCATGCGCCCTCCAGGACCTTCAGCATCTTCTGCAACATCACGTCGGCCACCCGCCTGACCTCCGGCCGCGTCGCCTGCGCGAGGCCCTCGAGCGCCGGCAGCAGCATCTTGCGCGGCTGCCCGTCGGCGTGGTCGTGTTCCTCCGCCGGCGGAGCCGCGCCGCGCTTCCTCGCGACATGCCTCGCCAC
>CAZSUO010000350.1:0-1559 GCA_964610065.1 uncultured Coriobacteriaceae bacterium | reverse complement strand
GGGCCAGCGCGCTGCTCGTCGGGGCCGCGTCGTCGTTCGTCGCAATGGGCGGGGTGGAGCTGCTCAGGAGCATGGCGTCGAAGGTGCGCATCGTCGACCTGGAGCCGAAGCCGTGAGCCGCCTCTACGAAGCCGCGCGCGCCATCGCTTGGCTGCTCATGCTCGCTTTCGTGGTGGGAGGGCTCGCCCTGCTCATCGCCGGGGCAACCGGGTGTGTCTCAAAGACGCAGGTGGCGCTCGCCTCGCTCACGCGCACGGTGACGGCGGCCGTCCCGGCCATGCACGACGAGCGAGAGGATGACGGCCAGGCTTGCTTCCCCGACGGGGCCACCTACGAGCAGGCGAAGGCTTGCGTTGAGGATGTGCGCGCCGAGTGGGCGCTTGCCTGGGCGGCGCTCGATACGCTTGAGGCGGTCGACGATGCGGCGCTCCGAGGCGAGCTGCGCGTCGAGGACGCCGTGCGCGCCTACTGCGTGCTCGCAAAGTTCATCGAGCTACCGGCGCTGCCCGAGGTGCTGGGGAGGTGTGAGCCATGAGCGTCGACCCCGCTTCCATCATCAGCCTCGCGTCGCAGATCATCAGCGTGGTGGGGGACATCGCGAGGTCCGGCGGCGATGCCGAGGCGCTGCTCTCCGAGGCGCTCGCGTCGCTGCGCGCCAAGCGCGACCGGCTGGCAGCGATCGAGGCAGCCGAGGACGAGCGGCTCAAGGACATCTACATCTACGAAGGGGAACACCGTCCGTGAACGTCGACACCATCATCACCGTCGCGTCGGCCGTGGTCGCCGTGACCGTCGCCCTCATCATCGCGCTGCAGCGGCTCGGGGTCATTGCCCCGCCGAAGCCGGCCTCGAAGCGCTCCGATCCCCCAGCCGCCGGACGAACGCTCCCGCCGCCCCAGCCCCAGCCCAAAGCCCCGCAGCCGGCGCTCACCACGACAGCCCGGCACGAGCTCGACGGCTCCCTCGGCCGGATGCGGTGCGATGGCCACGGGGAGCTCGTCGCCGGCCAGACCGGCACCGTGACCGAGGTCCGCGAGTTGAGGCGCGAGGTCAGAGACGGGTTCGAGGCGATCGGAGAGCGCCTCGAGAAGTTGCTCGAGTGGAAGGGGGGCATCGACGCCAGGGCGCTCGCTCTCGAGCGCGACGTGGGGCGCCTCAACAGCATGGCCCGCGGGGGGCTCACGCCGCGGAGGGTCGACCCATGATCCGCGTCGACCTCGCCGGCGTCGAGGTGTCGCTCACGGTCGACGCGGCCATTCGGCTCTGCGGCATGCTGCTGCTGCGGGTGCGCGAGCAGGACCAGGACCGCGTGCTCCGCTGGCTCGACCTCCAAGAGCAGGCCTACGCGCAGCGGCAGACCGTCCGGCAGAGCGAGCCGCCCATGGTCGCAGGGGTGGCCCCCATCGCCCGCTCGGCTCGCATGGTCCGCGAGGACTTGGGCTGGCGTCCGCTGACCGAGGCCGAGGCGGCCCTGCAGCTCGAGCGGAACCTCGACGACCTGTGCCCGGCTGCGTCGCTCGACGAGCCGCCCCGCGCCCGTGACACCATGCCGGCGGGAG
>CAZSUO010000349.1:0-1561 GCA_964610065.1 uncultured Coriobacteriaceae bacterium | reverse complement strand
AGTCGAGCGCCTCGCCGCGTCCGAGCGCGAGCGCGAGCAGCACGGCGTCGTTGTAACGCGTGGCGTCGAGGATTGCGTCCACCTTCAGGCGGATGGACCTGCCGCGCATGTCGAGAATGCCGAGCAGCCGGTCGAATACCTCGGGGTTGTGCTCGAGCATCTGCTTGACCACATGGCGCGTCACGCTGCGGCCGAACGAGCGCTCCACCACACCGCAGACGAGCACACCCTTCTCGGCAGCGCGGTCGAGAACATAGTGCTGGAGGAACGCCATCATGCAGACGGCGGGCAGATGCTGGTCGCCGATGTCATGGCCACATCGCTCAGTACCGCGCAGCGTGCATTCGCCGCACCACCCTGCGAACTGCGCGAGCACCGGAAGCACGTGTTCGCGCTCCTGGCGACCGAGCATCGCATCGTAATCCTCAGGATAGAACCAGTGATCGAAGAACGGCCCACTCACGAACTGGAGCGGGCCGTGCAGCATGAGCATCCTGATGTCTGAGAAGCGCTCGTCTTCCAGCGCCGTTACGAGTGCACCGAGCTCCACGAGTTGCCGCACCACGTCGCCATACTTTGAGTTGGCCTTCAGACCACCGCGGAGCTGGCCGAGTAGTAGCGGAAAGTGGTCGAAGGTCTCTCGCTTCTCGAGATCGGCCTCCCCTTGTTTAACGCGGAAGATGCCCGCGCGGACGATGAGCGGCGTGGCGATCACCAGATCTGGCCGAGAGATGCCTCCGTCGACGAACGCGACCGTGCACGGGTCGAGCAGCTCGGTCGCGACACGGTTAATCCGATAGTGGCTGTCGCTGTCCTCGCGGAACGCCCGACGCATCTCCCGTGCGATGCCGAGCGTGGACTGGAAGTAGTCTTGCCTAATCTCATCTGCGACCACCATCGCGTTCTCTGCGATGCGGACGAAGAGGTCAGGGTCGGCGTGCAACTGTTCAGCTTGATCGCCCAAGACCCACCCCCCTCCTCGTCATAACCGATGTAGTTGGTATCGGCTTGAAGCCATGGCCCCGTGAATCGCGGCCCGTCAGGCTCGCACTACAACCCCATGATCACGCTTAAGAACACATCCCCATACCGCTCCAGCTTTGCCACGCCAACGCCGTGACAGTCGAGAAGCTCCTCAAGCGATTGTGGCTTCTTCGAGGCCATATCGATGAGCGACCGATCGCTGAACACCACAAACGCAGGGACTTGCTGCTCGTCGGCGATCCCGCGCCGCAGGGCTCGCAGTCGCTCGAACAGTGCCTCGTCGGCACCAGATAGAGTGGGTTTTTCGGACGCTGACTTCTTGACTGGTCCCTTGTTGAGGCGTTCCTTAGGACGCGCAAGCCGAACGCTGATATCCCCTTTGAGGACGCCCCCTGCGGATGGCATCAGCTTGAGTGCCGAATAGTCACCTATGTCTTGCCGTAGGTAGCCGTGGTGAATCACCTGGCGGACAATGCTCGTCCACGCATCCTGCGAGATGTTCTTACCGGCCCCGAATAACACAAGCTCGTTGTGCCTCCATTTGCTAACCTTCTCCGTGTCGGCGCCCCTCAGCACG
>CAZSUO010000348.1:0-1562 GCA_964610065.1 uncultured Coriobacteriaceae bacterium | reverse complement strand
TCGGCCATGTCGATCGAGGCCTCTTCGTGCGTGTAGTCGGTCTGCAGTTGCTGCCTCTCCGAGGTCCAGCGCTCGGCACCCTTCGGGTCCGACGGTCCGCCGGTCTTCTCGGAGAAGATGCGCTGGGACTCAGACGCCCACTTCTCGCGGGGGATCTCAATGAACCGGTTGTGCCCGGTGGAGTCCTTCTTGAAGTAGCCGAGGCGGTAGTCGCGGTCTACGCCGTCCACGTGACCCACCGTGTGCACGGCGATCTCGTGGTTCTGGCCCTCGGGCAGGTTCCTCTTCGCCCACTCCCTGAGCTCGGCATCGTGCGCCTTGTAGACCTTCTGCCGCGTCTCGTTGAACTTCTTCCACGCTTCGGGGTCGGTCTTGCGGAGGTTCCGCATCGCGTCCGGGTCGCGCATGATGCGCTCCACCGTGGGGACGTCGAGCGGCCTACCGCCGCTCGTCTTGGCGGCGATGTCCTCCGAGATGCTCTTCGCGCGCTTCGCCGGGTCCGGATCGCTCGCGCGCGGGTCGGTAGCGGCATCCGGTGTCTTTTCGGCGACCGGGTCAGCGGGCTTCTGCTCGGGCTTCTGCTCCGGTTTCTGCTCGGGTTTGGCGTCCGTGTCGGCGGGCTTCTTCGTCGGCTCGGCTGCATCCGTGTCGCGCGGTGCGGTGTCGGTATCCGTCGGTTGTGTCTCGGCATCGGGCGTGCGTTCCCGCGGAGTCGCGTCCGCGTCCGGAGTGTCCGCTCTCGGGTGGGTCCCGGCATCCGCGTCGCCATCCGGGGTCCGGGTGTGCGGCGCATCAGGCGAGGTGCCCTCCGGCCCCGCAGCAGCAGTCCGTGGGGGAGGCGCATCCGCTGCGGCAGGCGTTCTCGGGCGCGGTGCGTCGGGAGTGACCGCGGGGGTCTTCGTCCGTGGCCCATCGGGTGTCGCGGATGTCTTGGCTCGTGGCGTATCGGGCGTCGCCGTCTTCGGAGTTCCCGCGTCGGCCCCGGCCGTGCCCTTGCGCAGCGAGGCGAGCGTGATGCCGCGCTTGCTGGCGGCCCACTTGAGGAACGCGATGAGTCCCTCGTCGCGCAGCTGCCGGCCTACGTTCTTCATCGCGTTGGTGACCGAGAGGTTCGGGTCGTTGTAGAGCTCCTTGGCGAAGAAGTAGGCGATGAACAGCGCGTAGCCGACCGCCTTGCTCTTGCCGGAGAGCTTCGTGAGGAAGTCGGGGTCGGTGACGGCGCCTTCCAGGACGTCGGTGATCGTGGAGGTCTGTGCCACGAGCCAGTCGTCCAGGCCTCCGCCGGCGAGCCACACCTCCATCGCCGAGACCAACAGCGGCTTGAGCATGCCGATGGCCATCGAGCCCACCACGCCCACGTAAGAACCGCTCGCCACGCCGAAGGCGATGTCGCCGCACCACGAGACCCAGTCGAGCGTGTCCTCGATCTGCTGGTTCCACCAGGCGGCGTCGAGGTGCTCGTGCTTCTCCTTCATGATCTGGTTGAAGGCGAATGTCCAGATCTGGTCGCGCATGTAGAACAGGCCCTCTGCGACCATCGTGCGCGAGCGCTCGGCCACCAG
>CAZSUO010000347.1:0-1563 GCA_964610065.1 uncultured Coriobacteriaceae bacterium | reverse complement strand
TGTCCATTACGGTGACGATACCCATCAGGGCCGCGGTCACTGCGCGTGATCGCGGTGAAGCGTCGTGTACAGGGAACACTCTAAGGGAATCCGAACGTGAACGTCCGGTGAGGCGCACTCGGGAGGGGCCCCGTGGACCATTTCGACATCATCGTGATCGGCGCCGGTGTGGCGGGGCAGACGGTCGCCAGCGAGCTTGCCGAGGCCGGGAAGGCGGTGGCCGTCACCGATGCTCGCGAGTACGGAGGTACCTGCTCATTGCGCGGATGCGAGCCCAAGAAGGTCCTCTTCACCGCCGCGGAGGTCGTGGAGCGCGCCGCACGGCAGCAGGGCAGCGGCCTGGCCGGCTCGCTCAGACTCGAGTGGGGCCCGCTGATCGAGTTCAAGCGCTCGTTCACCGCACCTGTTCCCGAGCGTATCCAGGCGTGGCTGGCCGAGGGCGGCGTGGAAACATTGCACGGCCCCGCCCGGTTCGTGTCGGCCGATGCCGTCGAGATCGACGGCACACGCTACACGGCGGACCGGTTCGTGGTCGCCACCGGTGCGGTCCCGCGGCCCCTTGGCATACCCGGTGAGGAGCACGTTCTCGACAGTGAGGGGTTCATGCAGGCGGATCGTCTCGGCTCGCACGTGGTGTTCATCGGCGGAGGATACGTGTCGTTCGAGTTCGCTCACGTGGCCGCGGCCGCTGGCTCGCGGGTGACGATCCTGCATCGCGGTCCACGGGTCCTCGAGCAGTTCGATGCGGATCTCGCTGACATGCTGATGCGCGGGTACCGGGACGTGGGCATCGACGTGGTCACTGGCGCCGCTGTCTCCGAGGTGCGGAACGAAGACGGTGCGGTCACCGTCGTCTGTGATGGTGGGCCGCGACTGAGCGCGGACACGGTCGTACACGGTGCGGGGCGCGTGCCCGCGATCGCGGACCTTGGTCTGGAGGACGCCACGATCACGTTCGGCCCGCGAGGCATCGAGGTCGACCGCCGGATGCGCAGCGTCAGCAACCCACGGGTCTACGCAGTGGGGGATGCCGCCGCGCTCGGGGAGCCGCTCACGCCGGTGGCGACCGCGCAGGCCCGGGTCGTCGTTGCCGATGTACTGGAGCCAGGGTCGCTCGAGTTCTCGCCACGCGCCACGCCGAGCGTTGTGTTCTCCGATCCCGTGCTGGCGTCTGTCGGTCTCACCGAGCGGCAGGCGCGGGAGCGTGGGGTCGATGTCGAGGTCAAGCTCACCGACACCACCGGGTGGGCCTCGTCACGACGCATCGGTGCGCGGGTCTCTGGAGCCAAAACGCTCGTCGATCGGCGAAGCGGACGTATCGTGGGCGCGCACCTGCTCGGGCATACCGCCGGGGAGGTCATCAACGTCTTCGCGCTTGCGATCGGGAGCGGTCAGACCGCGGACGATCTCAAGCGCGCCATCTGGGCGTACCCTACAGGGGCCTCGGAGATACCCTACCTGCTGTGACGCGACGGCGGCGCTCCCGCGTGGCACCTCCCGATCCCGCGTGTCGCTCGCAGCGCGTCAGACACCGAGACCGTGCCCGCCGAACTCGTTCCGGAG
>CAZSUO010000346.1:0-1569 GCA_964610065.1 uncultured Coriobacteriaceae bacterium | reverse complement strand
TACGGCGAGGGTGACGTGATGGACCTCGTCGCAGTAACGCTTGCGACCGGGGCTACGGCGTATGTGCAGGCCGCAAACAACATCGGTCCGCGGGCATCTGGCGCAGCACCAATGCTAAGTGGCTGGTCAGACCCCAATGACGCGAACAAGATGGTCTCGTGCGGGTACGCCGGATCGTTCATCGGGGCGCATTTCTGGCGCACGACGGATGCATGGAGCACGGTACTCGATTCAGACCAGATCGACACGTCGCTCATCTTCTGCATCTGTGAGCAGTCATCTTGGGGCGAGTGGATAGTTGGCCGCAGCGACAATGGTAGCGGTGCCGTGCGCGTCACGGCGGATGGGAAGACGACCGTCGATAGAACCGGTGCAATCCCTGATGCAGGTGGCGTGCTGGCTATTGTCGGCATCATCGACGCGTCCACAGAAGGCCCCGTAGCCCCGCCAGGCAGCGGAATCACGCCCCCGGACACCGGAACGCCCGTCACTCTCGGTGGTGATGCCTTTTTACAGGGTGTCACCATGCCGGACTATGAGGGTGGCGATGAGCGGGGCGAGCCCCTTCCGGGCGACCGGGGTGCGTGGAAGGTAGATACCGAAGCGCATGCAGCGCAGCACGCGAGCGACATTATGCACAAGGCCAGCCGCTATCACCTGCCGCTCTGGAACGCTGAGGCCGGAGAATCGCCCGTTTTCAATGGCGTCAACTTTGAGATGCAGGATGTGGCAACGCAGCAGGAGCTTGGCGATCACGCAGCAGACGCAGCTGCACATCACGATCCCGTAACGCTCGGCGCCGGTAATGACGCGGACATGGCGACGCTGAATGAGCAAGAGCTCACCATCGTGCTCAAGGACCACGACCATTCGGGAGACGCTGGCGACGGCGGGCAGGTCGAGCTCGCGTCGCAGAAAAGCACCGGCGCGGCGAGTGGCGCGGTTGCAACGGCAGATGGCGCCGATGGCGTATCGTGGCAGACTCCGCAGGCCGTCGGCGAGTATCGGCAGTTCGTGTGTGCGCCCGATGGCCTTGGGTCGTTCTCGTTCGTGACGAATGGCGACGGAATGCCAGTATTCGCATTGCTGGAATTGGAGTAACTATGCCCGGATCAGATGCACTGCACTCGGAGCTAACAGGTTCGAACATCCATGTGCCGTACCGGTTCACCTACGCGGACGCGAGCGCCCGCGAGGCCGAGGCCGGGGCGGTACCAGGCGACGTGGGATGTCTGGCACTGCAGGAGGATGACTCCAGCCTGTGGATGCTCACGGACGACGATCCACTCACGTGGGTGTGTGTCGCGCAGGCGGGAGCCTCGGCCCAAGTCGCCACGATCAACCTGGTTATTGTCAGTACAGCCGCTGGCACAGAGATCGCTGACGGTGCACAGGCCTGGGTCGAGATTCCGTGGGCCTGTACGATCAGTCGCGTGACGCTATTGGCTGATCAGTCGGGCAGTATAGTAGTGGACCTCTGGAAGGACAGTTATGCCAACTATCCGCCCACTGATGCCGATAGCATCACGGACGTGACGCCGCCGACCATCTCCAGCGACACGGATGCGC
>CAZSUO010000345.1:0-1569 GCA_964610065.1 uncultured Coriobacteriaceae bacterium | reverse complement strand
GGCCTCGCAGCCCCGGATCTGTGACCCGGGGAAAGTCGTACATCATTTGTAGCCCCGCGCCAGAAGGATGTCAACGGGGCAGCCGGTGCGGAGCGCGTAAGGATTCGGGGGGTCTGCTCTCAGTTCAAGGGATTGAACATCGCAAGGAACTGCTGCTTGGTCGAGAACGGCATCAGATGTCCTGACGGTGGCTCGTATCCCTTTCCGTCCGAGCGTACCATCTCGTAACCGAATCCGTAGTGCTGCTTCTCAAGGATCGCGGCCCTCCTTGTGCGGTCCTTGTCCTTGAAGGCATGCTCGCGCTCCGGCACCGGCAGCGTCTCTCCCGAGGAGAGCGCCGCCCGGATGCGCGCCATGTCGCTCGCCCCTGCTGCCGACCACGCCCCGCCCCACACCTTCATGCGCGCCGCGTAGAGGTGGGCGTTGGTCCCCTCCATCGTCCCCATGCCCGGCGCGTCGGCCTCGATCGCCTTCCGGTTGGCGGTGATGTAGGCGCCAAGCGTCCGCATCCGGCCTTCGGCCTTCGGATCGGCAGCTGCCCGTGCCCGCAGCTCACCGAGCAGCTCGTCGATGCGGCCCTCACGGAGCAGGGCAAGAAGCGGTGCGGCGTCTCGCGGGTCCTGGCACGCGGCCTTGATGGCGCGATTGACGTGCCACGGGTCGAGCTTGTGGACGACCGCAGGCCCGTGCAGGTAGTCACCAAGCGCCCCGCACCACTTCGCGCCGTCGGTCCCGGCGTAGCAGCGCTTGAGGGCGAGAAGCGAGTAGCGGCCGGCAACGCGGGCCACACCCTCCTCCCAGAAGCGCTTCGGGGCCCCGACGAGCGCGTGGTGCACGACCCCGACCCTGTGCCCTTCGCGCTTGTCCTCGTAGGCGACGAGCGCCTTGATCTCGATGCCGCGGCCTTTCGCGCCCTGGCGGGCCACCCACACCCCGTCTGCCTCGACCCTGATCTCGGAGCACTCGCGCTCGGCGTCGGGGACGAGCCCTTTGACGAACAGGTCCTCACGCTGCCGGGCGGCACGTGCCTCGAGCAAGTCGCCCGTCTCACGCAGTGTGTCCATCGTGGTGGTGGCGGAGACCTTCTGGTCGCAGTGCCGGAAGAGCACCCGCGCGGCACGTCCGTAGGGGATCTCGGCACCGAAGAGCGTAAGTGCGCGGAACGCCCCGGGCGAGAGGCGCTTGCGGGGACGCAGCGACACGATCTCGTCGAGGTAGGTGCGGCGATCGCCGCACTCGTCTGTGTAGACCCGCCGCGTGAAGGCCACTTCCCCGAACTCCGTGAGGACCGAGCGCGGACGGAGGTCTTTGACCCGCCAGCCTTCAGGTCTGTCTGAGAACAGGTGCTCATCGAAGATCTCGAGAGCCTCTGAGAGTGCGGAGGCGAGCGTCTTGAGCACGTCTTCAAGCGCGCTGGTCTCGGCACGTTCGAAGTCCTCGAACCGGGTGATCCTCTCCAGGCACAACTCGATCAGAGCCGACTTCAAAGGCGCGGTATCATGCTGCATGCGGGTTTCCTTTCTCTCCGGGTCTTCGACAAACCAAGAGTAGATGGAAACCCGCACTTCA
>CAZSUO010000344.1:0-1570 GCA_964610065.1 uncultured Coriobacteriaceae bacterium | reverse complement strand
TCGGGCGGGGGCTCGCGCACGTCGCGGAACCGCTTGTACCAGGCGAGCGCGCCGACCCCGGCGACGAGCAGCACGACGCTGATCATCGACCACATGACGTTCGCCGAGGTCGGTCGGTTGCCGACGAGCTCCTCGTGCGGCCAGTTGTTCGTGTAGGTGACGTCGAGCCCCGGGCGGTCGGTCGTGCACGACCAGGACGTCCAGAAGAAGAACGCCGTGAGCGCCGCGCGATCCGTGGGTTCGGGCACGGCGTCGTCGTGGAGCGCGTACGACTCGCGCAGCTCGTCCAACGACGGGTCGCCGCCGAACAGCGCGTCGTAGTGCGCCGCGGTCTTCGCCATCGCCGCGGCGCGCGCCGCGGAGACGGTCAGCGTCCCGGTCGCGAACGGCTTCCCGTGCCGCGCGGCGGCGTAGCCATCGAGGAGCGCGGTCGCTTCACGATGCAGCCAGTCCGCGGACCAGTCCGGCGCCTGGTACGCGCCGTGGCCCCAGATCGAGCCGATCTCCTGCCCGCCGATGCTCTGCCACACGCGCTGGCCGCGCAGGATGTCGTCACGGGTCATCAGCTGCTTCCCGTCGTCGGTCACGACGCGCGCCGGGATCGGCGGCGCCTGCCGGTACACCTCGCGGCCGAACAGGCCGAGCACGGTGAAGGCGCCCACGAGGACGAGGACGAGAGCGATCCAGAGCTTCCGGTTGTCACGCACGGGTCGTCTCCTCGGCGGCGCGCGGGAAGAGGACGTAATTCTCGAGATGGATGTGCTGCATCAGATCCGCCTCGAGCCGGGCGAGGCCGCGGTAGAGCTCGCGCCAGCTCGCGCACGCCTCGGGCGGCGTGACGAGGTCGTTCGTGAGGGCGCGCGTGCGGCGCAGGTTCTCGCCGTGATCCTCGTGCTCGAGCATCATCACCTTCATCGGCATGTGCGCCGTGGCGCCGCGCCCGGCGCGGATCAGCGGGAACAGGATCCGCTCCTCCTTGGCGAGGTGGCTCTCGACCGCTTCGGCGATCGCCTCGAGGTGCTCCACGAGCCCGCGCGGGCGTGACGGCTTGTCTGCGTGGACCTGGTCCACCCGTCGCGCGAGCGCGATCAGCGCCGGCACGTCGCGGCGCAACGCGGCGTGGTATCGATCAAGGATGTGATCGATCAGCGCGGCGAGCGGCTGCCCGCGCCAGTCGACGTCGGCGTCCGAGCGCTCCTCGATCCGCGCGAGCTCGGCGCGGACCGCGGCCGGGTCGACGCCCGCCTCGGCGCACGCGTCGTCGAGGGTGCGCCGCCCGTGGCAGCAGAAGTCGAGGCCGTGGCGAACGAACAGCTCCGCGGCGCGTGGCTTCTCGCTCACGGTCTGTTCCAAAGTCATCTGGGTGTCGCCCATGGTTGCTTTCCTCCCTGTCCCCTGGTTGAGCAACACGGATGCCAAAGACGAACTGCAATGATTACGTTTGGTTGGAAACCTTGATGTTTTCTGTGCATCAATCGAGTTGTTGCAATTATCACATCAATGATGCATATTTGGCATCATGGACCAGCTCGACACACTCGTCTCCATCGCCCACGACCTCGCGTTCGCG
>CAZSUO010000343.1:0-1573 GCA_964610065.1 uncultured Coriobacteriaceae bacterium | reverse complement strand
CCCCTTCGACGCCGCTCGCCATGAGGATGCAGGTGTCGTTCGTGGAGGTGTCGGAATCCACCGTGATGCGGTTGAAGGAGCGGGCGACCGCCGAGCGGAGCATCGCGTCGCACGCGGTCGGGGCGAGCGGCGCGTCGGTGGTGATGAACGCGAGCATGGTCGCCATGTTGGGCTGGATCATGCCGCTGCCCTTGGCCATGCCGCCGATGGTGAAGGTCCGTCCCTCAGCGGAGACCGTGACGGCCAGCTGCTTGGGGAAGGTGTCGGTGGTCATGATGGCCTCGGCGGCATCGTCATCGCTGCCTGAATCGAGCGCTTCGACAGCTGCGGAGATGCCAGCGGTCACGCGGTCGATAGGAAGCGGCACGCCGATGACGCCCGTTGAGCACACGGCGATATCTCCGGCCGCACAACCGAGCGCGGCGGCAGCCACATCGGCCATGGTGCGCGCGTCGGCCATCCCGGGCCCACCCGTGCACGCGTTGGCGTTGCCGGCGTTCACCACCACGGCGCGAAGGGTCCCAGCTGATAGGTGCTCACGCGAGACGAGCACCGGTGGCGCCGCGGTGGCGCTCGTGGTGAAGACGCCCGCTGCTGAGCACGGCGCCGTCGCGGCGATCACGCAGACATCACGCTTGCCCGAGCGCTTCAGTCCGGCGCTCACCCCGGCTGTCAGGAAGCCGTCCGCGGCGGTCACCCCGCCATCGGCGTGGCCAAACTCGAAGGTACCCTCCTGCATCACACATCTCCCCTATACGACGGGAACGGGCGCGGTGAGGCCCGTGGTCTCATCAAGACCGAGAACCAGGTTGGCGCATTGGATCGCTTGACCCGCGGTGCCCTTGACCAGGTTGTCGATCGCGCACGTGGCGACAAGCGTGCCGGAGCGCTCATCGAGCGCGAGTCCGATGTGTGCCCGGTTCGACCCGCGCACATGGCCGGTGGCGGGCTGGTTCCCGGGTGCACATACCGTCACGAACGGCTCATCAGTGTACGCCGCCGAGTAGGTCGCATGGACGTCGTTGAGCGACACGTCCTGACCGACCTGCAGGTAGACCGTTGACAGGAGTCCCCGGTCGAGTGGGGCCAGATGCGGCGTGAACACCACGCGCGCGTCACCCAGGCCGAGATCTCCAAGCCCCTGCTCGATCTCTGGCGTGTGTCGATGCGCGCCCACCTTGTATGCGGACACGGACTCCGTCGCGCTCACGTAGTGTGTAGTCTCGGAGAGACTGCGGCCAGCGCCGGACACCCCGGAAATGGCGTCGACCATCACACGGCCGGAGCCCACGAACCCGGCGCGGATCGCCGGGGCGGCGGCCAGGAGCGTTGCGGTGGGGTAGCAGCCCGGGCACGCGACCAGCCGTGCGCCCGGGAGCGCGTCGCGCCACAGCTCCGGCAAGCCGTAGACCGCCTCGGCGAGAAGCGCGGGCGCGGTGTGCTCGGCCTGGTACCAGCTCGAGAACACGCCGGGGTCGCGGAGGCGGAAGTCGGCCGACGCGTCTATCACGACACGCCCGGCAGCCAAGAGCGCTGGCACCACCGCCATCGCGGCGGTATGTGGCACGGCCAG
>CAZSUO010000342.1:0-1576 GCA_964610065.1 uncultured Coriobacteriaceae bacterium | reverse complement strand
TCATCGTGCCACGCTCCTTCGTGGCGCCGGCCCCGCGGCGCCTATCGCTTGGATCCTCCGAGGATGGTACCCAGGATGCCACGCGCTATCTGCCGGCCGACCTGGCTGCCGATGGCGCGGGTGGCGCTCTTGGTGAACGCCTCGAGCGGCGTGTCCTTGCGCGACGAGGCTGCCGCACGCGGCTTCTTCGCGGCCGGCTCCGGCCTCGGCACGTTCACCTCGAGCTTGGCTGCCTCGGCCGCTGCGGCCGCCTGTTGCTCGGCGGCAAGCACTGCCTCGGCACGCGCCTTGAGCACCTCATGAGCGCTCTCGCGGTCGATCGCCGCCTCGTAGTGGCCGGCGATGAGCGAGCCCGCGATGATTGCCTGGCGCTCGGCGGGCGCGATCGCGCCGATGCGGCCGTGTGGCGGTACGATCAGCGCGCGCTCCACCGGCATCGGTGAGCCGTCGGCCTGCAGGAACGACACGAGCGCCTCGCCCACCTTGAGCTCGGTGACCGTGGCCTCTACGTCGCCAAGCGCCGGGTTGGGGCGGAACGTCTCGGCCATCGCCTTCACGGCCTTCGCCTCGCGCGGCGTGTAGGCGCGCAGCGCGTGCTGCACCTTGTTGCCGCACTGCGCGAGCACGGTGTCGGGGATGTCCACGGGGTTCTGCGTGACGAAGTACACGCCCACGCCCTTGGAGCGGATGAGCCGCACGACCTGCTCGATCTTGGTGAGGAGCGCGTCGGGGGCGTCGTCGAAGAGCATGTGCGCCTCGTCGAAGAAGAACACCAGCTTGGGCTTGGGCAGGTCGCCGGCCTCGGGCAGCCGCTCGAAGAGCTCGGAGAGCAGCCACAGCAGCATCGTTGAGTACAGGCGCGGCGAGCTCATGAGGCGATCGGCCGCGAGGATGTTCACCATGCCCTTGCCGCTGCCGTCGGTCTGGATGAAGTCGAAGAGGTCGAGAGCCGGCTCGCCGAAGAACAGGTCGCCGCCCTGCTCCTCGAGCGCGAGCAGCGCGCGCTGGATGGCGCCGACGCTCGCGGGCGAGACGTTGCCGTACGTGCTGCCGATCTCACGCGCGTTGTCGGACACGTACTTGAGCATCGCGCGCAGGTCCTTGATGTCGAGCAGCAGGAGACCGTTCTCGTCGGCCACGCGGAACGCGATCGTGAGCACCGCCTCCTGGGTGTCGTTCAGGTTGAGCATACGACCGAGGAGCAGCGGTCCCACTTCGGAGACGGTGGTGCGGATGGGGTGGCCGTGCTCGCCGAACACGTCCCAGAAGGTCACTGGCGAGCCGTGGAACTCCCACTCGCCAAGGTTCATCTTGGTGACGCGCTCCTCGATCTTGGGGTTCATCGCGCCAGCCTGCGAGATGCCCGAGAGATCGCCCTTCATGTCGGCGGCGAAGACCGGCACGCCGATCGAACTGAACGCCTCGGCAAGCACCTGCAGGGTCACCGTCTTGCCGGTACCGGTGGCGCCAGCCACGAGGCCGTGGCGGTTGGCCATCGCGGGGAGGAGCGTGACATCGATGCCGCTCTTGCCAACGAGCAGGCCGGGGAGTGCGTCGGACATGGAGGGCCCCTTTC
>CAZSUO010000341.1:0-1578 GCA_964610065.1 uncultured Coriobacteriaceae bacterium | reverse complement strand
GGAGTTGCCCCACGGTCAGGGTCGATGTCTCGATGTCGCGGTGGTCGTCGTCGGCCACGGTAGAGGCGAGGTCGCGAACCACGCGCGAGGCGGTCACGTTGGTGCCGAGCGTGCTGCCGTATGCCTTGATGCGGCTGATCTCAGCGCCGTAGTGCAGTCCCCAGGTCTCCGGGTCTCCGGTCCCCGACACGAGGTAGGTGAGGTCGCCGCCCACCTGCTCGATGCGGAAGATGAGCGTGTGCGCGCCGCCGGGGAAGTCGGCAGGTCCGAGGCTCACGTCGAGCGCGGCGCAGTCCGTGGTACGGCTCCAGATGAGCGTCTTCTCCGCTCCCGGCTCGCCACTGGTGGTGTACAGGGCGAGGCGCAGCGCGGCGCCGATGTTGACGCAGGTGACGCGGAACGTGATGTCGGTTACGGAGACGCCGGCCGCGCTGTTGAACGGGAAGTAGAACGCGCGGGCGTTGGCCCCGTCCGGTATCTCCACGCCCTCCTTCGCCTTCATGACCAGCTTCGGCACGCCTCCGTCATCGACCACCTGCACGTCGAAGCGGTCGGCAAAAAACGTGCATTGGGTCGTGTCCCAGTTGCCGATGTCGGTGTCGATGTAGTTCAGGCGGAAGGTCTCTTCGTCCTCCAGATACCGCACGTACCCGCCGCACTCGATGGTCTCGCGTTCGGCGTCGCGCGCGGCGCGTGCCGGTTCCTCGATGCGGCCTTCCCATAGGAGGTGCCCGCCGCCGCGCAGCATGTCGCGTATCTCCACCGGCTCCAGGAGTCCGGTCTCGTGCTTGGCGATGCCCTTCGGGGGAACGATGTCCAGCGCCGCCGCCGTGAACCCGCCCTTGCGGTCTATCTCCCATGTGGCGTCCAGCACATCGACACCGTTGCCGCCCATGTTGGGGATGACGGGGAGTGTCGCGGGGCCGGGGTCGGGGATGGAGTACGTGACGGTCAGTTTCGGGTTCAGGCCATCGACCGACTCGAACCGCAGTTCCTCATAGTTCGTCGTGGGTGCCGCAAGCGGCGGGGCGTTCCCGGAAAGCACGCGGTCGGAGACGAGAACGAACTGCGTCAGACCGCCGGGGTTCACGGCGTCGAGCATGGCGGCGTTGCTGACCATGTCGGCGTAGGCTTGCTCGGTGACGCCTCCCGTGGTGTCGAGCGTCGCTACCAGCGTCTTCGCAGCGGCCTGCGCCCGTGACAGGTACTCGGTCGTCGCCAGCGGCGCCGCCTCGAACGTGTGCGCCCGTGCCTGCATGACGAAGTCGCTGTACGTCGAGTAGTCGAAGTCCACATACAGCGATAGGACCGCACTGGAGACGACAGCGCTTGCCGGGATGTCGGACGTGTCGAAGCTCAGGAACCCTTGCCTGACGAAGTACGTGGTCGTTCCCGTGTACTGGCCCACGCAGATGTCATTGAGCGTTCCCTCGGAAAGCGAACCCGTGCCGTCTGCAGCCGCTTCCCATCCGAGGGTGTGATACGCGGACGAGCTGATATAGGACCGCTCGATATCCGACTCGAAAACGGTGACCGTCACCTGAACATCTCCCAGCGCGGGTAGTAGCTGCCGTCGAG
>CAZSUO010000340.1:0-1581 GCA_964610065.1 uncultured Coriobacteriaceae bacterium | reverse complement strand
CGACGCGCTGGAGTTCGCGCACTTCCTGCGGCTGTGGGTTGAGTCCTGGCTTGCAGGGCCTGGCGTCGACCCGGGCGCGACGCTTGGAGACCGGATCAACGTGGCAAAATTTAGAAAGACGATGATCGCGCAGCTCGGTGACATCGCCTCGAAGTGGCTCGACCCTGACGACGCGAGAACTGCCGTCTCCATCGAGCGCCAGATCGCGTCCATCCCGGACAGCGCAGACCCGGACACCATCGAGAAGCGAACGGCCTCCATCATCGCGACGATCCAGCGGGCGGTGATCCGCCAGAACCGCGACCGTCTCATCAAGGAGGCTCGCGAGTCAATCGCGAAGCTTGCCCTGGCCGGTAGGCAGGTCGACGAGATGGAGAAGGACGTCAAGCGCAAGATCAAGGGAGACCACGAGAAAACTGCGCGGTACGTTTCCGAGATTCTCTCCTGGGGGCCGCAGCGCATTGAAAGGGAGATGGTTCGGCTCGACAACATCGTCAACGACCGGGACGCGGCCTACGCGGCGGCGCAGGCAGAGCACGGCAAGGACGTACGCACGAGACAACGTGGGAGGGCCAGCAGGCGAAGTGGGACAGGCTCGCGGAGATCGTCCAGAAGGCGGCGACGCGCGACTCGCGCAGGGCGAAGCCTGGGCGGCTCGGCATCATGGGGCAGTTCGCCGACGAGACCTCGGCGACCATCCGGCAGAAGCTCGAGGCCATCATGCAGGGAGGCGGAGCGGAGGCGGCGGAGGCCATCGCGCAGATCGAGGACATGTTCAACGAGGGTTCGCAGAAGCTTGGGGTCTACAGGGCGAAGTACCGGGCGCAGATCAAGGACGCGTTCGCGTGGGCGGTTCAGGGGCAGGACATGACGGAGCGCCAGCTCATGGAGCTGCTCGACGAGCAGATCCCGGCGGAGCTAAACGCGCGTATTTCCTCCGGCGACCAAGGCGCTCTCGACATGACGTGGAAGCAGGCTGCGCAGCTCTACTCGTACCTGCTGCAGACGGCGAGCTACAAAGACAACATATCAAAGTGGGGGCGCGACGGACAGCGCGAGCTGCTGCGCGAGGCGATGCCGGTTCCCGTTGTGCGGCTCGTCGCGAAGCTCCAGGACATCTACCAGCAGCGGCGCGAGGAGCTATCTGCGCTGGTAGAGGACGTTACCGGGTTCCCTGTCTACAATCCCGATCCGCTGTACATGCCGGTGAAGATGTTCCTCGGCGCTCGCGAGGGGCTGGACACGCAGGTTCACGGGTGGACTCCGCTGGCGAAGTCGCTGACGCCGCGCAAGGTTCATGGGCGAGACTGCGACGAGCACGCGGACATCATCACGATGTACAACGAGTCCACCGAGGCGGCGGTGAGGGCGCTGGCGTTCGGATCGGCCGGCATCGCGATCCGTTCCGTCCTCGCCCGACAGGCCACGGCGGACGCCATCGCGCGGCACCACGGCGACGAGGCGCTGCGGGCGCTGCGGGCGCAGATCACGGACACGCTCAACGACGGGTGGCGTGAGTCTGGAGGCGGGCTGATGCTGGGACTCGTGCGCAAGGCGTCCAACTTCACGACTTATTCGAGC
>CAZSUO010000339.1:0-1581 GCA_964610065.1 uncultured Coriobacteriaceae bacterium | reverse complement strand
GACGACCTCGCGACGATCCTCAAGGGCCACGTCCGCAAGATCATCGGCCCGATCGCGCAACCGGACCGCGTGCAGTTCGCGCACGATCTCCCCAAGACGCGGAGCGGGAAGATCATGCGGCGCATCCTTCGGAAGATAGCGGCGGGCGAGCGTGATACCGAAGCGTTCGGCGACCTCTCCACACTCGCCGACCCCAAGGTGGTGAAGGATCTGCTGGCCGGCATGTAGCGCCTGAGCAATGCGCGCCACGCACGCTGAACTATCAAACATTGTGACTTGCAGTTACAAGCTTTGGCCTCGTACAGTAGGGTTCCGGCGTCGTATAGGAACCACGAATGGAGGGGTCAGGGCATGGCGTATCCAGTACTCGAAGGCAAGGTGGCGATCGTCACCGGTGCCGGCCAGGGCATGGGCGAGGTCACAGCGAAGCTCTTTGCCGCATCCGGTGCGAAGGTCGTGGTGGCCGACTTCAATCGCGTCACCGGCCAGAAGGTCGTCGATGAGATCATCGCCGAGGGCGGCGAGGCGTCGTTCGTGTACGTCGACATCTCGAAGTCCGACGAGGTCAAGTCCATGGTGGAGCAGGCTGTCGAGAAGTTCGGGAAGCTTGATGTCGCTGTCAACAACGCGGCCCTCACGCCCGACCATTCGCTCATCTCCGAGTTCGATGAGGCCTACTACGACCGGCTCATGTCGATCGACCTCAAGGGCACGGCTCTGTGCCTCAAGTACGAGCTCGCCCAGATGATCCGCCAGGGGCACGGCGGCTCGATCGTGAACATCTCCTCCGTGAGCGGCTTCCGCCCACAGATGACTACCTTCGCCTACACCGCCGCCAAGGCCGGCGTGGTCGGTATGACCAAGACCGCGGCGATGGAGAACGGCCCGCACAACATCCGGGTCAATTCCGTCGCTCCGGGTGCGATCGACACGCCGATGCTCCGCGCCGCTCTCACGCAGTTCGGCCTCGACCCCGATCACTACTCGAAGCAGATGAGCAACCTGGGCCGCTTCGCGGACGCGTCGGAGGTGGCTGAAGCGAGCCTGTGGCTCTGTTCGGACGCATCGTCATACGTCACAGGTACGACCCTGCACGTGGATGGCGGCTTCGTGGATGCACCGCCGCTCGTGTAAGGCGTGTTGGCACTCAGCGAGTTGGTACGGCGGGGTCCTTCGGGGCCCCGCCGTACTCGTTCCACCCCCGCAAGCCCATTGCCTGAGCGCACCCGGCGCACTCGCTGTCCTACAGCGCTTCGACGCCTCGCTCCCCGGTACGGATGCGCACCGCACTCTCGCAGTCGTAGACGAACACCTTGCCGTCGCCGATGTTGCCGCTACGGGCTGTCGTGACGATCGCGTCCACGGCTTCAGCCGCCAGTGCGTCGTCCACGACCACCTCGATCTTCACCTTCGGCACGAAATCCACGGTGTACTCGGCACCCCGGTAGATCTCGGTATGCCCGTTCTGGCGGCCGAACCCCTTCACCTCGTACGCGGTGAGTCCCGCCACGCCTATGGCTCTGAGTGCTTCCTTCACGTCGTCGAGCCGGTGCGGCTTGATGATCGCCTCGATCTTCTTCA
>CAZSUO010000338.1:0-1581 GCA_964610065.1 uncultured Coriobacteriaceae bacterium | reverse complement strand
CGCGTAGTAGACACCGTTGCGCAGCGGCGTGCAACGGGTGGCCACAGCGCACGCAGGACGTGTAAGGTTTATGGGGGTTAGGGACTCCAAGTAGATGGAGACCTCTTTCGTATCACCTAGCCAGTGAACGAAGGAGGTCTCCATGCATGAGAGTACCCTGTCTGCGGCTCTGGGCGAGTCCGAGTTCGATGATTTCGAGGTGTTCGAGAGCGCGGTGTTCAGCCGGATCTGCGCGATCGGACGCGCTGAGGCAGCCCGCATGCTCCGTGAGCTCGATGACGAGCTTGCGCGAAGCGCCCCATCCGACCTGCGCGTCAAGGACCGGCGGGTGAAGCGGGTACTCACACGGTTCGGCGAAGTGGAGGTCTCCCGTCGCCGCTACAAGGACGCCTCAGGCGCCTGCCGCTATCTGCTTGACGAGCGCATGCTCCTGGAGTCGCGCCGGCGCGTGAGCGCGTCTCTTGAGCGATCACTCGTGCGCCTGTCGACAGCGGTGTCGTTCCGAGAGGCCGCAGACATCGTCTCCGAGCTCTCAGCCGCGTGCGTGAGCCATGCGACGGCCCACGCGGCCATCGCGCGTGCGGGGGCGCGTCTTGCCGAAGAGGCAGAGGCCGCGGCCGAGAGGCTTCATGATCTCGGTGTCCTGCCCGCAGGAACACGTGAAGCGGACCCGCTTCACTGCGAGGCCGACGGCACGGTGATCGCGATGCAACACGCACGCTCCAGGCGCGCCGAGGTCAAACTCGCCGTCTTCTACGACAGCAAGGCCCAGGGTGCTCAGGTCGTCCATGCATCCTTCTGCGGCTCGAAGCGCTTCTGGCGGGAGGCCTCGGCGGCGGCGGGTGACGTCTACGACCTGGGCGCACCGGGCCCTGTCATCGTCTCCGGTGACGGCGCACAGTGGGTCAGAGGTGGCCTGGACGTGCTGCCACATGCACGGTTCATCTTGGATCCGTTCCACATCGGACGTGCGCTCCTTACCGCCACCGCTTCACGCCAGGTCGCCCGCCGCACCTTCTCGGACCTGTACCGGCACGGTCTTTCACCGGCGCTCGTCTCACTGGCGCGCTTTGCAGCCGAGCATCCGGAGCGTGAGGACGCCATCAAGCAGGTGTCTCGTTACCTGCGCTCCAACGCCGACGGTCTGTGGAGAGCCGAGCCGGGCCTCGGCGCCATCGAGGGGCACATAGACAAGGTGCTCGCCGCTCGATTCAAGAAGAAGGGGCAGCGTTGGTCACCGCGGGGCGCCGATGCGATGGCGCGTGTTCTTGCCGCCAGCCGGATGTCACGACCTATGCCTCTGGGGATATGGGAGCAGCCTGTCAGACACGGGCAAGCACGGCCGCTCACCCCCGCCGAGGTCTCACGCGCAGGTCGGCCAGGCACCAGGGTCCGCTCCGCCAGGATCGTCTCCCACAACACCGGAGAAGGCTTCACCAGGAAGTTGCGTGACATCTCGGGTGCACGCAAGGCAGACTACTGATGTCGGCGCCGGGTGATGCTGCCCCCATTCGCCTTACACGTTCGTCGATGCCTGGAAGAGCGCCGCCGGGCACCAGGGCGTGGTACGGTTCTTGATCG
>CAZSUO010000337.1:0-1583 GCA_964610065.1 uncultured Coriobacteriaceae bacterium | reverse complement strand
GGAGTACTGCGCAAGCTGCGGAACACCGATCACGCCAGCCGAGCGCTTCTGCACCCGCTGTGGCGCACCGAGACAGACTCCCGCCAGTGCGCAAGCGGCCTCACCCGTCCAGCAGGCCGGACAGGCCGTCCAGACCGCCCGGCAGGCGTACGGAGCTGTCGCACAGGTGGCCGGCGTGGCGGGGATGGCGGCGGGCCTCCCCTGGCAGACGATCGTCGCTGGTGAGACACCGGATCTGCGCGGACTGCTCTCACGCGTCGCGGTCCCCGGAGCGCGCACACTCATGCAGCGCTCGCTCAAGAAGCCCGGCCTCGCGATGGCTGTCACCACCGCACTCGACCTCGTCGTCTCCGGCCTCTCGGGCGGCGGCAGCGCACTACTCGGCGCACTCCCCCGCGTGCTCGCGGGCGGCACCACCGCACTCCTCTCGCTCATCACCGGCTCGAAGGGCGGCGTGCTCCGCAGCGTCACCGGCTTCGTCTCGATCGGCACGGCACTGGTGCAGGTGGTATCACTCGGCGTCACGCTCATCGGCGGCCTCCGCACCGGCATGCCGGCACTCTCGATGCTCTCGATGGCGATCGCCATGGCCTCGGCGCTCACCATGGCGGTCAAGACGGCCTCGGTGGCCCTGAGGAGGCGGTCATGATGCGCAGACTCGCCGCCCGCCGCGCCCGCATGCGTCGCGCTGCCGCCTGGCTCGCACTCGCCTCGATCGCCGCGCTGCTGGCGTCGCCCGCACTCGCCTTCGCCGAGGGCCTGCTCGTCTCCGACTATGAGGTCCCGCTCGAGGCCGCGCCCGGAGACGACCAGAGCGAGGGTTGGTACATCACGGAGGAGAGCGCACTCGGCGATCCCGTCTTCAACGCCGGTGCCGCGCGAGGCGCCGACGGCTTCAACGGGCTCGACTGGTCCGGATCGATGGAGATCGATGCGGACGTCGTAGGCCACGGCTACCGGGCCGACGAGTACTTCACGCCGTTCACTTCGTTCGAGGACTTCGCGGCGCGTTCGTCGCAGATCGAACTGACGGAGGACTACCTGTACCGCGCCCTGGACGACCCCTCCGTGCGTAGCTGGTCCGGCGCACAGCGCACAACCCTCGGAGGGCTTGAGGCGTATGTGAACCGCGCCTCGGTCCGGCTCGAGTACGAGGACGGCGTGGGTGACGCCGAGTACGGCGAGACGTGGGTCTACTGGATTCCCGCCGGGGATGACAGTGGCATCCTGGTCCGGGCGCATGCGTCCGTGTGGTGGTCGGAAGCGCCCCCGGCTTCCGGCGAACACTACGGTCACCAGCTCGATCCGCTGGCCGCCGAGGTGGAGGGCGTCCTCGCCTCGCTCCGGTTCCACCCGCTCGACGGGACGGCGGCAGGCGCAGGCGTCCCGGCCACCACCGGCAGCACCTCACCCTGGCGCACGGTCGCGGGCGGCGCCGCTGCCGTAGCAGCAGCCGCGGTGGCGCTCGCGGGCGCCATGGCGAGCGCACGCGCCAAGACCGGCGCCGAGGAGCCCGCCCCCGACCAACCGGTGGGCTACATCCTGCAGCTCTCCGGCCGCTCGATCCAGGTGAGTGCCGAGCA
>CAZSUO010000336.1:0-1592 GCA_964610065.1 uncultured Coriobacteriaceae bacterium | reverse complement strand
GCGCCCGGGGTCCTTCTCACACCAAGGGGTGACGACATGAAGCGAGCATGGAACGACTGGGGCATCGTCATCGCCTCCGGCCTCCTGATCGCCCTCTCCTGGGCAACGGGCCAGGAGTGGCTGATGATCGGGGCGGCCGTGGTCGCGGGCTATCGGATAGCCATCACCGCCGTGCAGGCGCTGCGCGTACGCAACGTCTCGATCGACCTGCTCGTCACCGTCGCCGCAGTGGGCGCCCTCTTCATCCACAACTACTGGGAGTCCGCCGCGGTCACCTTCCTCTTCGCACTCGGCAAGGGGCTTGAGCGGGCGACGCTCAACAAGACCCGCAAGGCGCTCTCGGACCTGGTGGATGCGGCGCCGGAGACGGCGACCGTCATGCGAGACGGCGTGCCGGTGACCGTCGAGGTGTGGGAGCTCGCTCCCGGCGACATCGTGCTGGTGCGCAACGGCGAGCAGGTTCCGGTGGACGGCCGCGTCGTGACCGGCCATGGCGGCGTGGACGAAGCCACCATCACCGGAGAGTCCCTGCCCGCCGAGAAGGCCCAGGGCTCCGAGACGTTCGCGGGCACGTGGCTGCGATCGGGTGTCCTGCAGATCGAGGCCGTGAACATCGGTCCCGACACCACGCTCGCGAAGATCATCCACCGGGTGGAAGAGGCTCAGGACGATAAGGCGAAGACCCAGACGTTCCTGGAGAGGTTCTCGCGCTGGTATACCCCCGGAGTGATCGTCACATCCGTGCTCGTCGGCCTCGTCACCCGCGATATCGAACTCGCGTTGACACTGCTCGTGATCAGCTGCCCCGGCGCGCTCGTGATCTCCATCCCCGTCTCCATCGTGGCCGGCATCGGCCGCTCGGCCAAAGACGGCGTGCTCATCAAGGGCGGCGAGTATCTCGAGACCTCGGCGAAGGTGGATGCCATCGTGGTCGACAAGACCGGCACGCTGACGAACGGCCGCCCAGAGCTCACGGACGTGGTCGTGTTGGATCCGGCGTACACCGAGGCCGACGTGCTGCGCCTTGCGGCGCGCGCTGAGACCGCCTCCGAGCATCCGCTTGCCGATGCCATCATCCGCGGCGCCAAGGAGCGTGGACTGCAGGTCGTCATGGCGGAGAAGTCCGAGCCTATCGCCGGCAAGGGCATCCGCACGCACGTGGAAGGCCGCACGGTGGCCGTGGGGTCGGCGGACCTGCTCGACGCGCGCCCGGACGACGCGCATGTCGCGGCCTTCAACGAGCACGGCAAGACCGCGATGTACGTTGGTGTGGACGGCGCAGCGATCGGCATCGTTGCGGTCGCTGACACCATCCGCAACGACGCCGCCGCGGCGATCAAGGCGCTCCACGCACGGGGGGTGAAGGTCATCATGGCCACCGGCGACGCACGGCGGGTGGCAGAGAGTGTCGCCGCGCAACTCGGTGTCGATATCGTCCACGCGGAGCTGATGCCGGAAGACAAACTGGCGATCGTCAAGGGCCTTCAGGCCGAGGGCTACACCGTGGCCATGGTCGGCGACGGCGTGAATGACACGCCAGCGCTGGCGCAAGCGGACATCGGCGTTGCGATGGGCGCCGCCGGATCGCCGGC
>CAZSUO010000335.1:0-1596 GCA_964610065.1 uncultured Coriobacteriaceae bacterium | reverse complement strand
GGATCTCCCGGTACGGCGAATCGATCACGGTGAGCTTGATGCCGAAGCCCGCCTTGTCCCAGCGCTTCCGGAATGTGGCGCCGGTGCCATCGATGTCCACGAACACCGCTTCGATGCGGTCGGCCTGGAGCGTTCGCGCGTACCTGAGCGCGCGCACGAGCCTCCTGTCGATGGCCTTCACCAGCACGATCACGTGGTTGTGCATACGGTTGTACGACTGCCAGTCGAGGTCCGCGTACTCATCAGGGCGGATCGCGAGGTCCTTACGGACACGGTCGTACTGTCGGCGCACCCACAGGAAGAAGCCCACGATCGCCGGTATCAGAATCAGCACGATCCACGCGCCATGCGTGAACTTCGCGGTCGCGATCACAAGCGTCACGATGCCGGTGGCCGTAGCGCCCACCGCGTTGATCGCGAGCGACCGCTGCCACCCCCGTTCACGGATGCGCAGGTGATGGCGCACCATACCCGCCTGCGAGAGCGTGAAGGAGAGGAACACGCCCACCGCGTAGAGCGGGATGAGCCGCGTGGTCACGCCACCGAACGCCACCAGCAGCACGATCGCCGCGATGGTGAGCAGGATGATGCCGTTGCTGAACACGAGCCGATGCCCCCGGTCACGCAACTGATGGGGCAGGAAGTCGTCGTCCGCCACGAACGACGAGAGCCGCGGGAAGTCCGCATACGCGGTGTTGGCGGCAAGCACGAGGATCGCGGCAACGCTCGCCGATATCACGTAGTAGATCGCTCCGGTGCCGAACATCTCGCGTGAGAGCTGGCTGATCACCGTCTCGGTCTCAGACGGCTGCACCCCGGCGAGCGACGACAGCAGCGCGATGCCCACGAAGAGGAAGAGCAGGATGCCTGCCATCCAGGTGAGGGTGGTCGAGGCGTTCTTGTCCTCGGGCTGCCGGAACGCCTGGACGCCGTTGGCGATCGCCTCCACACCGGTCATCGCCGTACACCCCGAGGCGAACGCTTTGAGCACCAGGAACAGGCCGAGCGACTGCACAGCCTCGATCGGATGCGCCGGCGCCGGCACGCTGAATGAGTCGCCGGTGGCGAAGCGCACCAGCCCGACGACGACCATGGCGCCGATGAGCACGATGAACGCGAACGTGGGGCCGGCGAAGATCGCGCCCGACTCCTTCACGCCGCGCAGGTTGGCGACGGCGAGCAGCAGCACGAAGCCTATGGCGATGGGCACGGTGTAGGGCAGAAGCTGCGGCAGTGCGGAGGTGATGGCCGCCACCGCCGCCGAGATCGAGACGGCCACGGTGAGGATGTAGTCGACCAGGAGCGACGCGCCCGCCACAAGGCCGGGTACGGTGCCGAGGTTCTCCTTGGCCACGATGTACGAGCCGCCGCCGCCCGGATACTCCCGGATCGTCTGCCGGTACGACAGCACCACGATCACGAGGAGCACGCCGATGGCGACGGCGATCGGCAGCGTGAGGCTGAGCGCCGCGGTGCCTGCGAGCGCGAGCATGAGCATGATCTCGTGCGGCGCGTACGCCACCGACGAAAGCGCATCGCTGGAGAACACGGCGAGAGCCACCGGGTTGCTCAAACGCTGGTGCATCGCCTCCCGGT
>CAZSUO010000334.1:0-1596 GCA_964610065.1 uncultured Coriobacteriaceae bacterium | reverse complement strand
GGATCTCCCGGTACGGCGAATCGATCACGGTGAGCTTGATGCCGAAGCCCGCCTTCTCCCAGCGCTTCCGGAACGCGGCGCCGGTGCCATCGATGTCCACGAACACCGCCTCGATGCGGTCGGCCTGGAGAGTCCTCGCGTACCTGAGCGCCCGAACGAGCCTCCTGTCGATGGCCTTCACCAGCACGATCACGTGATTGTGCATCCGGTTGTACGACTGCCAGTCGAGGTCCGCGTACTCGTCCGGGCGGATCGCGAGGTCTTTGCGGACGCGGTTGTACTGGCGCCTCACCCAGAGGAAGAAGCCCACGATCGTAGGGATGAGGAGCAGCACGATCCACGCGCCGTGCGTGAACTTGGCTGTGGCGATCACGAGCGTCACGATACCGGTGGCCGTGGCGCCCACGGCATTGATCGCGAGCGACCGCTGCCATCCCTGCTCGCGGATACGCAGGTGATGGCGCACCATACCCGCCTGCGAGAGCGTGAAGGAGAGGAACACGCCCACCGCGTACAGCGGGATGAGCCGGGTGGTCACGCCGCCGAACGCCACGAGCAGTACGATCGCCGCAACGGTGAGCAGGATGATGCCGTTGCTGAACACCAGCCGGTGTCCGCGGTCGCGCAACTGGTGGGGCAAGAAGTCGTCGTCGGCAACGAACGACGAGAGTCGCGGGAAGTCCGCGTACGCGGTGTTGGCGGCCAGCACGAGGATCGCAGCCACACTCGCCGAGATCACGTAGTAGAGCACGCCCGTGCCGAACATCTCTCGTGAGAGCTGGCTGATCACGGTCTCGGTCTCAGACGGTTGCACCCCGGCAAGCGATGACAGCAGCGCGATACCCACGAAGAGGAAGAGCAGGATGCCCGCCATCCACGTGAGGGTGACCGACGCGTTCCTGTCCTCGGGCTGCCGGAACGCCTGCACGCCGTTGGCGATCGCCTCAACGCCGGTCATGGCCGTGCATCCCGAGGCGAACGCCTTGAGCACCAGGAACAGGCCGAGCGACTGCACCGCCTCGATCGGATGCGCTGGCGCTGGCACGCTGAAGGGATCGCCAGTGGCGAAGCGAACGAGTCCGACGATGACCATGGCGCTGATGAGCACGATGAACGCGAACGTGGGGCCGGCGAAGATCGCGCCCGACTCCTTCACGCCGCGCAGGTTGGCGACGGCGAGCAGCAGCACGAAGCCGATAGCGATGGGCACGGTGTAGGGCAGAAGCTGCGGCAACGCGGAGGTGATGGCCGCCACCGCCGCCGAGATCGAGACGGCTACGGTGAGGATGTAGTCGACCAGGAGAGACGCGCCCGCCACGAGGCCAGGGACTGTGCCGAGGTTCTCCTTGGCCACGATGTACGAACCGCCGCCGCCCGGATACTCCCGGATCGTCTGACGGTACGACAGCACCACGATCACGAGCAGCACGCCGATGGCGACCGCGATCGGGAGCGTGAGGCTGAGCGCCGCGGTGCCGGCGAGCGCGAGCATGATCATGATCTCGTGAGGCGCGTACGCCACCGACGACAGCGCGTCGCTCGAGAACACGGCGAGAGCCACCGGGTTGCTCAAACGCTGGTGCATCGCCTCCCGGT
>CAZSUO010000333.1:0-1609 GCA_964610065.1 uncultured Coriobacteriaceae bacterium | reverse complement strand
TGAGCCCGGTCACCCGGGTGTCGCCCACGATCTCGGTGACCTTGAAGCCGGTCTTGAGCGTGATGTTCTCGTGCGCCTCGACGCGCTCCATCATGGCCTCGGGCACCTTGAGTGCCAACAGCGTCACGAGCGTGACGCGCGCGCCGATGGTCGCGAGTTCGAGTGCGGCGTCGGCCGCCGACTCGCCCGGGCCCACCACGGCCACGTCGGCGCCCTTGAAGAACGCGGCGTCACAGGTCGCGCAGTAGGAGACGCCCCGGCCGGTGAACTCCTGCTCGCCCGGAACGGCGAGGCGGTTGGGGGCCTTGCCGGTGGCGATGATGATCGCACGGGTGGCGAGTGTCGACCCCTCGCGCGTGTAGATGTCGTAGCCGTCTTCGGCAGGCACGATCGCGTTCACAAGCTGCCCTTCCAGGCACTCCACCTCGAACTGCGCAACGTGGTCGCGGAAGCTCGCCACGAGCTCCTTGCCGGTCACGAGCCGCCAGCCGGGGTAGTTCTCGATCTCGCCGGCCCAGAGCGTCTGGCCGCCCACCTCGCCGCCTATGATGGCGGTCCTGAGGCCCTGGCGCGAGGTGTACATGCCTGCGGTCAGGCCGGCCGGACCCGCGCCGATGATGACGACGTCGTAGCGGCCCTCAGGTGCGGTCTCTCCCATGCGTCGCTCCCTTCGTGCGGCGCCTCGGCGAGGCGCGGATGTCTGTCACAATGACGGCAACCGTCGCGAAAGGTCATGCCATGACACGCGCCCGCGTTGCCGTCATCAGGTGCGCTACCTACGATACTCCCGCTGTCGAGGATGCCGTAACACGCGGGCTTGCGCTACTCGGCGGCGCCGAGGCGTTCGTGCATCCCGGCGAGCGGATCGTGCTCAAGCCTAACCTGCTGGTGGCGAGCGCGCCTGAGAAGGCCGTGACCACCCATCCCGCGGTGTTCTCGGCCGTTGCGCGCGCTCTGGCGGCGGCGGGGGCCGAGCTCAGCTGGGGCGACTCGCCCGGTGTGGGCAGCGGGCCGGGGGCCGGGAAGCGCGCCGGTATCGCCGAGGCGGCCGCATCGCTCGGCATCCCGGTGGCCGACTTCGAGCACGGGCGCGTGATGCCGTTCCCCGGCGGCAACCTCATCAAGCAGTTCACCATCGCCGAGGGAGTGGCTGCCGCAGACGGGCTGGTGTCGCTCCCCAAGCTCAAGACGCACGCGCTCACCCGCATGACCGCTGCGATCAAGAACCAGTTCGGGTGCGTGCCGGGCTTCCTCAAGGGCGAGTTCCACACCAAGATGCCCAACGTGGAGCTCTTCAGCCAGATGCTCGTGGACCTCAACCTGCTGCTGAAGCCGCGGCTGTACGTGATGGACGCGATCGTGGGGATGGAGGGCAACGGCCCGCGCAACGGCGATCCGCGCGACGTGGGCGTGCTGCTGTTCTCGAGCGACCCGGTGGCGATCGATGTCGTGGGCTGCCGCATCATGGCGCTCGACCCTGCGCTCGTGGAGACGATCGTGTACGGAGAGCGCTGGGGGCTTGGCTCGGCGAGCGACATCGAGCTTGTAGGCGACGAGCTGCCGGTGATCGACGACTACCGCGTGAACCGCGCGCCGGTCTCCACCACGC
>CAZSUO010000332.1:0-1612 GCA_964610065.1 uncultured Coriobacteriaceae bacterium | reverse complement strand
ATCATGATCGGCACCAACCTGCCCTACGCCCGCCGCATCGAGTTCGGCTTCACCGGCAAGGACAGTCTCGGACGTGAGTATGACCAGGCCGCGCAGCCCTACCTCACGACGGCCTTCGAAGAGAAGAGAGACGAGGCGGTCAAGGAGATAGGGGAGGCCTTCCGGGAGATCGTGAGCAAGCTCGCATGAGCTTCGAGACCGACCTCGTCAGCTACCTGGAGGCCCACGCCGGCCTGGCCGCGCTCGTGGGCACGCGCATCTATCCGCTCGTCATGCCTCCGGGCACCACCGCGGACTGCCTCATCTTCCACGTGCTGACGGGCCGGGAACTTCACATGGCTGATTACGTGGAGCCGCTCATCCGCTTCGGCTGCCGGTCCAAGGACTTCCTAAACACGATCGCCATAGACGACGCGCTCAGAGACGCCCTGGAGGGCTACCACGGCATGATGGGCACCACCCACGTGCGCGTCACGACCGAGCCGCGCGGAGACGACCGCGACCCCGAGACGGGCTGGTATCGCCGCAAGCGCTACGCCCGACCGCTCTACCGACACGCGTAACCACCCAGAGGCCGCCCCGAGCAGCCTTCTTCATGCCCTGAAAGCGAGGTGAGCAATGCCCCGATTCGACCTCAAAGACCGTGACCCGGCCGTGCCCGCGAAGACGATTCTTCATCCGGGCGGGCGGGAGCGGGTCTTTGACCTGCCCTACGACACCGAGGACCCGGGAGATATCGAGCTCCTGCGCAAGCACCCGCTGCTTGTGGAGAGCGAGATCCCGGAGCTGGAAGCCTTCGAGCCTCTACCCGAGGCTGTCGAGATGGACCCCCACGTCCGCGTATCCAAACCCAAGCCCTCCCGAAAGGAGGTGGATGACTGATGATCGATACCGGCAAACTCGCAATCTACATCGCCAAGCAGACAGCGCGAGGCGTGTACCCGGCCGCGCCGACGTACATGCTTGAAGTGATCGACGGCGACCTCGTGAGCGACCCGACCATCGCCTCTCTCAATGTGCGCGACGGCCGCATCTTCGGAAGCTCCAAGAAGCGGGTCACTCGCGTCGACACCGGCGGCGAGCTCACCGTCACCGGACAGCCCAAGGACATGGGCGCCGTGTTCGCCTTTGCGGGCTGGACCGACACCCCCGCCGGCGGTGCCGACCCCTACACCCACACCATGGTGGAGCCGACCAGCTTCACCAACTTCCCGCGCTTCTGCGCGTGGCGGGTGCTGGGCGACCAGGTTAGCTTCTTCGGCGACCTGGAGATCGGCAAGCTGGACGCCGAGATCGCGAACACCGACGATGGCTTCCTGCGCCTCAAGATGGCAGTGGTCGGCATGGCGAAAGAGCAGTTCGCAGCCGCCCCGGTCTACCCGACGCAAGAGTCCGATACCGTCCACTGGCTGGACGGCGGTGGGTGCCACAACCTGAACGGCGACGCGACGAACCAGTCTCACATCGCCGTGCCCACCGACCTCGACACGCTGAAGACGGCACTCGCCTCGTATAAGACGCTGTGGAATGCCCACTGCGCCGTCGCCGCGGGCAAGCATCACAAGGCCGCCGAGGCCGTCAACACCCTCGCGTTCGCAACCCCGCTTGCAGA
>CAZSUO010000331.1:0-1619 GCA_964610065.1 uncultured Coriobacteriaceae bacterium | reverse complement strand
GCGGCAACAACCCCATGTTCGTCGGCTGGACCCAGCCCGAGCCCGGCGTGTTCGTCCGCACCGAGACCGGGGCCATCCCTCCCGCGTGGCTCGATGGTGTCGACACGCGCGCCGACGATGCGACCCTGAAGGCGCCTTCGCCGCTGCTCGGGATGCGCTTCCTGGCCTACTACCAGGGCGACACCTCGGAGCTTGGCACTGAAGAGCCGCTGCAACAGGTGCTGATCCTCGAAGACGCCGGCGCTCACTGGGAGCCAACGCCGGGTCACCCTGAGACGTTGATGCTTGTGAACACGCAGGCTCGCTTCCGCCGCGCGCCAGGCTTCACGGAGTCGTCGCAATACGTCAATGGAATGACCTTTGGCGTGCAGACCGGAAACCTCTACGGAGCGGGGTTCCTCACGCTGGCCAACTCGTCGATCACTCTCGGGACGACGGCGCTGGTTTGGGACTTGGATCCAGGACCGACGCACGACTGGGACTACAAATACGAGTTGCTCTCTTCGACCGAGCTCAACACCGAGAACGTAGACACGTCGAACGCCGACGCAAGCGTCACAATGGCGAGCGGCAATCCCGGTACGCCGGCGGTGGCATATCTCGAGCACGAGTTCATGACCCTGCCGGGCACTCCCGGAATCGTCAAGCTCGCAGCCGGGCCCCAGGAGTTTCACTTCGAGCAAGTGTCTCTGTCGGCTTCGGATGTGACCGGCGTGACGAGGATTCTTGCTCGTGTGATCATCACGGACGCGGCGGGTACGACGAGTGTGACCGAGCTTGATCCCATTCCGTCCGGTTTGCTCACTCCGAACGTGACGGTCCAGGACTTGGTAGTTCCGTACCGCGTGCCTGCGGACATCGACATGACGACGGTTATGCGGTTCTCGTTGCAGATTGGTATCTCAACGACTTGCCAGACGCCGGCGACTCTTACGGTCAGGATCAACAGCCAGAACCACGGCACGTACTGGAAGGGCACCTTCCAGGTGCCGGCGGGCGGGGGGACTAATAGCCACCCAGACCTGCTCAACCGCAACGTTGACGGCGCCGACGGGCGCGGCCAGCACGACAGCCACACGGTCATGGTCGACGACCAGACTGCGTTTGCCGGACTGCTCGCGGGCGCACAGCGGCTCGACGAAGCATTGGTGATGCTCGATCGCCCGAACTTCCGCTGGCGTAAGGACGGCTGGGGCGTGGCCACCGTCGACGCCGCGGGCCTGGTCTCGATCCCAGAGCCGTACACCAAGGGACGCCTGTCCCTCACGGGCCCCATCTCCATCAACGGTCTCGACCCTACCAACTGGCTCGACGGCCAAGAGGCGACGCTCTTGATCCAGGCCAGCGTCGACAACGTGGCGACCCTGGCCCACTTCGCGCCGGACCTTGCAACGAATGCACGCCTCTCGCTCAGTCGAGGCGACGGGGCGCAATTCGCTCGATACGCCCTTCTGCGCCTGGTGCTCGACACTGGCGCAACCCATTCCTGGCTTTCCGAAGCTGAAACCATGGTGTTCTGATGATAAAGCAGCAACGATCAGCAGCAGCAATCGCCGCGACGGTACTCGTCGCGCAACTCGCGTTTGTCCCGATGGCTGGGTCGGCCGAAGTGGCGTCCC
>CAZSUO010000330.1:0-1620 GCA_964610065.1 uncultured Coriobacteriaceae bacterium | reverse complement strand
AGCGGGCAAACGAACTTACGGCAAGAGGTCTAAGTCATGTCCAGAAGGTCAGCAATCGAGCGGGTCGGAATGACTGTCTTTCGTCCGTCACGGAGGAAGTTCTTCGTGGCTCGGTGGACCGATCCCGAGACGGGCAAGCGACAGCAACGATCCCTCGATACCTCCAGCCGCCGCGCCGCCTTTGACGCGGCGGCTGGGCTGGCCGACAAGATCCTGGCCGGGGTCTCCATCGAAGACTACGACTGGATCGACTTCTGCACACTCTACGAGAAAGGGCATCTCGTGGGGAAATCCTCGGGGCACCGGGAGAACTGGCGGGCCGTCAAGTGGTCGGTCGAGCAGTTCGGCATCCGCTCCCTGGCCGCGATCAACGCGACCTGGATCCAGCGGTGGCAGAACAGCCTCCGCGACCGGGGCCTCTCCCAGAACACCATCGCCTCCTACTCCACCCGGCTCCGGGCTGCCCTGCACTGGGCGGCCCGCCGGGACATGCTCCTGCGGGTGCCGTACATCGAGGTCCGCTTCGAGGAGCACGCAGCCTCCCGCGCCGTCACTGACGCAGAGTTCAAGGAAATCCTCGCCGCCATCAAGTCCGTGCGGAAGAAGGACTGGTTCTACTGGCGCCGACTCCTCCGTGGCCTCGCCCAGTCAAACCTCCGCATCGGGGAACTGGCGGACCTCTCCTGGGACGAGACCGCTCCGATCCACATCGACCGGCGCGGTCCCTACCCGCTGATCCGCATGGCGCCCGGGGCGAACAAGAAGCGGAAGACCCGCATCCAGGCCATCACGCCCGAGTTCTGGGAGGTCTGCTGTGAGACGCCCGAGGAGAAGCGGAGTGGCCCGGTGTTCCCGATCCCGAACGGCCGGGGCGGCAACTTCTCCCGCGACCGGATCGTCCGCAACATCGGGAAGATCGGCGAGAAGGCCGGCATCGTCACCAATGCCGAGAAGGGCAAGCACGCGACCAGCCACGACATCGGCCGCCGGGCCTTCGTGCGGAAGGTGGACGGCAAACTCACGCCGATGGAAGTCCACAAGTGGATGGGCCACGCATCGTTCGATACCACGGTGACGTTCTACGACACGCGGGATGCCGAAGACCTGGCAGCGAAACTCTGGGCGTCCCGGCGCGGGCCAAGTGGCGCTTCAGGTGACACTTGCCCCGACCCTGCCGACGACACCTAGCAGCGTCGTTGTTCTAAGTCGAATTGTCAAAGAGCGTTACGAGCGGAGGGTGAGGGGCTCGAACCCTCAACCGGGTTACCCCGGTACCACATTTCCAGTGGGACGGCCCTACGCCTTTCTCGATTTAGATGCGAACGAATGCATCCATTCTGACCCCGATTTCATAACCCTGTTGCTGGGTTTCTGATCGGTCCAGGTGGCGCTTTAGGTGACACTTCGCCGTTTCTCGGCACGCGCCAAAAACCCTGTCAATAGATCTTTTCTACGTCCGTCTGCGTTCGCCAACGTCTGGGTGCGAACGCCTGCGTTCTTTGCGCTTCGCCCGAGTGGTGCAAAAACGTCTGTTATCCTGCACGTATCGCACACAGGAACGAGACATGAGCAGGAAGAAGACACGCAACGATTCCCCGAGCACGATCTACGCGGTGGTCA
>CAZSUO010000329.1:0-1623 GCA_964610065.1 uncultured Coriobacteriaceae bacterium | reverse complement strand
GAGTCACTAAATGAGCATCCTACCCGGATCGACCCACGGATTGGGCGACGTCCCGCGATTCCAGACCGTCCCACGCGAGGAGCGCACCGCGCTACCTGGGCAACTGTGGTGGGGCGTTGTCCACCGCGACGGGCAGACATGCCAGTGGTGCCACCTACGCGCGGCGCCGGACGCTCTCGAAGTGGACCACATCATCCCGTACTCGGCGGGCGGGCTGGACAACACGACGAACCTGCGCACGCTCTGCATCTCGTGCAACCAGAATCGATCGAACTTCGCTACGTGGGAATGGTGCCGGCCGCGTCCGGTGGTCGCGACGTGCCAAGGCGCCACGGACGAGATGTCCGACTCTCGCGTGACGGTCTACTGCCTTGGGCACCGCCGTCTTGAAAGCGTTCCCGAGTACTTCGCGCAGACGTTTGAGCTAGCACGCTCACTCGGGCGCGAGGTGCCGAAGCGCCCGGCCGATCCGGTCAGCTACCCAACGCGGGCCGCGTGGCTCCCCGACATGCCGGAGATGGTCTAGTGGCTCGCCGCATCCCGGGTGAGTTCGTGCCCCTCGACCTCAACATGCCGAGCGACCCGAAGATTCGTCGCGCCGGCCCGGACGCAGAGCTGCTCTACATCCGCGGACTCATCTACCTGAAGCGCACAGGATCGGACGGCTTCATCCCCGAGTACGACTTGGCTGTCGTCGCCGCGGGCTGCAAGAACCCGAAGCCAGCCACGGCCGCACTCATCAAGTCGGCGCTCTGGGTGTCGGCCGAACAAGAAGGGGTCTGTGGGTGGAACGTGCCTGCCTGGCTGAAGTGGAACATGAGCCAGCAGGAGATCGCCGACGTCCGCCTCGAGAGGAAGGCGGGCGCACTGAAGACGAACCACGGCAAGGGTCTCCACGCAGGACGTCCCGCTCCAGGGTGTCCCGAGTGTGAAGCGATAGCGGCCGCATGAGCGCCACCCAGCAGGAGCGCTATAGCGCGCGCACCAGCGCCCGCTATAGCGCGCGCTCATCCTCCGCAGAGATAGAGGTAGACCGTAGAGGTAGACCACAGACCGTAGACCGTAGAGATCTTCACCTAGCGTCCCTGCCTTCACGAACACTGCATTCACGAACGTTGAAAGAAGCTGCCGCGGGCGCGGAAACCGCGCCCTTGCCTTCGATTACCCGTACCCGACTGCCGTCGTGGTCACGAACTGGCTCAAGTTTGAAAGTCGACCACAGACCGCGCGGGCGCGCGTTGCGCGTCACGATCCGAAGCGAGGACCGATGACAGTCAAGCTCCCACCGTCCTGCAACTGCCCGACGTGTACCGCACGCACTGGCACTGGCGCCAGCCGAACCCAAATCGCCGAAGGCAAAGCAGCTATGGCCGCGCTGGACCAGAAACCCCCGCCATCTGCCCACAATCCAACGGAGACCGACGCACACACCTAACCCCACACTCACCTACCCCCAACCCAAACCAGTCCGCCCACGTGCGTTACTGAGCCAGACTCAATAAGGAGAACGGATGCCCAACGAACCCACACCACTCCACCGACGAGACCGCGAGCCCGGCACCCACGGCCGTGCTGCCGGGATCGTCCTGACCGCCCTGTTCACCCCCGCCCTCGCCGGCGTCC
>CAZSUO010000328.1:0-1628 GCA_964610065.1 uncultured Coriobacteriaceae bacterium | reverse complement strand
GCCTCCAGGCAGGAACGTGAAGGCGCCGGCGATCGTGGCAACCCCGTAGACGGATACGTCGGCAAGCAGTCCGAGCGCATCGAAGCGAAACGCGCGGAGACAGAGCGCAAATCCGACGCCCTCAAGCCCCCATGCGGCCACGGACGCCGGGACCGACCAGGCGAGCACGCGCCAGTGGAGCGCACGGCGCAGCGTGTCTGCGATCGCTTCAGCCGAGGCCTCGTGCTTGCGCGCCCGCTCACGGCCCCGCACGAAGCGCAGTGCGAGCCCGTGGAACCATGAGGACCCGGCAAGCACGGTCCCAGCGACCACGAGGGCGAGACCCAGGAGGAGCACCCAGGTATCGCCGCCGAGCGCGGTCAGACCGCCGAGCGCAAGCAGACAGACGGCGATGAGGTCGGCCACCCGCTCGGCAAAGACCAACGTGACGCCGCGGGTCATGCGCATCCCGGCGATCTCCCGGCCGAGCCACGGCTTGACGACCTCGCCGACGCGTCCGGGGGTGACGGTCATGGCCTGACCGGATACCTGCATATAGAGGGCGTCACGGAACGCCACCGGGTGACCGACCTCGCGCATCAGCGCGCCCCAGCGCAGCGAGCGGACGAGGAAGCCCGCGGCGCCCAGCAACAGCATCCACACAAGCGTGAGCGGGTCGAACCCGCGAAGTGCGCGCGCGACGGCGGGACCGTCCCCGATGACCACGAGGACTGCCGAGACCACGGCACTGCCAAGCGCGGCGAAGGCGAGCCCGCGAAGGATCTTGCGGGAGCCCATCGGCTCCCTCTCGTGTGTGGCGCCCGGTTCGATCATACGTGGCACGCACCCAGGATCTCGTTCAGCCCCTCGACCACCAGCAGCAGCTCCTCCGGAGATACCGCCCCGAGGGTCTCACCGAGGCGCTCCACCGAGACTGTCCGCACCTGGCTGATCTTCACCCACGATGGCTTGGGCAGCACGACCGACTCCACCGGAAGCGTGAGCGGGTACCCTGCCCGTTGCGGCTGACTCGTGAGGGCCACTACGATCGCGGTGCCAGACCGCTCGTTGAATACGTCGGCGCTCAACACGAGCACCGGCCGCTGCCCCGACTGCTCGTGCCCCCGGGCAGACCCCAGGTCCGCCCAGCGGATCTCGCCCCTCAGTACGCGGGCCATGTCGCCCTCTCAGCCTCGATGCCCTCGTCAGCCAGACTCTGCTCGAACAGCGGATCGAGCTTTGCGCACTCGACCGCGAGGCGTGAGCCGAGGATACGGGCGAGTTTCTCATCCACCGCCGCCTGGATCGCCTGACTCCGGCTCGCGAACTGCCGCTCGCTCACGAGCCGATCGACGGCCTCCACCGCACCCTCGTCGAGCGTGATCGCGATCTTCAGCTTGGCCACGTCGCACCTCCTAGTATGATGAATCATCATACTAGAATGCCCATGAGTCGCCATCAAGCAACACCTCCGGCACCATCGTGACCGAAGGTGCTGAACGGAGTGTGAACGCAACCTTAACCGTGGGCGAGGCACTACCTCCTCGACAAGCCGCTAACCCCGCAACCGCTCCACCACGAGGTCGCCCATCGCAGTCGTGCCCACCGTCTTCTGTGGAAGCGTGGAGGCGTCGGCGATGTCGCGCGTG
>CAZSUO010000327.1:0-1632 GCA_964610065.1 uncultured Coriobacteriaceae bacterium | reverse complement strand
CTGTCGTCGTTCCGGATGGCCGCCGTCCGATCGACGATGCTCACGTCGCGGTGCTGGCGGAGTCGATGCGCGAGCACGGACTCATCCAGCGGATCGCCGTCGCGCAAAACCGCTCGCTCCTGGACGGGGCGCACCGTCTCTCGGCCGCTCAACAACTCGGCTGGACCACCATCGACGCTGAGGTGTGGGACGGGGAGGCGATCGACCTCGCCATGGTCGAGATCGACGCGAACATCTCGAAGCCGATCACGGTTCGCGAGCGGGCCAGGCTACTCGCACGGTCCAAGGCGCTGCACCTCGCCAAGCACCCCGAGACGGCGAGAGGGAAGGCTCCGCCGAAGCGGGATGGGTCCGGGGGTAAGAGCGCAAGGTCTGCGGTTTTACCCCCCTCCTTCGTGGCCTCGACTGCGGCCAAGACGGGCAAGTCGGAGCGGACGATCGAGAACGAGGTTGCGATCGGTGAGCGGCTGACGACCGAGGCGGAGAGCGTCATCACGGGGACGCCAGTGGAGGACAACGCGGCGGCTCTCGCCCGCATCGCGAAGAAGGACAGGGAGGACCAGGTGGAGCAGGCGAAGGCCGAGGTGGAGAAGGCCGCAGAGCCGCGCAAGCCCAAGCTGCGCCTGGTGCGAGACGAGAAGCATGTACGCAAGGACGTGCAAGAAGCGCTTGACCTGGCGGAACAGGTGAGGCCGCTGCTTCTGTCCGGACTCACGGTCAACGAAATCGCCAAGAAGTTCGGCTGCCCCAGGGAAAGGATACAGGCAGCGAAAGCGAGACTCGGTCTTACGAAGAAGATGAACCGCGACCCGTTCACTCGGATCGCGGACACAGCCGCGGAGTTCGGCCACTCACTGCGCGACCTGATGGGTTGCGCCGAGGAGGCGCTGGACTCGATCACGGCCCAACAGGCGCGCACGGCGGTGTCGGCTCTTGAGGAGTTGGTGTCCGTCGTTCGTGGGATCCAGAAGCGGCTGAACAAAGAAGCCGCGAAGGAGCATAGAGCATGAGCAAGCTGAAGAAGGTCCGCGTGGACCACATCAAGAGTGACCCGAAGTACCAGCGCGATCTGGACCAACGTCGGGTCGAGGCGATGGCAAAGGGGATCGACGACGATAGGATCGGGGTTCCGGTTCTGTCGGAGCGCCCAAACGGGGTGCTCGTTGTCGTAGATGGTCAGCACCGGGTGGCTGCCCTCATGGCAGCGGGGCATGGGGCGCTCGAGATCACGTGTGAGATCCACAGCGGACTCACGCTGACTCAGGAAGCGGCTCTGTTCCTGAAGCTGAACGGAGGGCGCACCGCCGTGGGGGCCTTCGACAAGTACCGCGCGGAACTGGTCGCGCGGACCCCGGTGGCACTGGAGATCGACGCCACCGTGAGCGCGGCAGGGCTACGGGTGACACGTGGGAAGGGGATCCGCTGCATCTGCGCGATCGACGCCGTTCGCTCTGTCCACGTGCGGCAGAAGAACCTAGCCGAGGTGCTGCGCGTTCTGAAGTCTTGGGCGAAGGAAGACCCGGCGGTGTTCGACGGCGATCTGGTGAAGGCCGTGTCGGTCTTCCTGGACACCTACCCGGACGCGAAGGGGCTCAGGCTCGGCAAGCAACTGGCGCCATCGGCCCCGGCGAG
>CAZSUO010000326.1:0-1635 GCA_964610065.1 uncultured Coriobacteriaceae bacterium | reverse complement strand
TGGTGCCGGTGCTGCGCGACGTGGGCCGCGAACCCAACATCATCACGATGAGCGAACGCGAGTTTCGGGAGCGAGCTGTGGGCGGGGACCACCTTGTCGCCACGGTGCTGTCCGGGCCGAAGATGTGGGTTGTGGGTGGTGATGATGAGCTTGCAGCGGTTGTCGGCTAAGGGACGGCTGCGTCGACTGCCTCCTGCAGCGAGCGAGATTGCCGACCTGCTGCGCGTGGTCGAGAGAGACCTTGCCCACCACCACACCACGATCGCAGCGTTGCCTCTGATACTCGGAGTCGAGCACACGACAACCGCCGACTGCCTCGATGCCTGCAGGTCGAGGCGGAACACTGTGGACTATGACGCCATTGGCATTGCGACTGAGGCCGATGTGGCGGAGCTTCTGCGAGAGGCCGAGGTGTTGAGAGAGGCCGTGCTGGCGTGGCTGGAGAGTGCGCACCCGGGGCTGGTGTGACCTGACCGCGCCACGGCGAGCCGACGAAGCGAGTTGGACCCGCCCGCTGCGGTACGCTGGTCAGCTCGCCGCAAGGGCTCCCACCGTGCAACGTATTGCTGGTGCGGATAGAAGGTCCGACCTCCATCTGCATCGAGGCGTCGATCGACGTGGGCGGAGATCTCGTGGTGTCGGGACAGGACGTCGGCGAGGCGCCGCTCGAGTACACGGGCGACTCGGACTAATACCGCTGCGCGTGCGTTCGGACTGGATCCGCCGTCTCTACCCGTCCGTCGAAGTCATCGAGGCGTGGGACGGGCCCCGCGGGGTCGCGTACACCCCTGAGATCATGCGCACGCACGAGGAGTACATCATCGGCACGCTCGATGTCGGACGCGTGACGCACTTCTACTTGAGCGAGCCGTACGGGGAGCACATGAGCCGCTCACCACTCCCGCGGCTTGCGCACAGGGCGTCCCTGAACCTGGACGGTGACCGGCAACTGAGACCGTTGAAGCACAGACGTGTTCACGTGCCGCATGATGTCATCCACACGACCCTCGAAGACCGACCCACGGCGCTCACGCCTGGTGAACACGATGTGCATCTTCTTGCCGAGTTCCTCGCGGACCATTCGCACCGGTTCGAGTAGGTCGGAGTCGTTGGAGACCACCACCGCGGCGTCATACCGATTGCGGAATCCGTCCAGGAGCAGATGCGACGCGAGATTGACGTCGGAGCCCTTCTCCTTCGTGTCGATAACGGCGACAGTGTCGGGCGGGATACGAGTGCTGTCTGCCAGCGGGCGTCTGACGACGTTGGAGCGGAACTCGCCGAGATGTACCGACACGTCCGGCAGGGACTTGAGCGCCTCCAGGTAGGCGCCCTGGCGGTAATGTCCGGTCGCGTCCCAGGGGAGCGGCTTCAGGCGCGCAGTGAAGTAGCGGACGAGAACGATGTCGTATGCCGGCAGCAGTGCTCTGGCGAAGGCCGAGAGGTCGAGCCAGCGATAAGGAGTGCCGCGCAGCAACCCGTAGTACAGGTTGAATCCGTCGATGTAGACGATGGCGCGAGGCAGCGATGCCATTCCGAATGTCCCCCGAAATGCGGAGGCCGCCTCGCGGCGGCCCTCGCGCCCTGGATCGCAACCCAGGGGTGGTAAACCGATTCTGCCGAGCGATGCAGTGC
>CAZSUO010000325.1:0-1639 GCA_964610065.1 uncultured Coriobacteriaceae bacterium | reverse complement strand
GCGGCAATCGCCCGGCCGATGCCGGCCTCGTTGCCATAGAGCGACGCCGTGTCGACGCTCCGGTAGCCGAGCTCGAGCGCTGCGAGCACCGAGCCCTCCACGTCGCCGCCCTCGGCCGACTTGTACGTGCCGAGTCCGAGCCGCGGCATCTCCACGCCGTTGGCGAGCCTGACGTTATCGCTGAGTCCTGTGAGCATGTCGCCACCTCCGCGTCCATGATACCTGCCCGGCCCGGCGGCGGGCCGGCAGTCCGCGCCATCACACCGCCGGAAGCGGGGAATACACGTCGATGGGTCCCGTTGCCGAAGGAGGTGGACCCGATGTTCACCGACCGTATCGACGCTGGCCGTCGCCTCGCCGGGGTGCTGGCAGGGCGGCTCGCCGCCGAAAGCCCGGCGCGGCTGCCTGCCGACGCGCTTGTCCTCGGCGTTCCGCGCGGCGGGGTGATCGTTGCCGCCGAGGTGGCGCGCGCGCTCGGCCTGGATCTCGACATCGAGGTCGTGCGCAAGATCGGGGCGCCGGGGAATTCCGAGTACGCCATCGCGGCGGTCGATGCCGACGGCGAGCTGATCGCTGGCGAGAGCCTGGCGGCAGATGCCGAGTACCTCCACCGGGAGGCAGAGCGCGCGGGAGCGGAGATCCGGCGGCGGCTCGCTGCGTACAGGGGAGACCGCCCGGCGCCGGTGATCGCAGGGCGCACGGTGATGCTCATCGATGACGGCGTCGCCACCGGGCTCACGCTCATCGCGGCCGTGCGCTCACTCAGGCGGCGCGGCGCGGCACGGATCATCGTGGCGGCGCCGGTGGCCTCACCCCCGGCCGAGCAGGCGTTGCACCGGGAAGCCGACGAGATGGTGATCCTCTGGGTCGATCCGCAGATGCGGGCCGTGGGCCAGTACTACACGCGGTTCGGGCAGACCACGGACGCCGAGGTGGTCGCGGCTCTGGACTCGACATGGCACGAACGCGAACAGGTCCACTGATCGCGGACCTGTTGCGTGTGTGCTCGGTTCAGTATCAGCCGTTCGCGGGGGGCGTCGGCGGACCGTCGTCGTCTGGCTTCTTGCCCACCTCGATCTCGACCACGTCGCCCCGCTTGGCTGAGGCGCCGGGGATCGGGAACTGGTTGATCACGATGCCATCATCGGGGCTCGTCACGTACGTGACTTTCGGTTCCAGGCCGAGGTCCTTCAGGGCCTTCTTGGCGTCCGCCTCGCTCATCGTGCGTACATCGGGGACGATGATCACTTCGGGGCCTTTGGAGATCTCGAGCGTGACGGTGCTCCCGACCTCGAGCAGCACGTTCGCGTCGGGCTTCTGTGAGATGACGCTGCCCTTGGGCACGCTGTCGCTGAACGCCTCGGTGGTCGCAACCTTCAGTCCGGCATCCTCAAGCTGTCCCTGGGCCTTGGCCAGTGAGAGGCCGGTCACGTCGGGCACCTTGACCTGGGCGACTCCCACCGAGACATACAGCACGACCGGCGTACCCTTGGGTACCGAGGTACCCGCGGCCGGCTCGGTGCGGATGACCAGGCCCTTTGCCACGTCGGCGCTGTTCTCGTCCTCCGAGTGGTCGTACTCGACCTCGCCGGTGGAGCGCAGCGCCGCGATCGCATCGGCTTCTTTGTACTCTGTGAGG
>CAZSUO010000324.1:1381-1647 GCA_964610065.1 uncultured Coriobacteriaceae bacterium | reverse complement strand
GCACGGAGGTTCGGCGTTCATTCCGCCATGCCGTCCCGTACCGCCTACGAGAAATGTCCGCACGCGATCTTCGTCCGCCCTCATATGGAACTCTACGAGGAGGTGTCCGCAAAGGCGTTCGAGGTGTTCGGACACTACACACCGTACGTCGAGGGCGTCTCGATTGACGAGGCGTTTCTGGACATCAGTGGAACTCTTCATCTTTATCGCGGGGGCGAGACGCCCCCGCCCCATAAACACGACTCGACCCGGGGCGGGGCCGTCTC
>CAZSUO010000324.1:0-1371 GCA_964610065.1 uncultured Coriobacteriaceae bacterium | reverse complement strand
CGCTACCGGGCCGGCCACTCGGCCTGGATGCTCGAGCGCGCGCAGTCCGGCGGCGGCCCGATGATGAACCTCGGCGTCCACTGGATCGACCTGATCCGCCATCTCACGGGGGAGGAGATCCGCGAGGTCTGCGGGGTCACCTGCTCGGTCGGCATCGCGCCGAACCGGCTTCTCGCGAAGATCGGATCGGAGCAGCACAAGCCGGACGGCCTTACGATGATGCCATTCGAGCCGGACCAGATCGCCGAATTCCTGAAATCGAAGCCAATCGGCATCCTTTGGGGCATCGGGAAGCACACCGGAGAGCTGCTCCGTCCCTACAACATCACCGTTTGCGGCGATCTGCAGCGCCTGCCCGTCACCCAGCTCGCGACGATCCTCGGCTCGAAGGATGCCGCGGAGTCGCTGCACGACTATGCCTTCGGACGCTCCGACGACACCGTGTACTGGCAGCCCGAGGAGGAGAAGTCCGTCTCGCGCGAGCACACCTTCGACGAGGACGAAAGCGACCGGAGGAAGGTCCGCGCGAAACTGATCGAACTCGTGGGCGAGGTCGGACGCCGCTTCCGCACCGAGGAACGCTGGGCGCGCACCGCCCGCATCAAGATCCGCGACTACGCCTTCAACACGATCACGCGGCAGACCTCGTTCGACGTCCCCGCGCGGGACGACATCTCCTTCCGCGAGAAGGCCCTCGAGCTTTTCGACCGAGAGACGATCGGCTCCGTGAGGCTCATCGGTTTCGGCGTCACCAACATCCAGGATACGCCTGACGCGGGCGGTCCCTCGCTCTTCCCCTCGCCGGAGGACGAACGACGCCAGAAGCGCGAACGCCTCAGCGCCGCGTTGGACCTTCTCCGCGACCGCGGGATGATGTGACCGGAAGGATTACCCGCGGATCTTGCGCACGAGCGCCGCGGCGTCCGCCGCCAGTTTCTCGATCGCCGCCCAATCGCCGGTCGCGAGCGCGTCCTTCGGGACGATCCACGTGCCGCCGCAGCAGACGATCTCGGGGACGGAGAGGTAATCCGCCACGTTCGAGAGGTTGACGCCGCCCGTCGGCATGAACTTGACCCCCGTGAAGCGAAACGCGCCCAGAAGGTTCTTGATCATCTTGACGCCGCCGGCCGCCTCCGCCGGGAAGAACTTCACCATCCCGCAGCCCGCGGTAAGCGCCTGCGAGAGCTCGCTCGCCGTCGCGATGCCAGGACACATCGGAAGCCCCGCGGCTTTCGCCTCCGCCATCACGACCGGATCAAACCCCGGCGCGACGCCAAAAACCGCCCCGGCCGCTTTCGCGTCCTTCACCATCTGCGGCGTCAGGAGCGTTCCCGCGCCGACGACCGCCTCCGGAACCTCGCGGCGAATCGC
>CAZSUO010000323.1:0-1647 GCA_964610065.1 uncultured Coriobacteriaceae bacterium | reverse complement strand
GTGTCGTCCTCCCGCGGTCACTATAACCGCGCTGTCGCCCGGGCCGGTGTCCGTGTCCGTGTCAGCGTCTGCGCTGGAGTCGGGGCCAGCGTCGCTCCCCGCGTCGAGGTCGGAGTCGGAATCCGCATCGGTGTCGGAGCCCGCGTCGGCACCGTTGCCACTGCCCGCGCAACGCGCAGCGACGAGTGGTAACGACGCGATGAGCAGAAGCCACCCAACGCGCGTCACCACGGAATCACCTCGCTGCCCGTATAGACGCCGTACGGAGTATCCACCGTGCCCTGCCAGACGGAGATCGTGTGCCAAAGCACGATGTCGCCGTCCGGACCGAGACCCGGGTATGTGTCATCACTGAACTCGTCGATGATGTAAGGGCCATACCCCGCGGTCTTGGTGACCAACGGGTTGGGTCCCGGTTCGGGGACGGCCTCGTCCCAGAAGTCGCCCGCCCACGGCGTCACGAGCGGCGCTCTCCACGCGTATACCATCCGCAGGTTGTTGTACCCCTCATCCGGAGGCGTCAGGAGGCTCCAGTCGTTGCTGCCCAACAGAATGATCTTTGAATCGAGCGGATCGGCAGCGGATCGGATCAGGCGCGCCGAGATCTCGCCGAACACCGGCGGCGTGTCCCAACCCTGAAGCTCGGGCCAGCATCCCGCGGTGTGCGTGGCCAGCAATTCTTGGTAGTTCGGCTGCGGCCACAGATCACACGGCGGGCGCTCGCCGAGCTCGTGCGTCAACGACTGCGCCGCGGACTCGTCAAACGACCATTCCTCTCCGGGCTCCCCGGTCCAGTAGCTCGCGATCGGCTTCCCGTCGTCGTCCACCTTCCCGAAGTCGCTCCGCGCGACGAACGCGAGGAACAGACCGCTCTTGCGGTACGGCCTGCCGGTGCCGTAGATGAGCAGCCCGCCGCCGGAGTCTTGGAACTCGCAGATCGGCGAAACCCCGGGCTCGGGCGCGCAGATCCCCGCGAGGTCCGACGAGTTCACCTCCACCGCCGCGATCTGGATGAACCGAGCCGGTGCACCCGGATCGTCATCGGTCACCTGCTCTCCGGGAGGCGCGGCACCCGGGGGCGGGACATCGGCCGAGAACGGGACGACGTGCTCGTCGGCGTCTCGATAGCAGGCTCTGAAGTTGATGCCGTCCAGGGAGCAGCCCATCCACGACATAGGGTGCGTAGTGGGATCCGAGGCGTCCAGAACGTCGCCCCCCGGAGGCTTGATCGCCGTGCCGTATGTGAGCACCAGCACCGGCACGTACGCCGCGAAGTAGGTTCCGTCGTACACCTCGAACGGCAGCCGCGCCACGACGGCGCCGGTCGGAGCCGAGTAGGTCGGCTCGAACTCGGGCGTGTCCCAGTACTCGAAACTCGTCCCCTCAACGTTGAGCTGTGGCGAGAAGCCCATGTGCACACCGGGGATGACGACCGGTGTCCAGCGCCACTCCGCGAGATGAGTGACGGGGTTGGCCTCGATTCCAAGTACCGGGGAGACGACGATGCCGTTGCTCGGATCGTGGTCGCCCGAGACGACGATCATGTCGTCGCAACGGACGCCGGCGCCGACGTCGCACTTCTTCTCGGACCACTTGTGAACACCTGGGCTGATGTCCCAGGTGTCCCCCATGTAGAAGTACTGCTTC
>CAZSUO010000322.1:0-1649 GCA_964610065.1 uncultured Coriobacteriaceae bacterium | reverse complement strand
CGGCAGCAGCGGTCCCACTCGGCGATCGCCGAAGGGTCGGGCGACACGAGCTTGTGGATCTGGTGCAGCGGGCAGATGTCGGGATTGCCCGGGTCGGTCTTGAGCTTGCGTGCGGGGTCGGTGATCATGCCCATCACCTTGGCGCGGGTCTCGTCCTCGGTCTCCGAGAGGTAGATCGCGTTGCCGTAGCTCTTGGACATCTTGCGTCCGTCGGTGCCGGGCACGCGCGCGCCCTCCTTGGCGATGAGCGCGCCGGGCTCCGGCAGCAGTTCGCCGTACTGGTTGTTGAAGCGCCGCACGACCTCGCGCGTGAGCTCCAGGTGCGGCAGCTGGTCCTCGCCCACCGGCACAACGTCGCCGCGCACAATGGTGATGTCGGCCGCCTGCATGAGCGGGTACAGGAAGAACCCTACGTTGCCGAGGTCTTTCTCGGAGATCTGCTCGCGCTGCTCCTTGTAGCTCGGCACGCGCTCGAGCCACGACATCGGCGTGACCATCGAGAGGTACATCGTGAGCTCGGCCACCTCGGGCACATCGCTCTGGCGGTAGATGACCGACTTGCCCGGGTCGATGCCCGCGGCGACCCAGTCGAGCACCATCTCCTCGGTGTACTGCCGGATGGCGTGCGTGTCCTGCCAGTCGCTCGTGAGCGCGTGCCAGTCGGCCACGAAGTAGAACGCCTCGTAGTCGTCCTGCATCTCTCGCATGTTGAGCAGGTTGCCGAACCAGTGGCCGAGGGTCAGGCGCCCCGTGGGACGGTAGCCGGTGAGCACGCGCTTCTTCGACATCTGGTGGCTCGCTCCTCGTTCGCAGGGACACGGCCCGGCCGGGCCGTATGATGGACGCAGTCTAGTCTACCGCAGGCCGAGCGCTACAGGCCGAAGAACAGCCGCATCAGCGGATCGACCGTCAGGTCGAAATACCCGCCGAGCAGGTCGATCCCCGGGAGCAGTCTCGGCAGCAGCAGGAGCAGGCCGAAGAAGATGAGGATGCCGTACCGCTCGATCTCGTGGTACTTCATCAGAGCCTTGTCCGACAGGAAGACGGGCAGCACGCGCGAACCGTCAAGCGGCGGGATCGGGATGAGGTTGAAGAACATGAGCACGAGGTTGATCTGGCCGAAGTAGTACAGCGCGTACCACAGCCACCCGAGGAGGGTGATCTGCGGGTCGGCCTGCGTACCGGTGGCGAGCGGGCCGAGCGCCAGCACGCGGCTGCCGACGCCCGCGACCAGCGCGAGCGTGAGGTTGGTCGCCGGCCCCGCGAGCCCGGTCAGCATCATGCCCTTGCGGTAGTCCTTGTAGTACGCGGGGTTGATCGGCACGGGCTTGGCATACCCGAATACCGGCGCACCGGAGAGCCACAGCAACAGCGGCAGGATGACCGTGCCGAACGGGTCCACGTGCTTCACCGGGTTGAGGCTGAGGCGGCCCTTCATCTTCGCGGTGGGGTCGCCGAGGCGGTACGACACGTAGCCGTGCGAGACCTCATGCAGCACGATAGCCGGGATGAACAGGGCGAGTTCGATGATCCTGATGAGGAAGCTGGTGTCCATCGGTCTCCGTATCAACGGGCGGCGCGTCTGGCGAGCCGTTTGAGATTGGCGAGTTCGGCCTCGAAGCCGACGGCTTTGCCGTCGAGACGGTCGG
>CAZSUO010000321.1:987-1667 GCA_964610065.1 uncultured Coriobacteriaceae bacterium | reverse complement strand
GAGTGTCACAGCCGCGAGAATCGCAACCGCCCATGTCAGGTTCGTGTTTGTAGACACGAACGAGATGAGAGACGCCCACGATGTCTGCACGATCTCCCACCCGATCTTTGTCAGTGTCAACGCCGCAGACAACGCGACACTCCACGCGATGGTCGACGCCTGCGAGACGAAGCTCGAGAACCAGTTCCACGCCTCGGTGCCGAGTTCCCACCCTATCTTAACGAGCGCCAGCGACGCCGAGAGGGCAACCGACCACCCGATTGTCAGTGCACTGCTCACGAAACTGGTGAACCAGTTCCACGCCTCGGTGACAAGTTCCCACCCGATCTTGGTCACGAGAGCCGCCGCCGTCACAATGACGGTCCACACAACCTCCCCGGCAGTCGAGACGTGGCTTGTGATCCAGTTCCACAGGTTCGTGAGAGTCGTCGTGACGGCTTCAAACCCTGCCGCGATTCCAAGCGTGACGATGGAGAGTGGAATGATCCACGGCCTCGAGAGAGAGAGGAGGAGCGCCTGAGCACGGAAGAGCCACACGGAGAGCATCTTCAGGATGCTGATGACCCGAAGCGTCTTCAGGGAATACTGGTCCGCCGCCTGCCCGGCACTGGTGTAGGCTGCAGCGTCCTTCGAGATGGCTGCTGCTGCGCCGGCGAGTGCGCCGATGTTGCTTCCGGCAG
>CAZSUO010000321.1:0-977 GCA_964610065.1 uncultured Coriobacteriaceae bacterium | reverse complement strand
ACTCGCCAAGGATCTCCTCGACGCTCCGCACCAGCTCCGGCGAGGGGCTGACGCCCCGCCGGAACGACCGTCTCGCCAGTGTGGATGAGCGCCAGACCGGTCTGCGTGACCGAGCCGCCCTGTGCGAAGTGGGTCGGCTTGATGGCGTTCCCGAACTGCTGCTCGTTTGTTATGGTCCCGTCGTTGACGCCCTTGACCGCTTCGTAGGTCTTGTCGGATTCCCAGACGGGCTTGACCGCTGGCACGACACCGGAGAGTCCGCCCTCGCGCGACCATCCGAGCACGTCGTGGAGCCAGTCGCGGAATCCCTGCCCCGCGTCGGCAATCGCCGTCAGGATTCCCGTGAAATACATGGCGGCTACAACGACCCCGCCGATGGCCGCGCCGATGAGCCCCGGTATGGAAACGACGGCAGACGCAACGCTGGCGAGCGCGCCACCGAGCCACGACAGCGACGACGCGACGAACGGCACGACGCGCCCGATGGAGGCGAGTCTGCCGAGGTTGGCAGCACCTTTGAGACCGCCGAGGACGTTGCGGATCTTTGCCAGTGCCCCTGCGCCCTCCGCTCCTATCGGGACGCTCTTGGGGAGCCACCGGTATGCCTTCGTCAGCGTCCCGCCCGCTCCGCCGAACAGCCGACCAAGACCGGGGATCTTCTTGAGCCACCCGAACCGCCCACCGAGTGCCGCCATCATGCCGATGTCAGTCGCCGTGTCGAGAGCGCCGCCCCCGGCGCCGGCGGTCGTTGCGGCAAGGATACTGCCGAGCGTCGCCTGAATCCCGGCGAGTTGCCCGCGCGTCGTGTTCTGGAACAGGAAGTCCGCCGCCCGCTTACCGAGCGTCGCCGTGACGAGTTTCTGCAGGAGCAGGGGCAGGATGCCCTTCGCCATAAGGCCGGTCGTGATGAGCGGGAGACCGGTGAACGCGAAGAGCGTCAGGCCACGGAGGAAGACGCCGAGTGCCCCGTGCGTGTC
>CAZSUO010000320.1:0-1668 GCA_964610065.1 uncultured Coriobacteriaceae bacterium | reverse complement strand
CAACAAGAAGAGCGGCCCTCATCGGGCCGCTCTCCACAGTATTCTATTGAGGCTCAGGGCTAGATCTTGCGAACGTTGCTCGCCTGCATCTTGCCGTTCTGGCCAGCGGTGACGTCGAACTCGACGGCAGCGCCCTCGTCGAGGGTCTTGAAACCCTCGCTCTGGATCTCGGAGAAGTGGACGAACAGATCGTCGCCATCCTCACGCGAGATGAAGCCGTAGCCCTTGTCCGGATTGAACCACTTGACGGTACCCTGTGCCATGCAAACCCATCCTCTCGCCCCGCGGGGCAAAACATGTGCGACCCGACTCGTCCCCCGCCCGGAGGCAGGTGTCGCGCCGCATATCCAAAGGGCCTCCTCTGGCCCGTCTCGAAGTGTAAGCGAACATATCCGTGCCACGCTAGTGCCGGAGTCGCGCTCACGGGTGCCGACGCATCACGCACTCTGCTAGAATCGGCCGCTGTGCGGCCGTCCGGCAGCGGCGCAGCCACCATCCACACACGACGAGAAGGCCGCCGATGTCAGACCTCCGCACCCGCGCGCACCGCGTCCTCAACTCTCGCTGGCTCGTGAAGGGCGTGTTCTTCGCCCTCTTCGTCTGGCTCGCCTACCGTCTGCTCGCCTTCGCCGCGTGGGCGCGGGGTGAGGGGCCGTTCGTACCGAGGCCGGAGGCCGTCGCCGGCATCCTCCCGGTCGGGCACTTCACGAGCTTCTTCGCGTGGGTGAAGGGTGGCGGCTGGGACACGCTCCTGCCCGCGGGGCTCGTCATCATCATCGCCGCACTCGCCACCTCGCTCCTCTTCAAGCGCGGCTTCTGCGGCTGGATCTGCCCCGTGGGCACGCTCTGGGAGGGCGCCGCCGCCATCGGCCGCCGCCTGCTCGGCGGTAGGAACATCCGCCTGCCGAGGTGGCTCGATATCGCGGGCCGCGGCTTCCGGTACGTGCTCGGGTTCGGCTTCTTCGCCTTCGTAGGGATGGTCTCGATCCCCGAGGCGGTCGGCTTCCGCGAGCTGCCGTACATGTGGGTCGCCGACATCAAGATCATCGAAGGGTTCGGGCAGCCCATCTTCCTGGTCGTGATCCTCTTCGCGTTCGCGCTCTCGATGCTCCTCGGCCCGGTGTGGTGCCGGTACGCATGCCCGCTCGGCGCACTCTACTCGGCGGTGGGGTTGGCCTCGCCCTGCGCGGTGAAGCGCGACGAGGAGACCTGCATCGACTGCGGGAAGTGCACGCGTGCCTGCCACGCGTTCGTGGATGTGCAGCACGCCGCAACGGTGCACGCCGCCGAGTGCGACGGCTGCATGGACTGCGTGAAGGTGTGCCCGGTCGAGGGCGCGCTCGAAGCGCGGGCATTCGGCCGGGTACGCATCGCGCCGTGGGTGTGGCCGCTGTTGGTCGTGGGCCTCTGGCTCGCGATCTACCTCGTGGCCAAGCTCACCGGCAACTGGGACACCACGATCCCGGTGGACGTGTTCCGCCAGGTCATCGGCTCGGGCCTCCTGGAGCAGACCACGCCGATGTTCTAGGAGCCCGCCCTACCTCCTACGCACCAGGAAGCAGTGATGGATCCGCGGGGTGCGCGCGAAGTCGGGCGGGATCGTGGCAGCCGTGACGTCCTCGATCACGAGGTCGCCGAGCGCGGCCTCATCAAGCTTGAACGTACGCA
>CAZSUO010000319.1:0-1670 GCA_964610065.1 uncultured Coriobacteriaceae bacterium | reverse complement strand
CGGTGCAGCTTCCCCAGGTTGTGCGCCAGGCAGATCAGGTCCCATTCGCAGGTCACCTTTGCTGTGCCGCGCATCTGGAACCGGCGGAAGCCCCGCACCTCCTTGGTCTGGCCGAACACCGGCTCCACGATCGCCTTGCGTCTCCTGTAGATCGCTTGTCCCTCCGGTGCTCGGAGCTTCCGGCGCATCTGATCGGCAACCGAGAGCTCCGTGCCATCGGCGGTCGCCGACGCCTCCTCAGCGCGGGCGTCCAAGACGCTGCGCTCCTTGCCCAGCGCAATGTACAAGTCGATGTCGGCGACGCGCTCATCGGTGACGGCGCCCTCGCTGAAGTAGCCAGCATCGGCGCTGGCGCGCCGGGGTGCCTGCCCCAAGTTCCGCTTTGCCCGCTCCAGCATCGGGACCAACTGCCGCGAGTCGTTGGCTTCTTGCGTCACGCCCGTCGCTACGATGATCTGCGCAGTCTCATCGACTACGGCCTGCGCGTTGTAGGCCTGCTCGAAGCTTTTCGTTGCCCCATCCCTCATGATCCGCGAGTCCGGATCGGTGAAGTTCCGCTGGGCCTTGGCGTCCGGTCGTGCTTCAGACGGGTCCGGTACATCCGGTGGCTTGCCACCCTTCTTCCGACCCGTGCGTGCCTCCTGCTCTGCCCGCCTGGCCAGTCTCTGGCGGACCGCTTCGGCATCCGCCGCAGCCCGCGCGCGAGCCTGCTGCTCCAGAGCCGCCTTGGCCTCCTGGATCTTGATCAGCCTGCTCTCGCGCCGCCGCAGCTCCTCTGGCAACTCGTCGCCGCGAACTCCCTTGCCGTACGTGTCGTCCTCGCGGCGGTCCGCGTCCTCCGCCTCGCGCAGCAATGCCTCGATCTCCCGCTTCAGTTCTGCCTCGCGATCGAGCATGCGGCCATAGCTCATCGCCTTGTGCTTCGAGGCGTTGGCCTTGACCTTCGTCCCATCCAGCGCCACGTGCCCCAGCTTCACCAGTCCTGCTTCACGACACAAGGCCAGCACCTGCAGGAACAACCCCGCCAGCGCCTTCAGGTGTCGCCGCCGAAACTCGGCGATCGTCGCATGGTCCGGATGCTGATTGGCCGCCAGTACGCGGAAGGCCACATCCTCGTGCGTCGCCCGTTCGATCCCCCGCGACGACGGTTTGCCCAAGCAGTAGGCGTACAGCAACAGGCTCACCATCATCGCCGGCTCATACGGCGGCTGCCCCCGACCATCGCCTTCGTACGACCGGTAGATCTCCCCCAAGTCGAGGCTCGCCACCACGTCCGTCACGAACAGTGCCAAGTGACCGTCCGGCAACCATTCGCGCAGGTCCGGCGGAAGCAGGAACGGCTGGTCGAGTTGATACGCCCGAAAGGTCTTGTCCATGCCGCAGATTATGCCCCGCCTCGCTGCCCTCGGCCATGCTGTGGGTAGCCTTTTCCCGACAGACTCCTAGAGCCTCCCGCTGGTTCGGAGGGACTCCCAGGCCAAAGGCCCGCGTCGCGAAGGCGCAGGATCACCCCGGCGGCCAGCACCAAGAGGGTCGGGCAGAGCAGCGCGATGCGATAGATGCGGCGGATCATCTCGGGATCCTCCCAGGTTTGCCAGGGCTGTGAGAGGGCCGGCGCCCCTACCGCGAGTCGCCGCGGCTTCGACTCTCCAGCAGCCAAGGCCAGCGGG
>CAZSUO010000318.1:0-1677 GCA_964610065.1 uncultured Coriobacteriaceae bacterium | reverse complement strand
ACCTTCCGCTACACCAAGAACCCCGACGGCGCGTACACCGTGAAGTACTTCCTCCAGAATGTGCAGAAGAATCGGTACGACGAGCAGCCCGGCGAGGTCGAGGATATGACCGCCCCGGTAGGCAGCATTGTCACCGCGCCTGAAAAGGTCTTCCTGGGCTACGAGCTGGTGCCCCTGATCTCTAAAGAGACCGGCACGGTCTATACCGGCTCGGCCGACGACCACCTGACGCTGTACCTCTATTACAGAGCCATCCCCTACGCCGTCAACTACGCGCTCACGGCGGACGTGCCCGCGGACGTTGCTTGGCAGAACCCGAACTCGGCCGTCTCCGGCTACATGGTTTCCTCGGACGAAATCAAGCTGGCGGACGCCACGCTGGAGGGCTTCACCTTCGACGGTTGGTTTGAAGATGATGCCGGAACGGTACCGGTCGGCGACCCCGCAATCGCAAGCGGCTCCACCGGCGACCGCACGTTCTACGCGAAATTCACGGTCAACCTCCCCACGAAGGTGGAACTGCTGGGCTACACCGGCACCTACGATGGCGCCGCGCATAACGCGACCGTCTCGGATCCCGATGACGAGCTGCTGACCACCGACGTCGTCACCCTCGCGCCCGCCGAAGGCTATACCAACGCGGCGGACAGCACGCAGACCGTGACCATCACCCGCAACGGCCTGGTCATCTACACCGGCTCCGCCAATGTGAACATCGCGCGCCGTCCGCTGACCGTGAGCCTTGCATCGCTTGCGTCCGTCACGTACAACGGCGGCGAGCAGCAAACGCCTACCGAGAAGTACACCGTGACCCCGTATAGCGAGTCCAGGGGCGAGGGCGTACTGCCGGATGACACGCTGGCCGTGACCGTAAGCGGCGACAAGCGTACCGACGCGGGCAGCAACGCGGTGACTGGCATCGTCACGATTACCGACGCGAGCGGCGATGTGACCGCCAACTACGACATCCTGGTGGAGGAAGGTGCCATCAGCATCGATCCGGCGCACCTGACGCTGGGCGTGACGTCGCTCACCACCCTCTTCGACGGCGCGGCGCACGAGCCCGCACCCTATGCGGTGAGCGGCTTGCAGGGCAGCGATACCCTCGGCGCCTACCAGCTCCTGAACATGCAGCAAACGGCGGTGGGCAGCTACGCGAACGTCGCCTATAACCCCGCCGAGACTCACATCGTCGACGCCACCGGGCGCGACGTGACCGCCAACTACCTCATCGACTATCTCACCGGTTCGCTCGTCATCGAGCAGCCCAACACGACCTACGACATCGAGTACTACTACAACGGCGTATATGAAGCCACCACAACGCTCACCGGCGTGGTGGGAAGCGTGATTACGGCGGTTCCCGGGCGCGCGGAAGTCGGCTTCACCTACGACCAGGCTGAGAACGTTCCCCTGACGCTGAGCGCGACCGCGGCGGACAACATCATCCGCGTGTACTACGTCGCCGTCGAAACGCCTCGGCTGGATCTTCTGACGGACGCTGAGATTCCTTTGGCCGGTAACATGGCCAGCCTGAACGTCGGCGTCGGCGTCGAGTAACCCGCGGTATTCAGCCAAAGCGCGCAAGGAGCAGCATCCTGCGCGCTTTGCGCGTATCGTTCCAAAGTGATTTGAGGGGGAGATTCCAAGTGAAAAAGCTCACAGCGCTGGCCCTGG
>CAZSUO010000317.1:0-1680 GCA_964610065.1 uncultured Coriobacteriaceae bacterium | reverse complement strand
CATTGGACTTCACAGCCGCCGCGACGAGCTGCTGACGGCTCGCAAGCGACATCGTGAGGCCGAGCAGGGCGAGGACCATCGACGCGTACACCACCGGGATGCTCGGGTCGTCCACCAGCGCCAGGTGTGTATACCAGCCGATGTCGAGCAGTGTGACCGAACCGCCGCCCGCCAACTGGGCGGATTCGCCCGTGCGGACGATGCCGTCGTACAGGGTGGTTCCCGCACCGTCCTCGAGCACGATGTGCGCTGCCGGGTCCTTCGGTATCCACTCACCGAACGTGCCGTCACCGCGGGGATCGAGCGGGACTGTGGCCATGAGTCGAAGCAGTACCTGACCAGCGTCGTTACTGGCGACGAGTGGCTGCAGCGGCTCCGTTCCACCCGATGCTTCCTGCGAGAACGCCACGAGCTGGACTACCGGAGGCAGACTGTCGCCGCCCGCGGTCTGGAGCGCGATGGTGGCGGTGAGACCGCACGTAGGCGCATTGATCGACAGCGAGCCTGCGTGCAGCTTGTTGTTCGGGTAGACGTCCTCGGTGGCGACGACCTGACCGTCGCCATCCAGCACGGAAACCGTGGGCACAGCGCCGAGCTCGAGGTCGCCCTTCTTCATCGCCGGATCGAAGTCGTCGACCCGGATACTCCGCTCGACACGATTCCAGCTGTGCAGGCGCCCGGTCTCGACCACGAGGTATGACTCCGGCACGTCCGGCTTGCTCTCGCCGACCGGGATGACCATGTTGCCCTCGGCGCGGAAGAGCACGCCCGAGAACGCGGCGAGAGCGAGGAGCACAAGCGCCCAGTGGAACACAGGGCTCCCCCATACCGACCACCACGGCGAGACGGCGCGTATTACGCCGCCCTCGGTCCTGACCTTGATGCCGATCGCCTCAAGCCTGCTGGTGGTTCGCGCAAGCGCATCAGCGTCGCTCAGTGCGGGATCGATCGGGACGGCGAGGTCAGTGGTACGGGCCAGGTCTTCCGGGGTGATGCGCGCCCCGGCCCTCAGGGCTCGCCCACGCTTGACCGCGACACGGGTCCGATCCCACGAGCAGACCGCGGTGGACAGCATGAGGACGATGGATGCCGCAATGAACGCAGGCGCGCCGAAGGCCTCATGCAGGCCTACGGCGCTGGTGATCGATCCGAGGATCCCATTGGCCGCGACCCAGGCCTCCACCTCCGGGGCATCGGCATGCCCCTGCGGGATGATGGTCGCCAGCATGGACCATGCGCCAACCAGGATGATCAGAGCGAGTGCGAGTCTGGGTGAGCCGAGCGTGCGACGAAGGAACTTCACCGATCGCCCTCTCACTCGACCGAGCCGAGCGACTTGACCTCTATGTCATCGACGACCCAACCGTGCTCTTCTTTCACGAGCTTGTAGGTCGTTTCGTAGTTTGCGGTGTGAGGACCGCTGAGCGTCTTCCCTGCCTCGGTGATTGAGACGTAGCGGTATGTCCATTCTTCTTCGGCGGGGAGCACCGCACTGGAGCCCTCGATGCTCGGCGTGCCGAAGTTGATCGAAACGAGCTGCTGATCCATCAGCTTCTGCTCCTGCAACTGCGCCTGCACGAACGCGTCAGTGCGCACCAGCTGGTGCGCCGACTGCGTCTGAGACGCGGCCTCGGACTCGGCGGTCCGGTACGCGTAGCTCACCCAGTCGAGGTATGAGCG
>CAZSUO010000316.1:0-1687 GCA_964610065.1 uncultured Coriobacteriaceae bacterium | reverse complement strand
ACAGCCATAGAAGCGTCGAAGCTCTTCGGCACGGCCGACACCGTCGTCCTTGCCACCGGTAACGACTTCCCTGACGCGCTCGGCGGCTCCGCGCTCGCCGGTGCTGTCCAGGGCCCGATCCTGCTGACCCGCGGCGCGACCATCGAACCCGCCGTCCTCGCAGAGATCGAGCGCCTTGGCGCCACGGACGTCTACATCCTCGGTGGCACTGGCGCCGTCCCGGCAGCCGTCGAGACCGCGCTGGAAGCCGCTGACCTCACGGTCACGCGTCTTGCCGGCGCGAACCGCTACGCCACCGCCAAGCTCGTGGCCGACGAGGCCATCGAGCTGCTCGGCGGCGACTACGCCGGCGAGGCGTTCCTTGCCACCGGCACCGGCTACGCCGACGCGCTTGCGGCCGCCCCGATCATGTACGCGCAGGGCATGCCGCTCGTGCTCGCTGACGGCGCCGGCGCCTACACCCTGTCCGCCGGCATGGACTGCTTCTACGTCCTCGGCGGCACCGGTGCGGTCCCGGCATCTGTCGACGACGACGCTGAGTACGCCGGGCGTCTGTCCGGCGCGAGCCGCTACGAGACCGCCATCGCCGTCGCGACCTTCGGCGTCGATGACTACGGCATGAACTGGAACGAGCTCGGCATCGCCACCGGCGAAGGCTTCGCCGACGCGCTTGCCGCAGGCCCGCTCCTGGGCTCGAAGAACTCGGTCATGCTCATGACCCAGTCAACCGTGCTCACCCCCGCCACCGAGGCCGCGCTTCTCGCGCTCGCCGGTGACGTGGACACGTACTACCTGTTCGGCGGCACCGGCGTGATCACGCCGGCCGTCCGTGCGGACATCCAGGAAGCCCTCACCCCGGTGCCGGAGCCCGTGGGCGCGCACGCGCTGCCCGACGTGTTCTGCACGGGCGCAGGCTGCCACGACTCCGACCTCGCGATGATCCACGTGAACCTCGCCGAGGGCAAGATCGGCTGCACCAACTGCCACGGCATCGCCGGTGGCCCCAAGAGCGACTGTGAGAGCTGCCACACCGACGCGCACGCCGGCACCCATCCTGAGGTCGCCAGCGCAAGCGCCGAGGCATGCACGCAGTCCGGTTGCCACGCTGATGGCGTCGTCGCGATCCACGCGGATTGCACGAGCTGCCACAACGCGACGACCGACGTGACCGACGCCACGTGCGAGACCTGCCACGAGGCGACCGAGGTCCAGCACGCGGCCATCCCGGCCCACACCGTCACCGACAGCGGCGGCGGCTGCTTCGACCGTCTGTGCCACGGCACCGACGTGACCGCGATGCACGGCAACGACTTCCGTGGTTCAGGCGAGGAGCCCCCGGGCTGCGCCGCCTGCCACGCTGAGGGCGTCACGCCGTCCACGACCTGCCTGGGTGCGTGCCACGCAAGCGCCAACTTCGGCGCATGGCACAACTCCGACGAGGGTCACATGTACGTCGAGGACACCATCGCGGCCAACAGCCAGGGCTGTGTCTCCTGCCACGGCAGCGACCTGCTTGCGGTCGCTCCCGGCGAGCACGCCGGCTGCTCCTGCCACGCGTACTTCCACGCCGCTGGCGCGGACTCGTGCGAGAGCTGCCACGAAGGCCCGATGGACCCGGACGCGGCGCACCCGTACCACGTGGGTGCCCACGCCACCTGGGAGAACACGGCCTCCGGTGAGAACAGCG
>CAZSUO010000315.1:0-1689 GCA_964610065.1 uncultured Coriobacteriaceae bacterium | reverse complement strand
CTTGGCCGCCGCGAGGTTTCCGCCGCGCGCCTCGGTCTTCATCTTCGCAGTGGCGGACGTTTCCCCTTTGAGATGCGGCGCCTTCGCTCATTTTTCCTGCGAGATCAGGTGTCGAATCGTAGACATTGACAGCCGATATTCATCCTTTCCAAAATAGCGGCATGCGTGTGGTTCGGCGAGATCGATCGGATTCGGACCCCCCCCCGACAGGATCGCTTGCCAGGCGAAGGTCCGAACCGGGTACATGGGTGACAGATCGAACCGGGCACATGGGTGACACTTCCAGGCAGCGGAGGTGCTGCCATGGCTTGGAAGGAGACCCATGTGTTCGACGAGAAGATCCGGTTCGTAGCCGCGTTCCTCGATGAGAGCGACGCGCGCTCGATGACCGAGCTGTGCCGCGCCTTCGGCGTCAGCCGCAACACGGGCTACGAGGTGCTCGCAAGTTACCGCGAGGGCGGCTTCGAGGCCCTCCGCACCCGATCTCGCGCGCCGCTCCACCACGCCAACATCACCACTCCCGAACTCGAGGACATCATCGTCGACGAGCGGTTGGCGCACCGGAAGTGGGGGCCGAAGAAGCTCCTGGAACTCCTGCGCGCCCGCCACCCGGAGGTCGCGAACTGGCCAGCATTGAGCACCGCCGGCCAGATCCTCAGGAGGCGCGGCCTCGTCGTCCCGCGCAAGACCCGGCACCGCACGCCGCCGTACACGCAGCCGCTCGCCCACGCCGTCCGGCCCAACGACGTCTGGACCACGGACCACAAAGGCTGCTTCCGCACGGGAGACCGAGCGTACTGCGTGCCGCTCACCATCGGCGACGCGATGAGCCGCTTCCACTTCGAGCTCCGCGCCGTCACCAGCACCTCGGTCGACACGGCGTGGCCGCACTTCGAGCACGCCTTCCGCGTCTACGGCCTGCCGGCCCGCATCCGCAGCGACAACGGCACGCCCTTCGCCTCTCGCGGTCTCGGCGGCCTCACGCGCCTCAGCGTCTGGTGGATCAAGCTCGGCATCCTGCCCGAGCGCATCGAGCCCGGGTGCCCCGACCAGAACGGGCGCCACGAGCGCTTCCACCTCACCATGGACCAGGAGGTCGGAATCCGCGCCAGCCTCGCCGCCCAGCAGCGCGCCTACGACTTCTTCCTTTCCGAGTACAACCACGTCCGCCCGCACGAATCGCTCGGCATGCGCACCCCGGCGTCGGTCTATGAACCCTCGCACCGGCCATACCCGAGCAAGCTCCGTCCAATGGAGTACCCGTCTCGCTTCGAGGTGCGACTCGTCCGCCGCAAGGGCGAGGTGAAGTGGCAAGGCGACCTGATGTACCTGAGCGAAGGGCTCGCGGGGGAGCTGGTCGGCTTCGAGCGCGTCTCTGACCGCGAGTGGCGCGTCAGCTTCGGTCCCGTCCCCTTGGCTGTCTACGATGAGAAAACCCGGAAGCTGCGCCGCCCCCCGCGCCGACAACCGCCCGCGCCGGAGGCGTCCGGAGAAATCAAATGAGCCGATGAGAGTGTCACCCATGTGCCCGGTTTAAACTGTCACCCATCTGCCCGGTTGCCACGGTTCTCGCCGTCGACGATAACCCCGGAGTCCTGAATGCCATTCACCGAGTCCTCTCGGGAAAGGGGTTCGAGGCAGTCGACGTCGCGGCGACCGCCGCTCAGGCGCTGGAGCTCGCGCGATCGA
>CAZSUO010000314.1:1077-1693 GCA_964610065.1 uncultured Coriobacteriaceae bacterium | reverse complement strand
GTTAGTGGAAGTACTCGGAATGGAGTGACGTGGTGAGGAACGACGTGAAGAAGAGAGAGATCACGGCGAGCGCGAAGCCGAAGACGAGCAGGAGCGCCGCTCGCCGACCTTTGATGCCGTAGAAGCGGCGAGCGTGCAGGTAGATACCATAGACGAACCAGGTAACCAGCGACCACGTTTCGACCGGGTCCCAGCCCCAGAAGCGGCCCCACGAGTAGTACGCCCAGATGGCGCCCGTGAGCATGCCGATGCCCCAGAACGAGAACGTGAGCCCCGCGAAGCGGTACGACTCGCGGTCGAGTGCGGCCGCATCCGGCAGGTCGGCGATGCGACTCACGAAGCGCGTGTCGCGCGTTACATGCAGGACGCCGTTGCCGAGCGAGAGGAGCGCCGCCGAGAACGCCACGAAGTAGAAGCACACGTGCATGACGAGCCAGATCCCCCGGAAGGTGAGCGGGAGCAGCTTCACCTCCGGCCCCGTGTACACGGCGAGTCCCAGCAACAGGAGCACCGCGGGGTACAGGAACACCGCGACTCCCCCGCTTCCCGGGCGCGTCAGGCGCAGAGCCTGCATGAGGGCCATCGCCGCCCAGGCGTTGGAGGAGAGCACCGCGTA
>CAZSUO010000314.1:456-1067 GCA_964610065.1 uncultured Coriobacteriaceae bacterium | reverse complement strand
CGTGTCCCGCGCCGTACCAGCGCAGTCCGAGCGCCACAGCATGGACGGCGAACGCCACGAGCGCGATCGTGTGCGCCGCCCGGATGAGGCCCGGCTTGGACATGGTGGTGCCGAACAGCATGAGGCCGACCGCGAGCGCGTAGCCCACGAGCGCGATCACGTGTACCGCAGTCTCTATGGCGAGCGCTTGTTCCATCACGAATCTCCGTCCGGCTCCGGCTGCCGTCCCAGTATCTCATCACGTTCGGCGAGGTACGACCGCGACATGCGCGCCGCGTGCCACGAATACCGCACGCCCTCGTCCGACTCCTCGAGCACGAGTTCCCTCGGTATCCAGGCGTAGAGCATCACCGAGCCAAGGCCGATGATGGTGAAGCCGAGCAGAAGAAGCGTCACGCCGGCCTCGCGTTGCACGATGAAGCGCGCCCACTCCGCGGTGCCCACGAACTCGACGGTGAGACCCGCGACGCTCGCGGCCTCCCCCGCTGCCAGCGTCACCGGCGTGGCCGAATCATCACCGGCGGGACGCAGCCCGAGCGGTCTCGCGTCGCGGATGCCGTACGGGTCCCACCTGCCCTCGATCGCCACATCACCGATCACGAGCGGCGCGT
>CAZSUO010000314.1:0-446 GCA_964610065.1 uncultured Coriobacteriaceae bacterium | reverse complement strand
GGTGTTTCCGTTCAGGCGCAGCGGGTGATTGATCCGGACGGTGTGCGGCGTCCAGACGCCATCATCGCCGAGTGTCGACAGCGTCGCCGACACCTCTTTGAGTCCGCCGGCGGGCCACACCTCGGTCTCGATGCTATCGAGGCGGACGGGAGAGCCGAACTCGGGCTGCGAGGCCGAGTCCTCGACGGCGTAGTACTGATCGCCCGGCATGCGGACCTCACCCTGCGAGAGGTCGAGTATGGCCCCGCGCGTGAGCGCGAGGGCGAACGCGGCGGCGACGAGCGAGATGAGCATGCCGACATGCAGGACCGCAGACGCCCACACTCCTATGCCGTGGCGTACGAAGACCCGGGCCGGGCCGCCCGTACCCCGCTCGCGGAACCCCGCGGCCCGGGCGCGCGCCGCGATCTTCTCAGCCGGGATGCCCGGCAGCTCCGTCCGCGCGG
>CAZSUO010000313.1:0-1696 GCA_964610065.1 uncultured Coriobacteriaceae bacterium | reverse complement strand
TGAAGCTCGGTGCTGGCGACACGTCGGTCCGGGTGATCCTGTACAACGGCGCGGGAACGCCGGGCATCGCCGGGCAAGCCGCGCAGCAGCTGATCGCCGCCGGGATGCGCGTGGTGGACACGAAGAACGCCGATCGTTTCGACTACGCGTCGACCCTCGTGGTCGTGCAGGACGGTGACCTGAAGCAGGGCGAGCAGGTCGCCACCGCGCTCGGCGCGGGAGAGGTGGTCGACAAGCCGTCGGAGCAGGATGTCGCCGACGTGATCGTGATAATCGGCAAGGACTATGTCCCGCCGCAGGAGAACACGCAGCAGTAGGGAAGGAGCAGGACACTGAGCCGCACATGGGAACCGCGCGAGATCGCGCTGCTGGCCGCTTCGGCGGTCGCATCCAAGAAGGGTATCGACCCGCTCGTGCTCGATGTCGCCGAGACGCTCGTCATCACCTCGTACTTCGTGATCGCGAGCGGCAGCAGCGACCGGCAGGTCGCAGCGATCGCCGACGCTGTGGAAGACGCGCTGCGTGAGCAGGCGGGCATAAAGCCGATCGGCCGGGAGGGCGAGCGCGAGCGCAAGTGGATCCTGCTCGACTTCGCCGACGTGGTGGTGCACATATTCCAGCCCGAGGAGCGTGAGTTCTACCGCCTCGAGAAGCTGTGGTCCGACGCGCCCAGGCTGGAGCTTCCCGTGGAGGCTGCCGCGCCAGCGGGGAGTGACGCCGGTGCGGCAGCCGACGAAGCGGCTGTGGCCGACGCGCAGTGAAGCAGACGCTTCGTACGTACGGCGTGCAACTCGCTCTCATCGGTGTTGCCGCCGTGTGGGGCGGCACTTTCGTGACCGTGAAAGACGCGGTCGAGCGCTATCCGATGTACGCGTTCCTCACGCTGCGATTCGCGATCGCGGTACTCGCGTTCGTGGTGGTCGTGCCATCATCGATACGGCTGATGCGCCGAGACACGCTCGGCGTGGGCGTGCTGGCCGGGCTCTTCCTCACGGCAGGCTACGTGTTCCAGACGTGGGGATTGCAGGACACGAGCGCGTCGAAGGCTGCGTTCATCACCGGTATGTTCGTGGTGATCACACCGGTGCTGCAGGCGCTCGTGCTGCGCCGGGTCCCGCATCGCACCACTACTATCGGCGTTCTGCTCGCGGTCGCGGGGCTGTGGCTGCTTTCGGGCGGTGGAGCGGGTGAGTGGAACATCGGCGACACGCGCGTGTTGATATGTGCGTTCGCGTATGCCGGTCATTTCATCGTGCTCGGGGGTCTCGGGCGAGCTCACGACGTGGCGCCGCTGACGCTGGTGCAGCTCGCAACGGTCGGTCTTGCCTCGGCGGGCATCTCGGTCCTCACTGAGCCTCGCGGGCTTCCCGGCGACGCCGGCGTATGGTTCGCCCTCGTGCTCACCGGCGTGTTCGCCTCCGCGCTGGCCTTCGCGGTCCAGACCCACGCGCAGCGGTTCCTGTCGCCCACCAAGACCGCGCTCATCCTCATCATGGAGCCGGTGTTCGGCGGGGTGTTCGGCTACTTTGCCGGAGAACGGTTGGGACTGAGCGGCGTTGCGGGAAGCGCGCTCATCTTCGCAGGTATGCTGGTGGCCGAGGTGATCGGCTCGATCCGGGGACCGGGGGAGCCACCCGCCGAGCTGGAGCCGACACTCGAGGGGCCGCCGATCCTCGTGGAGAGCGGGGAGTAGGGG
>CAZSUO010000312.1:0-1725 GCA_964610065.1 uncultured Coriobacteriaceae bacterium | reverse complement strand
CCGAGATCGAGCAGCCTCTTCAGGCGGTTGTTGCGGTTGATCACACGGCGATACAGGTCGTTGAGATCCGACGTTGCGAAACGGCCACCGTCGAGCTGCACCATCGGACGCAGATCCGGCGGAATGACCGGGATCGCTTCAAGGATCATCCACTCGGCATGGTTATCGGAGTGGAGGAACGCGGAAACCACCTTCAGGCGCTTGATCGCCTTCTGCTTCTTCTGACCCTTGCCCTCATCGATCTGCTGCTTGAGCTCATCTGAGAGCACCTGCATGTCGATCTGCTTGAGGAGGTCCTGGATGGCCTCGGCGCCCATGCCACCGCGGAAGTAGTCGCCGTAGCGAAGCTTCATCTCACGGTACAGCGTCTCATCGTTGACGAGATCCTTGACGACAAGCTTCTGGAAACGGTCGAACGCCTCGCGAAGCAGCTCACGCCTCTCCTCGAGCTCCTCTTCCAGGTCCTTGATGTCACGACGGGCCTCGGCCTCGAGCTTCTTGATGCGATCGGCGGGGTCGACCTCCTCGTCGAAGGACTCCCCCTCCTCAGGCTCGAGCTCACCCTTCGCGACGGCGATGAGCCGGTCGCGCTGCGCTTCGATCTGCGCCCGCTCCTCAACGACTTCGCTCTCAAGCGCCTGGAGGTCTGCCTCGAGCTCGTCGCGGAGCATATCGAGATCGGCCTCGCGGTCCTCGTCGTTCACCGAGGTGATGATCGAGGAGGCGAAGTAGAGGACCTTCTCCAGGTCGCGCGGAGCGATGTCGAGCAGGTAGCCCATGCGGCTCGGCACACCCTTGAAGTACCAGATGTGCGAGACCGGTGCGGCGAGCTCGATATGACCCATACGCTCGCGGCGCACCTTGGCGCGCGTGACCTCCACGCCACAGCGCTCACAGATGATGCCCTTGAATCGGACGCGCTTGTACTTGCCGCAGAAGCACTCCCAGTCCTTGGTGGGACCGAAGATCTTCTCGCAGAACAGACCGTCCTTCTCGGGCTTGAGCGTGCGGTAGTTGATGGTCTCTGGCTTCTTGACCTCGCCACGTGACCACTGACGTATCTGCTCCGAGCTGGCAAGCCCGATACGGAGCTTATCGAAGTTGTTGACGTCGACGTCGAGCAACGTTCATTCCTCCATCCGGTGAGCGCCCGTGGGGTCCGGGCGCCTACCCGTTCGTCCCGACCGGGCCCCTACTCGTCGCCACCAAGGGCGGCGTCATCGTCTGCGCTGAACTCGAGCGACAAGTCGATCTCCGAGGTGTCGAGGTCGTCGAGACCCTCGGCCCCATCCAGACCGCCACGACCGCCGGAGCGTGGTGCCTCATCCATGCCCGTGAGATCCAGGCCGAGCTCCTCGGCCGTCCGGAACACGTCGTCCTCGTCTTCCTTGAGCTCGATCTGCTCGCCTTCCTCGGACATGATCTCCACGTCCAGGCACAGCGACTGCATCTCCTTGACGAGCACCTTGAATGACTCGGGGATACCTGGCTCGGGGATGTTCTCGCCCTTGACGATCGCCTCGTAGGCCTTCACGCGACCGAGCACGTCGTCCGACTTGATGGTGAGTATCTCCTGCAGTACGTAGGCAGCGCCGTACGCGTACAGCGCCCACACTTCCATCTCGCCGAAGCGCTGGCCGCCGAACTGCGCCTTACCGCCGAGCGGCTGCTGGGTGATCAGCGAGTACGGACCTGTCGAGCGCGCGTGGATCTTGTCGTCGACCA
>CAZSUO010000311.1:0-1730 GCA_964610065.1 uncultured Coriobacteriaceae bacterium | reverse complement strand
TCTCGGGCTGCAACTGATTTGGGGCGGCGCTTCAGCTGAAGCGCCAAGACGTTAGACGCAACGATCCTCTAGAGCATCGTGCTGGATCCTCAAGGCGTAAGGAGACACCTAGGTGAAGAGACTCATCGCGCTTGCACTCGCGGTCCTGGTCGCAGCCTCCTTGGCTGGCTGCGGCGGCGCAAGCCAGTCCGGCGATACGGCGAAGACGCCTTCGTCCGGGAGCGATCTCCAGGGCGAGAACTACGAGGACGTGATGGCCCAGCTGGAGGCCGCGGGGTTCACCAACATCGAGACGCGCAAAATCGATGATCTGATTACCGGGTGGCTAACGAAGGATGGAGAGGTTGAAGAGGTGTCGATTGACGGCTCAACCGACTTTGGCGCCGGTCGGAGCTACCCAAGTGACGCCCGTGTAGTCATCACATACCACACCTTCCCCGAGACCGAATCGGACGAAGTTGAGACCAGCGAGCCAGCCGAGGAAGAAGCCGCTGAGAGCACTGCATCGGAGGCTGACGATGTTGTGCTCAGCGCGGCGAACAGCGAGGAGCTCGCCGCCGTGCTGAACGCTGAGGATCCAGGCGACCCTAAGATCAAAGCGTTCACCGACAAGTACTCCGGCAGGACCATTGAGTTCGATGGTTACACGTGGGATTGGGTCAACCATTCGAGCTACTCTTCATTCTCCGGCGAAACGAAGGTGTACGAGACGTTGTACGACACGAACATCTACGTCGGTGATGTTGAGAATGCCAACGTATCTTCGGTCGGGCCCATCTTTCGGGCGGAGGAGTTCTCCATGCCCAACTTCACACCGGAACTCAATCGGATGAACGTCCATGTCACAGCCAGAGTCGGCGGCTATGACGCAGACCATCAGTTCTTCGAACTGTCCCTGATCTCTCTTGAGGCAAGGTGACTTGGATGCCCTGGGCTCCGGCTGCTGTGAGCGCGAGCTGTCTCCTGTGGTGCGTCTAACAAGTGCTTCCAGCAGAAAGCGCGCCCGTGTGCGGTAGACTCTGGCAGGGAACGGGCGAGAGGCGCGCTTCAGCTGAAGCGCCAAGACGTTAGTGGTACAGCGCCACGCCACCCCCGTTTCGTTGCCTCAGCCGTGTGGTATAGTTTCTATACCGTCTGGTGACTACTTGGAGGCGTGTGGTGTTCGAGTTCGACGAAGCCAAGAGCCGGAGCAACAAGGCCAAGCACGGCATCGACTTCGTAAAGGCCCAGGAACTGTGGCAGGACGACTTGCTGGTCGAACTGGAGGCCCGCTCAGACAGCGAACCTCGGTTCGTTGTGATCGGAATGATCGGCAGCCGCCACTACTCGGCTGTGATCACTATCGCGACGGTAGGATCCGTCTGATCTCGGTTCGGCGGTCGCGAGAGAAAGAGGTGGCGCTGTATGAAGGCGACTGATTTCGACAAGAAGTTCGACGAGGGTGTCGAGGACATCATCGAGGACCTTGACCTTAAGAGTGCGCGCCGCCCCATGCTGGAGGCGCGACGCGTCAACGTGGACTTCCCCGCGTGGATGGTCGAGTCACTCGACAAAGAGGCCAAGCGGCTCGGTGTGACTCGGCAGTCGGTCATCAAGATGTGGATCGCGGAGCGTTTGGAGCGCAAGGCGTCGTAGTGGCGCTGACCACTAACAAGCGCTTCCAGCTGACGGTGGAAGCGGTACGCTACGAAGAGAGGCGCTTGATCCGCAGCTGAAGCGCCGGACGTTAG
>CAZSUO010000310.1:0-1735 GCA_964610065.1 uncultured Coriobacteriaceae bacterium | reverse complement strand
GCCGATGGCATGCGGGTCAAGGATCTCGGCAGTACGCAAGGGACCATGCTCGACGGAGCGAAGGTCGACGGCAGTGCGAGGGCGCAGGCCGGGTCGGTCATCACGATCGGCGCCGTCAAGCTCACGGTCACGAGGGAGTGAGCGGATGTCGGGAAGCGGAGTGATACGTGCGATAAGACGCCCCTGGCTGGCGGTCGTCGCTGCGCTCGCGAGCGTGTCGCTCGTTGGCGGCTGCGTATCGGTGATCGGTACCGGTGGCGCTCCGGCCGGCCCGATCTCGGTCGCTCCGTCAGCGGGGACCACCGCGTCCGCGGTGCCCACCGCCACCCCGACGTCGACCCCGGAGCCGGCGCCTGAGCCCGCGCCGGAGCCAGAGCCCGTACTCCTACCCGTCTTCGTGTACCACCACGTGAAGCCCTCGCCGGACAACTTTATCGCGATATCGCCGGCGACTTTCGAGTCACAACTCCAGGTCATCGACTCACTCGGCTACACGCCGATCACCGCACGAGAGCTGTACGCGCACCTTCATGAGGGCGCGGCGCTGCCTCCCAAGCCGGTGATGATCACGTTCGATGACGGCTGGGGCAACCAGATAGATCACGCGGTGCCGCTCCTTGAGAAGTACGGCTACCATGCCACCTTCTTCGTCTACCCGAAGGCCATCAAGGGCGGGTCGTTCATGTCCTCCGCCGAGGTGCAGCGCCTGGTCACGGCCGGGCATGACGTGCAGTCGCATACCTGGGCGCACACGCCGGTGACCGGCAAGGCCGGGGAGACGGCCGACGACCTTTCGGCGCGGTTCGCCAACGACTTCGCGACCACGGGCGACTGGCTTGCGAAGACCACCGGCTCCCCGCCGCTGGCGCTCGCCTATCCGTTCGGCTACTACGACACACTCTCCACCTCGGTGCTTTCGGCTCACGGCATCGGCATCGCGTTCACCGTTGATGAGGCCCCCAACGTCCTCTCGGCCGGCGATCCGCTCCTGCTGAAGCGGTTCAGTATCTTCAAGGCGGACACGCTCGACACGTTCCGGCAGCAGCTCACCGGCGGCGTCCTGGCGGTTGCCGACGCATCGCCGGCGCCGGGCGCGGGGGTGTCAGGCTCCAGTGCTACGATCTCGGGCACGATCACCGAACCGATCGACCCCGCGTCCGTCGAGGTGCTCTGGGACACCAAGCCGGTCACGGCTTCCGTCGAGCAGACGGCGGGTGTGATCAGGTTCTCCACGACACAGAGCGGCAAGGCAGGCTTCCACTACGTGGGGCTTCGCGCGCGCGACAGTGCGGGGAGGATGTACTACCAGTCGTGGGGGATCTCCCTGCGATAGGCGCGTGGTCGACAGGCCACGTGCGCGTGTATTGAGGATGCAGGGTGACTTGTCGATAATTGCACCAAAGCGCCCGGGGGACGGACGCTTTTCGCAGATGGCGAGGAGTGGCTATGGCGAACATGATCGGTCCGTTCGAGATCCGCGGCGAACTCGGCCGTGGGGCGATGGCCGTGGTCTGGCACGGGTGGGACCCGCGACTGGAGCGCGAAGTGGCGATCAAGGAGCCGGTGGTCGCCAACGGCACCGACCAGGCGACTCGTGAAGAACTCGCCACCCGGTTCGTCCGGGAGGGCATGGCCGCCGCCAAGCTCAATCATCCGGGTATCGTCACCGTGTTCGCCGCCGACGTGTACGACGGGCGTCCGGCCATGGTCATGGAGCTCATACAGGGCGAGACCC
>CAZSUO010000309.1:0-1736 GCA_964610065.1 uncultured Coriobacteriaceae bacterium | reverse complement strand
AAGACATTTGTAGCCCGATTTCACACTCGAAATCGGGCTACTCAGGCCTCTGACCTGCGGTTTTGTGGTGCCCCCAAGGGAATTCGAATCCTGATTGTGCTTGTGACTATTGGGACTCGTTGGGACTCGTTGGTACAGCGGAGCTGCGGCGAGTCCCAATAGGTACCAACGAGTACCAACGGTCACCAGGTATTTGGGCGACAAATCCGGGGCGCACCCTAGCGTGCGTGCGACTGTCAAACCCGTGGTGTTTCACCAGCGAAAGTTGGCGGCTACATCATAGACGGAATGGCGATCACGAACCCTGTGACCAGCGACACCATCCACAGCGCCCATGCGGTGAGACTGAAGTGATGGAAGTTGTGTAGCAGCCGTTCGCGACCGAGCAGCAGCACCACACTCGCCCATGCCGCATGCACGAGCATGATTGCGATGGCGAGGATGCCCAGGATGCCGTGGATGTTCAGCTGGAACCCACCGGCGAGTCTGCTCATGAGGGTCGTGCCGAGCGTGTCGAAGACGAGGCCCGCCCAGAAGAGCGCAAGGTGCCAGCGCTTGAGGTCGCGAGAACGGTATTCGGCGAACACGGCGATCGAATAGATGACGGCGGCGATCAGAATCGACACGGTGGCGGCTACGAGCGTGGGACTCATGTGGTTGCTCCTTCGGAAGCGGTTGAATAGCGTGGGTTTCCGGTCGCCGGCCATCCTTCTCGCGAAATGTCGTCCAGTACGTCCCCGAGCCAGCCCAGTTCCGCGGCGGCAACACGGATGACCTTCTCGAACACACGGGTGGGCAGAGGAGGAGCGCCGGCTTCCACCGACCGCTCGTTGGCTGCTTCGGCATCGGCGATGACCGAGCGAAGGTGCTCGGTGCGGCGTACAAGGATGCCGGTCTTCTCCGGCGCGGTGAGGCGGTCGGTGTAAGCAAGCATGCCAAAGACGACGTCGAACTCCGAATACGGCATCGACTCGATCAGACCGTCTGCGCGGATCAGCCGCTCGAACTCACGAAGCCCGTCGGCCGTGGCTGAGAATACCCGACGCGAGGGTCGCGCGTCGTCCCCGGCGGCGTCGACGCTGACCATGCCCTCCCGCTCGAGCTTCCTGAGAATGTAGTAGACGTGTTTGTCCGAAAGCTCAGCCCACAGATCGGCGCGTGACTCTCCCAGAGTGCGCATGATCTCATGCCCGTACGTGGGCCGCATCGACACCCGTCCCAGCACGAACAACTCCTTGGCCGATGCGTTGGCGACGTTCATGCTCAGACGACCTCCTGGCGGATTAGTATGATTCGTACTAGTTTAGTTTAGTACGAATCGTACTCCCACGCAAGGAGACCAGAGCGGCCTCCTCGGCGGCGGATCAGCTTGGGACTTGATCCTGGTGTGGTGGCACGCACAGACAGTACTTACGCCCTTGTCGCGGGTACAACCGTGGTGGAAGCCCTTGAATGGAGTGATCGCAGGCGCGAGCTATGGGGCCGACGAAAGGAGGTGCGCCGTGCCCGGCACGATACGTTACTCAGTCGGCGACGCAGTCTCGAACTCGCTCGCATTGGCTGACCCCGCGATCGGTCGTGTCATCAGCAGAGTCGGGTCGGTCGAGGTCGAGTCAGGACCCTCCCGCTTCGCGACGCTCGCTCGCACCGTCCTCGGCCAGCAGCTCTCCGAATCAGCGGCGAGTACAATCATCACTCGCGTCGAAACCGACATTGGGCTGACGCCCGAGGCGGTC
>CAZSUO010000308.1:0-1740 GCA_964610065.1 uncultured Coriobacteriaceae bacterium | reverse complement strand
CGACGAGCGATACGTGCGAGTCGTGAGGATCGACCACCGGGCCGACGTGTACCGCCTGCGATAGTGCGCATCCCCGGCGCCGCCTACAGCTCCAGCCCCTCGGGCCCACGTTCCGTGCATGAGACCCACCCACGCGATAGAAGACCTGCTTGGCTCCCGTAGTCGCATTGCTGTCCTGCGCGTGCTGCTTGGCGTGAGCGTTCCGCTGAACGCGTCCCAGATCGCCACCCGGACCGGGCTCACTCGGCCGGCTGTCGCGTCGGTCCTCGCCGACCTATCCACCATCGGTGCGGTCAGAAGCAGCCCCGCCGGCCGTGCAACGATTCATTGGCTGAACCGCGTCAGCGTCTATGTCGAGCACCTCATCAGTCCGCTTTTCGAGGCTGAGCGACGTCTGCCTGAGGACATGCTCAACGACCTTGCCGAGACATTCCATGAACATACGGTCTCGGTCGTCTTGTTCGGCAGCTACGCCCGCGGTGAGCAAGCGCCGGACAGCGATGTTGACGTGGCGCTAGTCATGGCGGACGGTAGGAACGCATCTGCAGTCGAGTCTGTGGCCGCCGATCACGTCACCGCGTTTCGCGACAAGTTCTGAGTCTCGCTGTCATACCTCGTCTATACGATGAGCGAAGCCCGGTCATTGTCGTATGTGAGCCCCGGACTCCTCCAGTCCATCAACCGCGACGGCATCGTCGTCTCGGGCCTAAGTCCGTGGGAGTGGAGTGCCGATGCCCAGGAATGATGATGTCCGCGCCTCGACGGTACAGGCATCGGTGGGGTGGTCGACTTTCCGATGATCGAAAGGCCTCCAGGTGGTCAACTCTTGGAGTATCGAACACGCGAGCGCGCTCACGGTACGAGAGCCACGTCTTGATCACCTGGTAGCCGCCGATGGTGTAGCGCCACACAGTCGAAGGTACGCAGCACCAGTACGCCTTGTCGTTGAGATACACGTCGAAGCACGTCTCGTCGAGAAGGGCAAAGTCGAGTTGACTCATTAGGAGCGGCCGAATGCCCTCAAGAGGCGTTAAGAACGACCAAAAGCGACCATAAACCGCCAAATATCGCCCCAAAAGAATCACTCGCTGACGGACTCTGAGAGGGGCAGGATGTAGTGCGATGCCCGCTTCTCGCCCCTCAGCACGAGGAGACCCTCGCTCGTCATGCGCACGAGGAGGCGTTTGGCCTGTTCTGATTGCGATGCCTCGCACCGGTGATTGCGCCGTTGTCCTCTACTCCGATCAACAGCACGCCGCCCTCGTGATTCGCGAGGGCCACTACCTCTTCGTACATGTCCGAGCTGCTGAGTGGCCCTTGATCGGACTTGAACTCATGCTCGAGTGTCTCGCCTCCAGCGATGATTCGCAGGATGTCGTCACCTGAGAGGGCCACTACTTCCCCCACTCCCACACGTCCGCCTTCACGCGCTCGTAGTTGGCGTCGAGCTCGGGCTGCATGAGCACGAGCGCGGTGATGCGGCGCACCATCTCGGTAACGTAGCGTGCCTCCTCGGGCTTGAGGTCGCGGCCGAGCAGCGCGCGCTCGCGGTACGACAGCCATTTCTTGATCACCTGGTAGCCGCCGATCGTGTAGCGCCACACCGCCGAAGGCACGCAGCGCCAGTACGCCTTGTCGTTGAGGTAGACGTCGAAGCACGTCTCGCCGAGGAGCTCGACGGCCTGCTCTGCCGACATGCCGAGTGTGGCCGCGTGCTCCGCGATGGCTGCGCGCTCGTCG
>CAZSUO010000307.1:0-1753 GCA_964610065.1 uncultured Coriobacteriaceae bacterium | reverse complement strand
ATGGCGGCAGCGGCAGCAGCCTCTGACCGCGCAGTGCGCTCAGCGGGTTCGTGCGTATCGTCTGACTGTCCGGCAGTGACCTACCCATCCTCGCCGTCACCTCGCAGAATGATCGCCAACGACGCCAACACCTGACAGCCCTCCATTAGTCGGTCGAACAGCCACTCGCACTCGTCAGCCACTCCGCCGCAATCCTCCGGGTCCTGCAGTGCCGTCGCGCCTATCCGCAACATCGTCACCATGCCGGCGCGCATCTCGGACGCTATCTGGCGCGCGGTCTCGTCAGCGGACACGCCCAGGCCCTCGTAGTCATCCTCGCTCACTGGTCCGCCTCCTCGAGTACCCCGCGCAGGACTCCAGTCCGCTCGTCCGCGTACGTCTCCGGCCAGCCACCGAGCACCACGTTGTGTGTCCACGCGAGGCCCTGGTCACTCAGTCCGAACAGCCACTGGCTCGGTAGCGTCGGTCGCAGCCCGCCCTCGCGCGCGTACTCGTTGTAGCCGGTGAGACAGCCGTTGCTCAGGATGTGCGGCCTGCCGTGGAGATACGCCGGCGTGTGTCGGTGGCCCCAGCACACCACGTCCAGGATCCGGCCCTCGTCCATGCACTTCTGGTATGCGTGCGTCCACGTGCTCGGTGTCGGCTGCGACGTCTTGCCGCCCCACGGTACGCGCTGCCCGTGCTCCATGAAGACGTATGCGCTCAGCGGCAGTGCCTGGAACGAAACGCCGATCCGGTGGCGCTCCCATATCAGGCCCGAGACTCCGACAGTCTCGCGCGCGGCGTCGGTGAACAGTCGCAGTTCAGAGTCCTCCGCAGGCGGCGCCTCGTCCGCTGAACCGATCCGCGAGTGGTTGCCTGCGCAGACCAGCGCGACCGTCTCCGGAACCTCAGACGCCAGCTCCTCGACGAACCGGCAGACGCGACCGAGCGCCCAGTTCCGCTGAGCCTCGGGCGTGTGGAGCTGTAGCCGGTAGCGCTGCCCGTGGTAGGCCGTGGTGCCGTCCAGGATGTCGCCGGCCCATAGCAGGTAGAGTCGCCGGATGGTGTAGAGGTCGGAATACAGTCGCAGCAGCGTACGCACTTCACGTCCGAGCGACTCAATCCGTGACCGGCACACCTCGGTGTCGTAGGCGTACATGCCGCGCATCTCAGCGGCCTCGATGAGCGCGCCGATGTGCCAGTCGGAGCACAGCAACACGGCCACCGCGCTCGGTGGTGGGTCCGCGTCTCATGCCTCGTGTAGCCAGCGATAAGCGGTGCCGGAGGAGATGCCGTGGGCGCGTGCGACAGTGTGGATTGCCGAGCCCGGCAGACTCACCTCGCGGATGAACGCCTCGCGCTGCGAGTCATCGTAGGTGCGGCGTGAACCAGTCAATGCGGTGTCCGCCTATCCGGTTCCGGTGTCGGGTAGCGTGACGCACTCGATACGCTCGATGCGTTCGGCGTGGTCGCATATCTCTGTCTGAATGTCTGCGATTGCGGTGTGGAGTGCTGAGAAACTGCGACGGCACTCTAGCCGCCCGGCATCCGCCAGGTCCTCGCGCTGCGCGATCCGCTCCGTCTGCTCTCGGATCATACCGATCTCGGCGCGCGCGCCGGCCATCTCGGACTTTGCCGCGGCGAGGTCGTCGCGGAGTTCATTGAGCCGCCCGCGTGTGCCGTTGCCGTCGCCCAGTAGACGCGCCTCCCATCGGTCCATGCGGACCTCTTGGCGGCGCTCGCTCCGGACGTAGAGATACAGCACCACGCC
>CAZSUO010000306.1:0-1755 GCA_964610065.1 uncultured Coriobacteriaceae bacterium | reverse complement strand
GCGTGAGGCTTACCGAAGGCGCCGACGTGCTTCAGCGGGGATCCCGAGACAGGCATCGCCGAGGTAAGCGAGCGCACATGCACCCCTGACCGACGCGAGGACAGGCCGCAACTTCAACAACCGAAAGGAGGTTCTCGTCCATCTAACGTCCCTTGAGATGAGCGGCAACGCGGAGCGTTGTCCGCTCGATCTCAGGGTTAGCAGCGGAATCTCCACCGTTCAGACCATGCGCTGCACTCTACTTGGCCTACCTTGCCTACCTGTCATCCACGGAAGCGGAATCGGCAGTTGCTTGCGACATCTCACCTCGCAACTGGCCGACGCTGATCCACGGAGCACGATGCAGCATCGCGTGACAGTTCGCGCAAACCATCGCCAGGTCGTCGATTGTGAGCACTGTATCGGGCTCAATCTCGGCCACCGGCCTTATGTGGTGCGCATGGATGTAGCCGTTTCCACGTTCTCCGTAGTGAGCGCCAAAATCGAAACCGCACACCTCACACCACAAGGAACCGTTGCTGTGAAGGAAGGCTGCCTTGGCGTCGCGGACTAGGGCTGGATTGCGCGACTTCTCCAGCCGCTTGTGGTTGGAGAGTCGATGGCGTGCTTCCACGTACTGCTTTCGCGGCAGTTCTGCGACTTCCTCAAGGTCCTCAGCCGAGACAAGGCCATCGGTCGCCTCGCTTGCCTCAGACTCTTCGTACGCCAGTTCAAGATCACCGAGCGCAGCCGGGTACGGCGCGCCAACACCCGAGCTGAAGTAGGTCACAGTGTCTGCGTACTCCTCAGCGCGTGGTGGCGCAGTCTCGGGGAGGCGCCAGCCCGGCCATTCGATGTCCAGAACTGCTGCTATCGTCGCCCAACCGAGGCCTGTGAGTTCGTATGCTGGATCCTCACCTCCGTAGAGTGCCGGGTGGTGATTGGCCTGAAGAATCTGAGAATCAAGCCCAAGATGCGACGTGAAGTAGATGCGTAGGTTCTCTCGCGTGCGCGGGTCGGACGGAAGTCCGTCTAGGTCGGGAAACGGTTGACCCGATGCGCGACGCCCGCGTATCCGTTCGGCCACCCCAGCGAGCTCGGCCATGGACTGGACGCCGAATACACAGCCGCGAAGCTCGCTCTTCGTCAGCACACCATCGAGCTCGTGCAGCAGGTAGTAGGCAGCAAGGTACGGACGAAGGTCAATTGGGTCCAGAGCGAGCGCTGCTCGACCGCCGACGGGCATTGGGTTTGTGAATTGGTATCTGGCCAACCCACGAGCGAGCGCGACCAGTAGAAGTCGCCGACTGTCCCGATCGAAACCTCGTTTGGCGAGCGCCCGCACTTGCTTGCCGAGAGGAGTTACCGCCAGCTTGTCGGAGCCAGGCAGCACGTAGAGGAGTCCATACTCTTGAAAGGCCGCCTTCTTCGTTTCCGCTTGATGACTGCTGACGCCAATCAGGGACTTCGCATCGCTGTACGAGACACCGCGCTCCGCAGCGTCAGCGAACTTGATGAAGACGTCAGCGAGTTCGCCCGATGCCCCGGCATCGACGAAGAAGTTCGGATACCCGACGAAGCTTGTGCGCCAGACGAAGCTCACAGCATCCTCCGGAGAACCAGAATGTGATCACGCTTTATCGTGCCGCTGTTCTCGCGGCGTGGGAACTTCATGTAGTGTCGCCGAATCTCGTATGCGGTTCTGTCTTCAAGCCTGTATCCACACCGCTCGAAGATGTCCGACACGATCTCGACGGTTGGCACTTCCCCGCCTCG
>CAZSUO010000305.1:0-1771 GCA_964610065.1 uncultured Coriobacteriaceae bacterium | reverse complement strand
CGCACCGCTCGCAGGCGGAGTCCCCGAGCTCGCGAGATTCGTAGCCGGCGTCATCGAGCAAACTGGCATGCCCGAGAGCGGTATGCACATCGATCTTGAGTGCTTTGATGCCTCATGGCCGTCCGAACGCCTGGCCTACACGCTGCATCTCGGCAGCATCGACCGTGAGCAGCTCTGGTTCTACCTCACAGCACCCGAACATCACGCGGCGAAGATCCTCGACATGGTCGTTGACTCCGTACATGCAGCGTTGCCCGAGTCCCCGTATGTAGGGCGATACGCTGCGCTCGTGAAGATCGCGTTCTTCGGTATGTTCGAGAGCATGCAGTCAACATCGAGCTTGGGTTTAGGGGCCTCGCAGGTCACTCAATACATCCTCTGCGACTGGATGCCCGATCCCCCTCAGTGGATGACCTGGGAACGTACGGGTGGGCACTTCAACACCGGCGTCACGCTGCACATTCCCTCACTCGTGGCCACGCCCGAGCAGGTCCGCACGCTATACACACAGGCGCGCGAGTCCATCGCTGCGAGGTTCCCGGGTGCGGGCTGTCCGATCCCTCAAGCGGTCACAGAGGAGCGCATGCGGGCTGTCCGGTACATAGAGGAGAACGCCGCGCGACTGGCGCCCCTCACGTGGCGTGAGCGGTGGGAACAGGCGAAGGCCGACAACGTGAACCTCACCTGGAAAGACCACGACTCCCTCAAAGCCGCGTACCACGCGGCAGTGGTGCCGATACGCTACTTGAAGACCGAGCAGAAGGGAGGTGAATCAGAATGACCACACGTAGGCCACATGGCAGCGGTCCGCTCGCTGGGCGATGGCCGCTACCGCTTCGAGTTTCGCCACGATGACGGCACACGACTCTCGCGCGTCTTCACGGCTGGGAACGACACCGAAGCGAACAAGCAGCTTGCATCCCTGCGTACGGTCATGACCGCCGAGCATGCCGATCGTGTGCGCGAGGCGGAAGAGGTTAAGGACTTCGCGGGCGTCGAGCGCGAACGGCGCCAGGAGTGGACCGTCTCACGCTACGCCGACTACTACCTCGAGCAGTGGGCCGTGAAGCACCTCGCGCCGTCTACGTACATCGAGCGCAAGCGCGTGATCGAGAAGGCCGTGAAACCGGAGATTGGCGACATGCGCATGGCGGACGTGACTCCCACCGTCCTCGCGGACCTGTACGCGCGCCTCGAGAAGCGCAACGCATACGGCAAGGGCGACGGGAAGACGCTGGCGGGAGCGACCATCTGGAAGCGCCACACGGCCATACGCGCGCTCTTCGCGTACGCGGTTGAAGTGCAGGAGGACTTCCCGACCAACCCGGCCGCCAACAAGAAGGCCCGCCCGCGTGTCGCCCAAGACGGCGAACCTCGCCGCGCCGTAGATGTCGAAGAGGTTGAGGCGTTCGTCCAACTCGTGAAAGTCGAGAAGCCCGAGCTATGGGTGCCGGTGATGCTGTCGGCGTACCTCGGCACACGGCGCGGTGAAACGCTCGCGCTACAACGTGGTGACTTCGACCTCGAGCAGGCCGAGGCGACAATACGGCGCTCGGTCACGCAGGAGAAGACAGGCGCGAAGACGGTGACCGTACGCCGCACGACGAAGACACAGAAGGTCCGTGTAGTGCCGCTTGACGATCACACGGTGGGTATCCTGCGCGAGCTCTTCAGGGAGCAGGCAGAGGCGCGCATGGCGGCAGGGAAGCACTGGCGCGGCGGGAAGACGCCCGAACAGGACTGGGTGTGCGCGGACCCGTACGGCGGGATG
>CAZSUO010000304.1:0-1771 GCA_964610065.1 uncultured Coriobacteriaceae bacterium | reverse complement strand
CATTCGCCTTACACGTTCTCGGGTTGATTGACACCCGAAGTGCAAAGGATGCTCGATCAGGCCGTCTGCCTGACTGAATGCAAACAATCGCAGGTGAGAGGGCGCCTTGAGGCCCGACCAGGCGACTTCGGAGGCCTCTGGGGGCGCCCTGGACCGCTCGATCACCGTCATCGGGGCATGCGCCGATAAGCCTTTGTCAGCGCATCTGTCAGACTGAGTGCAAAGGCTGCGGTATGCGCGGTGTGTCTCGTACCATCGAGCAGGGCCGGGTGTCTGCGGTCTTTAGTGTGGTTGGAGGAGGCTGGGCTTGAGTGTCACCTCGTCGGGTGCTATGCGCTCAAGGCCCAGCCCCTCCAGCAATCCTTCAGGCAAGACGTGTCGCGCCAGGTCCATCGGGCTCGCACCGCCGAGCGACTTGCGCGGCATCGAGTTGACGTGGCTTGTGATGAGCGCCGCGTCGCGCCGTGTGAGACCGTCAAGCGATGTCCCTTTCGGGACGATCCTGCGCACGAGACGGTGGCAGTTCTCGATCGAGCCCTTCTGGTCGGCGCGTCCGGCATCGCAGTAGTAGACACGGGTGCGTCCGCCGGCCTCGAGCATCTGCGGGGCCTGGAACTCCTGCCCGCGGTCCGCGAGCAGGAGCGGGAAGGCGCGTGAGAACTCCTCGCCGAGGATCGACTCGAGCGAGTCGAGCACGCCTGTCACGCAGGCACGGGTGTGCTCCTCGAGCACGAAGACGAGTAAGAACGAGATCCGCTTGAACAGCATCGTGAGAAGCACCGTGGCATCGCTTCGTACCCCTTCCACGCAGTCGATCTCGACCACTTGGAGGCGCAGCTCCTCGTCAAGCGCGCAGAAGTCGGGGTAGGTCCGGCCCTCCGGCACGAAGAAGCGCTCGGCCGGACGCTTGCCCCGGCGCGGCTTGTAGCGGCACTTCGCGACCAGGTCGAGGTTCTTCATCTCTCCGAACCCGAGGTCCACGTAACGGTAGAAGGTCCGCTCCGAGCACGGGAACGAAGCTCTGTGGGTGGCCCACACCTGTGCGATCGACTGGCCCTGGTCTTTGATCAAAGGACGCGCGGTCTCCATCATGGCGGCAAACGCCGCAGAGGTGGTGTCGATCCCTGTGCGTGAGCACGAAAGCCGCGATTCTGACGCCGCCTGTGCGGCCTTGGCGTCATAGCGGTAGCGATGCCTGCGGCACCCTGAGACCGAGGCGCATCCGTTGCACACGAACGGGGAGGAGGCTGTGGTGGTGCACACGTCGGGCGCGAAGTGCGCGCAGACGCTCGTGCAGCGCACCTCCCGGCAGTTCGCGCAGCGTCTGGCCGAGCACCTGCCGCAGAGTCCCCTGAGCGTGCAGGTGCGGAAGTGGGCGCACGGCCGCGCGACGATGGACGGGGCGTTGCTGAAGCAGTCGTCGCGGCGGTTGCGCTTGATCTCCCGCGTGACGCTCGAGACGCTGCGGTGAAGCTCCCGTGCGATCTTGCTCACGGGCATGTTGATGTTGAGCAGCTGCTGGATGCGGCACCGCTCATCGAACGACAGGTGGCAGTAGTGATACGGAGTCTCCGGCATTGTGCGGCTCCTTTCCTCGATCCCGGCCCGGAGACGGACGGACACGGGCTGAGGATAGGGCACGGTGGCGGAGCGCACAGGTCCGAAGACCTGTCAGACTCAGTGCAACCGGATTTGCACTAGCTTTGGCAATTCTCACGTCGGCACGGTCCACCATCTTCACGGTGACGCACCTGCTTCGCCCTGCTACAAT
>CAZSUO010000303.1:0-1771 GCA_964610065.1 uncultured Coriobacteriaceae bacterium | reverse complement strand
GCGCGCGGTTCCCGTCATTGGGATCAGGCCGCGAGTAGTTGTCTGGTTCTCGCTCTCCAGCGGTTGTTGAAGAGGTCTGCGCGTAGGACGGCCATTTCGGCGGCGCCGGCCTCGGACCAGCGCATGCCCTGAAGCTTCAGGCGCGCGCCGGTGACGTGGTAGTTGGCGCTCTCCACGGTGCCGGACGTGATGCGCAAACCTTGTTCGCAATAGCTCGGGTAGTCCATGCGGCTGCGGTTGTTGGTGAAGTACGTGATGAGCGCCTCGACCTTTTCCGCACCCCGCCCGGCGTTCGGCAGGAGGAAGCCTAGAGTCTCGATGACGTCGTCCACGCGTCCCGCTTCGATGCGCCGCGATTGCTCGCGGGACCACGTCTCGCATTCGGGCGTGTGCTCGCCGTAGACCGCGCGGCCGACCTCCCAGACGCGGTGCAGCGCGTGGTACAGGTCCAGAATGAGGAACGCCTTCACGGGCAGCGCCTCGGCGAGGCTCCGGATCCACTCCGCGCCATCGCTCAATATGACGAGACGCCCGGCTTCGTCGAAGCGCAGCTTCCGCATGGCGACCCAGAGCGCGAGGGAGAAGTTGTTCCAGTTCCCCAGGTGTGAGACGTAGCGCTTGCGGAGGATGCAGCCGCGTCCCTCGCTTTCCTCTGCGCAGTCCGCGTCCGTGTACAGTACGGCGTTCTTCACCTCGCGGCCGATCAGCTTGTAGCGGCGCCCCTTGCCGCCCCTCGCGCCTTTCACTGGAACGCTCCGCGCCTCGTCCAGCTCGCGCGTCATCGGGAGCACGCCGTCGATCTCCATGTACGCTACCGCCGGCGCCTCGGTCGCGCTGTCCGAGGGGCGCGGCGCCTCGCGCGGGAAGCCCTCGTCATCGAAGGGTCGCAGCGCTGAAGCCTCCTCGCCGTCGAGCACGATCACGCCGCGTCCGCGCCGCTCCACCGCGTCCTGCACCGCGTGCTCGCTGATGTCCACGCCCATGAGATGGCCGAGAAGCTGCCGCGCCATATCGTGCGTCACGGTCGTCGCCATCATCGCGATCGCCTCTTCGAGTGGCGCCGTGTACGGACCCTCGGGCAGAAGCAGCTTCTCCTGCGCCGCAAAGCGGCCCTCCGTGTGCGTCGGATCCTTGCACTGCGAGAAGCGTCGCCGCTGCCTCAGCGGGCCGAATGAGCTCAGCCACGTCCGCTCCGGCCGTCCGCACGACTGCGCGGTCTCGTCACACTTCGGACAAAGTACGCAGCCCTTCGTCGCCTCGTCGATCCTGTCGATCCTCGTTTGGAGACGAGCCTCGAGGAGTGGGCGAAACGCCCGTCGCGACGCCGCGATCGCGCTCGCCTCCTCGTCAAGGGAATCCTCGTCCGCACTGTACGCACCCATCGCGTACTCCAACATCGCGTCGCTTGCCGCCAAAACGGCCCGCGCCATCTGCGCCCCGCACCCGAGCGCTCGTGACACCTCGGCTGCGACGGTTTGCGTCGTAAGTTCCTCGCCTCGCTCCTGAAGCCCGCGCACCGCCTCAGCGAATTTTGAAATCCAGCCGTCTTCCCGTGAGGACGTCTCGAGTGTAATCCTCTTCATTGGGTACCTCGTTGTCCAATGCGCATCATGCTGATGCGGTTTGGGTCTCAACTCCGAGGTACCCGCTTTTCCCCCCTAAAACTACTCACCGGCTGTGTTTCTGATCCCAATGGCAAGATCCCCACCCATACTCCTCTGCTCGTTGGCTTCCCGGCATGTTGCTGCCTTGCTCGGCTGACGCTGTCCCC
>CAZSUO010000302.1:0-1772 GCA_964610065.1 uncultured Coriobacteriaceae bacterium | reverse complement strand
CGGCGCGTGGAGCAGGATCAGGTCCGGCTTCGACATCGGATACGGGCCTCCTTGGGCCAGACAACGGGCGCACTCGCACCCGGAAAAGACAACGGCGAAGTATACCATAGCGGGGTGACGATCAGACCGCGCCGAGCGCCGCCGATGCGCAGCTTGGATCGGCCGACCGCATACCCACGCACGAGTGAAGTCGCCGCTCAGTCCGAGGGGATCACGCGCGCTTCCACTCGATCCACCAGCCAGCCGAGTGGCTCCCGCACGAGCGTGTAGGTCGTTTCGTAGCTCTCCCTCGCGGCGTCGGTGAGGTAGCCGAGCGTCTCGAGCGAGAAGTACTGATACGCCCAGGTCTCCCGCGCCGTGACGATGGCGCTCGTTGTGTCTTCTGAGACCAGTGTGGTCTCGATCGACTCGAGAGTCTGCTCGAGGGCCTTACCTTCGGTACGGTTGAGCTGGATGTACGCGTCCACACGGACGAACTCACCGGGCGTCATCGTTGCCGTGGGTATCTCGGAGTTGGCCATGCGGTAGGAGAAGCTCACCCAGTCGAGGTACGACCGTACGGCGGTCTCGGGCGTACTGAGATCCCAGGGCGCGGGCTCAGCGGGAGCACGCGCGATGTCGACCCCGGGTGTCCCGCCCGGAGTGGACGAAGAGGACGCGCAGGCACTGAGCCCGGGCGCGAGCGCCCCCAGCAGCAGGCCGCACACCAGTACGAGCCCGACGCGTCTTGGCGCCATGTGCTCCGCGCGCGGCATGCGCTACCTCGCGCCCACGGTCCCGGCGGGAACCTGACAGCGACACGCAAGGCTCTTCAGCTCGCACGGCATCCTCAGTTGCGTCACATTCATGCCCTCGGGCTTGCGCAGCCGGATGATTGGCGTGAGCAACAGCACGCCGGCGATGCCAGCGTTGGACAGCAGGTCAAGCGTGATCTGCACCCATCCGGGTGAACAGGCGATGAGCGCCACGCTGGCATCCAGCGCGCGATCGAGGCGGGGGATGTCCGTGAGGTGACGGACAGGGATGCCGCCCACCTCCGTTCCCGCGTCTTCCGGTAGCTCCGAGAAGTACGCCACGGGCTTCATCCCGTACTGCTCCGAGGGGAAGACCACCTGCAGCGCCTCGAGCATGCTCGCGGTGCCGACCTTGACCACCGGGTACTCCTCGGAGAGTCCGAGGAAACGCGTGAACTCCGTGTAGAGCACGACGGGGTCGTACCCGGCGCCCGGTCGCCCTATGTCGCCGACGAAGGAGATGTCGCGTCGGACCGTCTCCTCCTTGATGCTGAGTTCCTCGGCGATCTGCCGAGAGGTGATGCGACCTGGCGCGCCCACACGCAGCAACTCTCCCAGATAGCAGTGATACAGCGACAGGCGATACAGCGTCGCCTCGGGCGCGGTCCGTGAATCGGACATCCCCTCATCCCCCGTTACTGAAGACTGATGTTCATCCATATTAGCGCACCTTTACGAGCTGTCGAACGAATAACCCCGATTTCGTGGTAACCCTGAGGATTATAGCGGGATGCTGCCGTTATCGAGTAACGGATTCAGTTTGCTTCAGGAAGCAGCGGCTCCGGTGCGGCCGTTGTCTCAAGGGCGTCGACGACCACCCATCGCCCGTCCTCGAGCGCTGTCGAGAACACCGTGACCGCCGCCCATCCGTCGAACGCCGCGTCGGGCTCCCAGACAACCGCCACATCGGCCGTAGATGTGGACTCGGCCGAGAGATAGGGGTTGCGGTACGGAGGGACGCGGGGTGTGCCAGTGGGC
>CAZSUO010000301.1:0-1776 GCA_964610065.1 uncultured Coriobacteriaceae bacterium | reverse complement strand
ATCGTGGCGACGATCTACGTCACCGGGCTGGCGATGCTCATCGTCACGCCGATCGCCGTGCTCGCGGCCGTCTACCTCGCCGAATACGCCGTGCAGGGACGGCTTGTGAACACGATCAGATTCGCCGCCGACACACTCGCGAGCGTTCCCTCGATCGTCATGGGCCTCTTCGGCTTCGCGCTCTTCTACGAAGTCATGGGACTCGGTTTCTCCGTGCTCTCGGGCGCACTGGCGCTGTCGTTCCTGATGCTGCCGATCGTCATGCGCGCCACCGAGGAGGCCATCCGCGCCGTGCCTCGCTTCATCCGGTGGGGCAGCTACGGTCTTGGTGCGAGCAAGTGGCAGACGGTGAGCAAGATCGTGCTTCCGTCGGCGATGCCGCGTATCCTCACCGGACTGATCCTGGCGATGGGTCGTGCCGTAGGTGAGACGGCGGTTTTTAACGATACGGCGGCCACGGAGATCTACACGCCGATATCACCGCTGGATCCCGGTCGTTCGATGACCGTGCATCTGTATACGCTTGCCATGGAGGGCATCAATATGGACGCGGCGTACGGTACCGCGCTCCTGCTCATGGTGATGATCCTTATCTTCAATGTGTCCGCCAGGTGGCTCGCCGCCCGGAACAGGAGGCTCAAGGGATGATGACAACGCCGGCACCGGTTCAGCCGGGTGCACCCGCAGGCGCCGCGAAGTTCAGCGTCCGCGGCCTCGACTTCTACTACGGGGACTTCCACGCGCTCACCGGCATCACCATCGATGTCGCCGAGAACGCGGTGACGGCATTCATCGGCCCCTCGGGATGCGGGAAGTCGACGTTCCTGCGGTGTCTCAACCGGATGAACGATCTTATCCCCGGCACGCGGATCGAAGGCCACATCACGCTCGACGGGGCCGACATCTACGGCACGGGTGTCGACCCTGTCGATCTGCGCCGTCGCGTGGGCATGATCTTCCAGCAGCCGAACCCGTTCCCGATGTCCATCTACGACAACGTTGCGTTCGGCCCGCGGCTCCATGGCGTGAAGAAGAAGGAAGAGCTCGACGGCATCGTGGAGCAGGCGCTCGTTCGCGCGAACCTCTGGAAAGAGGTCAAGGACATCATGGGGCGCGGCGGTCTCACACTCTCCGGCGGGCAGCAGCAGCGTCTGTGCATCGCGCGCGTGCTTGCGGTCCAGCCCGACGTGCTCCTGATGGACGAGCCGTGCTCGGCCATCGATCCCACGAGCGTGCAGAAGGTCGAGGACCTCATGGCCGAGCTGAAGAGCTCGGTCACGATCATCATCGTCACGCATAACATGCAGCAGGCGGCGCGTGTCTCGGATGAGACCGCGTTCTTCCTGCAGGAGCGGCAGGGCGAGCCGGCGGAGCTCATCGAGTTCGGTCGCACTGCCGAGATATTCACCAGCCCGCACGACAGGCGGACCGAGGACTACATCACCGGCCGGTTCGGGTAGGCGGCCACGTCACGGCGAGCGGCAGGTGGCGTGGGGGCGGTTGCGCGGTCCGGCCGGGTACAGAGTGTGTAACCGACGTGTCACACGTTCGGGCACGGATGACGGCTATACTGTCGGCACGCTGACAGCGGCCCGATAAGGAGACGACGATCGCCATGCGCGAAAGCTACCGGAACGAACTCAAAGCCATCAAAGCCGAGGTAGTGGATATCGGCCGTCGGGTGATCGAGATGTCGCGCGACGCCACCGTCTCGCTCGTGGAGGGCGACATCGATCTCGCCGAGCGTGTGATCGCCGCCGACGACGAGCTCGACAC
>CAZSUO010000300.1:0-1782 GCA_964610065.1 uncultured Coriobacteriaceae bacterium | reverse complement strand
TTGGTCGGCGACTCGAGGTGCGGCGGGTCGAAGTCGAGCGCGGTCTGCATCACGGCGCCACCGCCAGCCCGACGAGGTACACCGAGGCGTAGACGGCCGAACAGATGAGCGCGAGCTTGGCGGATTCGATCAGCGTGCGCATGGTGCCTCCTCGTCAGACGCGACGAGCCCCTGCGCGACCTTCTCGCACAGGAGCTCGACATCCACACGTGAGAACACTTTGCTATCCACCAGCATGCGGCTGGGGATAGTGGTGAGGCGGTAATAGGCGCCGCGGCGTGACAATCCACACCGCCTCAACATGCCCACGGCCTGTCGCTGTGATACTAGATACTGATCCACGCGAACACCCCCTTGTGGCTGGTTTAGTGGTGTTCCCCCTCGGGAATAGTGACACTGTACACCATGGGGGTGACGGCATGCAAGTAGCTATTCCGGTGGGTCATTCGCGTCATCACGATGTCCATGCTCTGATCGCCGTCACGCGGCACGTGACTAGCCTCAAGTCCCGCCTGCGCCGCAGATCGGGCAGGAGCAGCCGCTGCCGTAGGTAGTGCCGCACTCGGGACAGGTCACGGTCGCTCCTCTCGATGGTGAAGCGGCCCTCTCCCGCTCGCGCGCTATGCGCCAGGGTGTGTTCGGTGCGGGGGGCCGCTCGACTCACGATGCGCCCGGCGTCACCGGGCAAAGGATGACCCGCCGAGTGAGCATCGCTGAGAGGCTTGGCGGGTCTTTGTGTCCTGGCCGCCCGTGACGTTACCAGGCCGAATCCCTGCGGTCAGTCTCGCACACGCGTCACAGGTAGTGGATCGCTTCCAGGCTGTCCGGCGAGTACACGAACGCGGCGAAGCGGCGACAGGCGCCCACGTAGCCCAGGTCGCGGCTCCACTGGTCGACCTTGCCCGCGGTCGGGAGCCTGCGCACCATGACGCCGTAGCGGTCGTCGGTGACCTCGTGGTGGATATGGCCGCCGTGGATCTCCTTGACGCGCGCCGCGGCGAACTCGCGGAACTCGGCCAGGAACGCGCGGTCGAGGTCGCGTCCGCCCTTGTCGCCGTGCGTGAGCCCGATGGCAACCTCGCCGAACGTGTGCAGCTTCCGCTCCTGGATGTCATCGTCGACGACCACCTGCGGGAACCGCTCCCGGAGAAGCTGCACGAACGCCCACGACATGCTCTCGTCGTGGTTGCCCTTCACGTACACCACGCAGACGCGCATCCCCGCTCCGAGCGCGTGCAGCACGATCTCGCTCACGAACGCCAGCGCGTCGGCCCAGGCGCGGATGAAGTCCATGTCGGCGATCGGCGTGCCCTTCGCGGTGGTGGCGCGGAAGTTGTCGTTGTGGAACCAGTCAGAGCCGACCGGCAGCAGGAGCTCGCGCGCATCCGTCGCGTCGAGGAGCGACAACACCCGGGCGAGCGTCGGCCGGTAGTGGTCGAGGTACGCGACTCCCCAGTGCATGTCGAACAGGTCGACCTCGAGCAGCTTGTCGCCTGACGCTGGCGGGGCGTCCACGGTGACGGGCTCAACGCCGCACAGTGCCGCCACGAGCGCGTTCAGGTCGAGCGTCGGGACCAGGGGCCGTGCGGTTATCTTTGAGCTGTAGAGCGTCGATACCACGTGCCCGTCGTCGCCCTTGCTGAACACGTTCCACACGTTGTTCTTGGCGGTGACGAGCTCCCACTCCGACACGTCGAATCCGTGCGCCTCGAGCATGTAAGCCGGGTCCTTGCAGCGGTTCGCGTCGAGCTCGAGCAGCCGGTCGCTCGTGCAGGAGCCGTC
>CAZSUO010000299.1:0-1788 GCA_964610065.1 uncultured Coriobacteriaceae bacterium | reverse complement strand
CACATACATCGTGTAGCCCATGTCGGCGGCCTTTGCGAGCATCCGCTTGAGCGCGTGGCGCGGATCGCCCTCGAACGGCGTGCCGTCGGGGTTCATCACGTCGCAGAACATGCGGCCGGTGCCGCCGTTGTCTCCGCCATTGGTGCGCCAGGGCAGCATCGTGAAGGTCCCGGGATCGGGGAACGCGACCATGTCGGACTCTTCGATACGGGTGAAGCCGTCGATCGAGGAGCCGTCGAAGCCCATGCCCTCTTCGAACGCGCCCTCGAGCTCGCTGTCGGTGACGGCGAAGCTCTTGAGGAAGCCGAGCACGTCGGTGAACCAGAAGCGGATGAAGCGCGTGCCCCGCTCCTCCACGGTCTTCAGCACATAGTCCTTGTCCATCGCTGCGGTCATGGCGGGATCCTTTCTATCGGTAGGGTTCACATGAAGCGTACTGACGGTGTGTTTCGGCCGTGTTTCGGCTGCGAGAACGACGCGATACGGCACTTCACGCCGGGTCCGCGGTTGTGCGACAGTGTCGGGAAACCTCCGGGGAGGGAGCGACCATGATCCAGGGCACGAGCGTCTACCTCACGCGATTCGACGAGAGCAACGCCGAACAGGCGCGCGCGTGGCTGAACGACCCCTCGGTGAACGAATGGATGCTCTCCGGCCAGATCCCGGTCTCCCGCGCTCAGGAGGTTTCCTACTATGAGCTCACCGAGCGCGAATGGAACGCTGGCACCGCATACCGCTTCGAGGTCCATGCCGCCGAGGACGGCCGCTTCATCGGCATCGTCGGGCTCGACTCCACGAACCTCGTGCACCGCACCGGCGAGGTGGGCATCTTCATCGGCTCGGCGGCCGACCAGAATCGCGGATTCGGCCGCGACGCGATCGTCACGCTGCTGCGCTTCGGGTTCGACCGCCTCGGCCTGCACCGTATCGCGATCAAGGCCAGTTCCGAGAACGAGCGCGCGGTGCATCTCTACACGTCGATCGGCTTCGTACAGACCGGCCGCGAGCGCGAGTGCGTGTTCATGCGCGGCCGCTTCCGCGACCACCTCTGCTTCGACATGCTGGAGTCCGAGTTCCACGAGCGGTACGGCCTTTCGGAGTAGCTACATCGGGGCGTAGAGCTTGGCGTATGGACGGTGGCTCATCGGCGCGATGCGGGTGAACGGCGCCGCGAGGATCTCGTCGGCGTCCATGTCCATCGCGGCCGCGTACTCCGCGATCACCGGCCGCAGCCCGGAGAGATGCTCCTCCCCCGCCTCGGAGATGCCGACCTCGGCGCCACACTGCCAGGGCTCGACGGTGCCACGCACGTACATCACGCCACCGTGCATCCCGGCGCCCAGGAACGACCCCGCGATCGGCTGCGCCTCGTCGCGACCATTCATGCCGAGCAACACGAGCATCCCGCCAGCCATGTACTCGCCGAAGAAGTCGCGCGCCTTGCCGCCGCACACGAGAATCGGCACGTGTTTCTCGAACGCCTTCATGTGGATGCCCACGCGGTAACCCACGTCGCCGCGCACGAACACCTTGCCGCCGCGCATCCCGTAGCCGAGCACGTCGCCGGCATCGCCGTGGACGATGACGCGACCGCCGCTCATGGTGTTGCCCACGCCGTCCTGCGCATTGCCGAAGACCTCGACCTCCGCGCCGTCCATGAACATCGCGGTGTCGTTGCCGGCGGTGCCATGCACCTCGATCCTCACGCCGGGCGCCGCGAGACCGGCACCGAGGTACCGCTGTCCGTTCACGCCGGTGATGCGCACGGTGGCGACACCCTCGGCCACC
>CAZSUO010000298.1:0-1793 GCA_964610065.1 uncultured Coriobacteriaceae bacterium | reverse complement strand
CGCGTAACTACGTCAACCCGACGGACGCGACCCGGTTCCCGTTTGCCGTCCTCACCGCCTAAGAGGAGGCTGGCATGAGCTTCTTTCCCTTCAATCCCAACGTCCCGGCTGCGCGCAACATGCAGTCGGACGTTCCGGGCCTTCTGACCCGGCAGTTCTTCGGTACGCGCTACGCCCTCACCGCCGCTGAGGCGGCCACGGCTGACGTTGACTTCTTCGTGGCGTCGGTTGACATGAAGGTGGGCGCCTACGTCCTGGCAAACACGACTATGCCGGGCAACTGCGCTCGGAACGTGACCGTCACCCAGACGATCACGAACGCGTCTGAGGACACGAACGGCACCATCGTTGTGGTCGGCACGGACCTCGCCGGTAATGCCATCACAGAGACCCTCACCCCCAACGGTGGGGCGACGGTAGCGGGCGCGAAGGCGTTTCGCACCGTCACCTCGATAACCGGCGTGGGCTGGAAGATCAGCGGCGACGACGAAGATACCGTGACCCTCGGCTTTGGTGACCTCATCGGCCTCCCCGACATGCTCGCCGCTGACAGCGTTCTCCTCTGCACCCTGAACGGCGTCCGCGAGGCTGTCGCCCCGAACGTGACCTTCAGCACAACCGTCCTTGACCTGAACACCGTTGACCTCGCCAGCGCGCTCAACGGTACCGCCGTAGAGATCTACTACGGCGTCTAGCAACCTTTCGACCCTCAAAGGAGGGGCTACATGGCACTGGTCAATCCCACCCATGAAAGGGGCTACTGCTCCTTCGATATCGTCGGCCAAGCCAACCACGCAGCCGGCCAGAGCGTGGGTCACATCGTCAACCCCGAGGGTGTGCCGATCGTCATCACGAACTGCTTCGTGTACGTCATCACGAACAGCACGGGCGCGGCCAACCTCACCATCGGTAGCGCGGCCAACGTGACCGCCGCCCACGACCTCGCCGGGATCTTCACCGCCGCCGCTATGGCCGCTGCTGCCGGTACGGCCCTCAACGGTTTCGCCAACGGCGACGCAGCCGACGCCTTCCCGGTGCTCGCTGCTGGCGATGTCATCGTGGCCTGCACCTCAGCTGATTCGACCGGCCTCACCGCCACCGCGTACATCGAATACGTGAGGGTATAGGCCATGGCGACCTTCGCACATCCGCAGACCGGCGCTCCGGTTTCGGTGCCGGGCGGTAGCCAGGACGAGCAGATTCTCCGAATCGCCGGCTGGGCCGAGCTCGAGCCGGAGCCCGAGCCCACCCCTGAACCGGAGCCCGGGCCCACCCCTGAGCCCGAGCCCGAGCCTGACATCGAGCCCGCTCCCGAGCCACGCCCCAAGCAGCACAAGAGCAAAGGATAGGTCATGAGCCTGCCGTCGCTTGCCACCCTTACTGACGTACTTGCCCGCGCACCTGAGATGCAGTCCGGTCTTGACCTTCTACAGGTCGAAGCCCTGCTCGATGATGCGTCCGCCATCCTCCGGTCGTTCGCTGGCCGGGAGTGGGTGGATACGGCCCGCACTGCTCTGGAAGATGTTCCCGATGGCGTCTCCGGCATTGTGGCCCTTATGGTCATTCGCGCCCTCCGCGTACCGGAAGGCGTGACGCAGGAGACCGTGGGCAACTACAGCGTGAGCTACGCAGTGACGGCTTCTGACCGCCTGTATCTGACCAAGACGGAGAAGGCGTTCATCAAGCGGGCGGCCGCTCGCGGAACGGGCGCCTTCTCCATCAATACCTACGGCGCCGTGGGCTACTTGGGGCAGACCGAGGACGAGGACTGGACGCTGTGAGAATACCGCCTC
>CAZSUO010000297.1:0-1803 GCA_964610065.1 uncultured Coriobacteriaceae bacterium | reverse complement strand
CCGGACGGCGGGATCCCGGACGCCGGGCCGCCGCCCGAGCCGGACGCCGGGACCGACACCGACGCGGTCGAGCAGCAAGGCATCAGCGCGGGCTCCTCGAGCTGCAGCGCCGCCCCGCGCGCCGCGACCGCGACGCTCCTCTCCGCGATCTTCTAGCCTGGACAATGCGCCACGTTCCGATGGGGGCGGCGTGATCACCTGATTTTGCGAGATGCGCACGCGGCGATCGAGATCGCGGCCGTCTGTGGCGATTTCGAGGCGGGATCGCGGCGGACGACGCCATGTATGGCACGCCGAAGACGTACCTGGGCCTCGCGTCTCGTGATCGGCCCCCGGTTTTTCAGCGAGAGATGATCGTCGTCACGTCGGCGCTGGGAGCAGCATCGCGGTGAAGACGTGCTTGAGCGGGTACGCCGCCGGCAGCCGCACGCGGATGCGCCGCACCGACTCGCTCACCATCGCGCCGACCTTGAGCAGCTTGAGCCGCAGCGTGTCGAATTGCTTGCGCCCGAGCTCCGGGCTCACCTCGGCCGCGCGGTTTCGCACCGCGGTCATCAGCACGTACGCCGCCGCGTGCAGGCACATCCGAAACGCGTTCGCCACGAAGCGCGAGCACGACAGCCGGTCCGCCGCGAGCGCGTTCTTGAAGTCCTTGATCCGGTTCTCGCAGTCGCCGCGCCCGCAGTACGCGCGGTAGACCGTCTGCGCCGGGAAGTCGGTCAGCGAGGAGACGACGAAGCGCGGGTTCTTGCCGAGGCGGCTGTGCTCGGCCTTGGCCACGACCCACAGCTCGTTCTCCCACGTCTTCGCCGCGTAGAAGAATTCGGAGAAGACGCGCGCCCTGCGGCCCATCGCCTCGAAGATCTCCTTCGCCATCGCCTGCGCGTCCGCGGCCGTGCGCTCGAGCACCGCGTTGCGGGCGAGGCCGAGCACGTAGTCCACGTCGCCGAGCTCCGCGTGCAGCGCCTCGAGCGAGCGCAGGATGCGCGGCACGCAGAAGCCCGAGTCGGCGCGCACGACGACCTGGCAGTCGGGGAAGCGCGCCTTGATCTTTCGGATGACGCGCTCGAGCAGCGGCCGTGCGAGCCGCGCCGCGTGCGTGTTCCCGGCGCGCAGGCGGAAGGAGACGAGGCGGCCCTCGTCGTCGAAGACGAGCAGCGGGTGGTAGATGTAGTGGTCGTAGAAGCCGTGGAAGAAGGCGAGCTGCTGGCGCCCGTGCGTCTCGTCCGCGGTCGAGTCGATGTCGAGCACCACGACGTCGGTATCCGCCGGGAGGCCGGCGACGTACGCGTCCTCGAAGAGCCGCTGCGCGCGCACCACCGTCTCGGCGTCGACGAGGTTCTCGAGCCGCGACAGCGTGGACTGGCACGAGAGGCCGTGCGCGTCGCGGGGCGTGCTGTCGCAGACAGTCTTGAAGAGCGGGTCGTGGCGCAGGCTGTCGGCGTCGTTGCAGTCCTCGTAGCCGAGCGCGATCATGAAGACGCGCTGCATCACCTGCTCGAGCCGTGAGTGCACGACGCGGTCCGCTTCGCGGTTGTCGGGCAGCAGCGCGGCGAGTTTCTCGCAGATCCGCGAGGCCGCCTCGGCGCGGCGCAGCAGGAGAAGCCCGCCGTCGCTCGACAAGAGCGGCGCGTCGAATGCGATGTCGATTCTCTTTTCCGGGTGGTCGAACAGCGCGAGTTGGGTGATACACTCTGTCACGGGGTCCCCTCCGTCTGGCTAAGTAGACTTCGCAAATCCATTTAACCAGTTACGTGGGGGTTCCCCACTTCTAATCAGCAACGACGGGAATTATCCGGGCTA
>CAZSUO010000296.1:0-1824 GCA_964610065.1 uncultured Coriobacteriaceae bacterium | reverse complement strand
GCGCTGCGGCTGTCCGAGCGCGGCGACAGCGGCGGGGCGCGCGTCTACCGGCTGGAGGCGGCGGAGGCGGGCGACTTCGAGTGTGGCGCTACTCCGCCTGACGTCTGCGTGAAGGTCGTGCGGGCCGTGTAACACACCCGCGGGCGCGATCTGTCGTATGGCACTCAGGGCCGCTGTCTCCGGACGGCGGCCCTTCGCATGTACGCACATTGTGGAGGTGGCTGCTCATGTTCGAGTTCCTGATGGACCCGCAGGCGTTCGGGATCGTGGTCATCGCGGGCGTTGTCGTGCGCGAGGTCACACAGCTGCTCATCGAGTGGCTCAAGCTGGACCAGCGCGGCGCGAAGATACTGCTCTCTATCGGCCTCGCGGTGATTGCGACCGGGCTGGTGGCGTGGGCCGGCTGGGGCGAGTGGTCGGGCGAGGCCGTCGGCGCGATCTGGGCGGCGGCGTGGGGCGCGCAGGCCCTCAAGTCGATCGGCAACGGTGGTATGACCATGGAGGTCTTCGACTGCGGCGACGACAGCGAGGGGAAGTGAGGCGATGCGCGGGAAGGGCATGTGGATCTGGCAGGTGGAGAAGTGCGAGGGCGGCAAGGCCGTCGCGATCGTCACCCGGGCGCAGAAGGCGGGCCTCGGGCATGTGCTCGTGAAGATTGCCGACGGCGTGCGGCCCTACAACGTCGGGCGCATCTCCGAACTCGTCACGCGCCTGCGCGCGGCGGGGATCGAGCCGTGGGCGTGGGCCTACACCTACGGCAGCGACGCGGCAGCGGAGGCCCGGGCGGCGGCGGAGATCTACGCGCGCTACCCGTTCGCGGGCTTCGTGGTCAACGCAGAGACGGAGTACAAGGGCTACGGGGCGCGGGCCACGGCGTACATGAGGGCGCTGCGGGCGGCGCTCCCGGACGGGACTATCGTCGGCCTGAGCAGCTTCTGGTCCCCCGACTATCACCCGAACTTCCCCTGGCGCGAGTTCCTCGGCGCGTGTGACCTCGGGCTGCCGCAGGTCTACTGGCACGGCCGCGACCCGCTCGCGACGCTTGCCGCAGCCTGTGCGCAGTGGGGGCGCTACGTGGGGACGCTCGTGCCGACGGGGGCGGCCTACCCGCAGGCGGCACCGGGGGAGAGTATCGCGCAGTTCGCGGCCGGGACCGCCACCTGGCCGGCGGTGAACTACTGGAGCTGGCAGCACGCGACGCCGGCGATGTGGCAGGTGATCGCCCGCTCAACCACTGGAGGCGAACCGATGGCAACCACCCGTGACGTGGAGAGGATCGCCCGCGAGATCTGCGGGCTGTTCGCGGCAGGCAGGCGCGGGAACTACTACGTCGGGAAGATCAAGTTCGAACTCACCGACGTGGCCCGCTGCTCGGAGTTCGTCCGCGAGTGCTGTGAGGCGGCGGCGAAGACGGCCGACCACGGGCCGCTGAGCGCGCGCTACTTCGGCGGCAGCGCCAGGGAGACGGAGGCCAAGCTGCGGGCGCGGGGGACCCGGATCGTCGAGCAGGTCGCGGTGCCGGGGGATATCGTGTGCTTCAACGCCGGGGCCGCCGGTCCCGACGGGCATATCGGCATCCACCTCGGCAACGGCGACTTCGCTGAGAACACCTCGAGCGAGGGTCGCGGGCCGGGGTTCGTCGTCTCGCGCTACGCGCAGATCGGGCGCGAGCGGATCTCGGGCTTCTACCACCTGCCGGAGTTCGACCGGGCACAGGCGCCGGGGCCTCCGAAGGTCATTCTCGGGCGGCGCTCGACCCCGCATCTGATCGAGTGCAACGCGGCCATCGAGGACGGGACAACGCGCGTGGACCTGCGCGGCGGC
>CAZSUO010000295.1:0-1824 GCA_964610065.1 uncultured Coriobacteriaceae bacterium | reverse complement strand
CGATGTCGAGGACGTCGAGCGACAGATCATCGACGCTCACATGCCGATCGAGGACACGTTCACGTTCATCTGCGCGTCATGTCATCGGGCGTACGACGCGGGCACCACACAGCGTGGTGCGGCGCACGGACGACGCAGGTCCGGGTCCGCCGACGACGGCGAGTTCAAGAAGCTCGGTCGCATCGGACTCTGGGCGGGCAGACCCCACCAAGACAACCACCAGATGATCTGCGCGTTCCTGGCGCTGGAACAAGAGGGAGAGGTCTATCTCTCAGTGCTCCGTGAGTACTGCGAACGGGAGCTCGGTATGACCGGATTCGACGGCAAGTACGCCAGTCTCAAGACCGATGCAGGCAACTCCTACGGCAAGGTCTTCTTCGATGATGGGGACATCGTGAAGATGTGGCCTGTTGTCAGGCAAGAGGTCGACCACCACTTCAAGCCTCACGCGCGGTGATCGTCACCGGTTGATGTCAGTGGAGGGTGGTACAGTGTGGTCAGTGCGACTTATGAATGGCACGCCATTCGCCGCAGATGAGAGAGGTGCATCACATGGCTGAGCCTACGCCTGCCGGCTGGTATCCGGACCCGGAGAATCCCGGACAGCAGCGCTACTGGGACGGAACCGCCTGGACCGAGCACTTCGCGCCGGGTGATACGCCCGCCGCTCCCGCGGCCGCGGTGGCCAAGAAGCCGATCTACAGACGCGCCTGGTTCATCGTCGTCGCGGTTCTGATCGGGCTGGGCGTGCTCAGCAGCGTGATCGGCGGCGGTCAACCAGAGGACTCCGCGTCTGCCCCTCCCGTCTCGGAGAGCACTTCGCAGTCGGAGCAGGACGATGCTGAGGCTCCGGCGGTTGAGCCCGAACCGGAGGCCGAACCGGCGCCCACACAGCCCGCACTGACAATGGGCCAACAACAGGCGGTTTCCAAGGGCGAGAGCTACCTCGACCTGGCGGGATTCTCCCGTCAGGGTCTCATCGATCAGCTGGTCTACGAGGGATTCAGCGAGGCTGACGCCACGTTCGCAGTCGACCGGATCGCGCCAGACTGGAAGCAGGAGGCCGTCGAGAAGGCGCAGAGCTACCTCGATATGGCCGGATTCTCCCGGAAGGGGCTTATCGAGCAGCTGGTCTACGAGGAGTTCAGCGAGGACGAGGCTACGTTTGCGGTCGATCAGATAGATCCGGACTGGAACGAAGAGGCGGCCGAGAAGGCTCAGAGCTACATCGACATGACGTCGTTCTCGCGCCAAGGCCTCATCGACCAGCTTGTCTATGAAGGGTTCAGTTCGGCGGAGGCCGAGTATGGCGTTCAGGCGGTCGGGTACTAGGCGTCTTCGTGGGTCTGGCGCCGGCGCTCCAGAGGGGCGGTCTGCCGCGCATCGGCGGGTACGTCTCAGCTGCGACCCACATCGCCCTCGGTGCGTTTGCGGCGTTCGGGAGGATCCCCGTCTGATCGGCGGCGACTATGATATGGCTGAGCAGATCGCGGCGCTCGTGGCCCTCGGCGACATGGATCTCGAGACAATCGAGCACCTGCGGGACGTGAAGCGACGGGACGAGAGTCCCGGATCGTGTACGCGCGACCGGTCGAGGAAGTGACAATGGACATCCCACGCATCTTCACCATCACCGAGGCTGAGCACCGCATCCACAACCCCTTCATGCCTGAACAGCTCGCCACCCTCGGCCTGGCCCTGCGCCTGAATCCCGGCACACGGGTGCTCGACCTCGGCAGCGGCTCGGGGGAGATGCTGTGCACCTGGGCTCGCGACCACGGCATCACCGGCGGCGGAGTGGATCTGAGCCGGCCCTTCACCGAG
>CAZSUO010000294.1:0-1824 GCA_964610065.1 uncultured Coriobacteriaceae bacterium | reverse complement strand
CGCGCAGGCACCTGCTTCAGTAGGAGCGTGAGCATGATGAGGTCGGCCCCGGAGCCAAGCGTGTTCACGATGCTCAGGGCCGCCATCACCGGTCCGGCCACGGGGACCACCCATGCGACGGCGAATGGCGCCACGGTGAGCACGATCAACGGCAGGGCGCCGCTGACCAGCTGCACCTCACGCGAGAGCTCACCGGTGTACGCGACGTACGGCGCGGCATAGCGGGGCCAGAAGCCGACAACGACGTGCCGGGACGAACCGGCTACCAGCGCGGGTACCACGTGCAGCGCCTCATGGATGGCGAGGAACGCGAGGAGCGCCAGCGCACTGCCCATGAGCCCCGGCAGTGTGATCGTGAGAGCAAAGGCGTCTGGCGGCGGACTGAAGACGATCACTCGGGTCCACGCGAGTGCCACCGCCACGGCCAGCAGCATGCCAAGCGGCACCGCGATGAGCATGAGGACGCCCGCGCGTGGCTCGCGCAGTGCGTGCCAGCCATCGGATCGCGGGTCGAACGCGGGTTCTTCAGGTATCGCGCCGAGGTGGAATCTCACGATTCGCCGACCGGTCGACGCAGGATCTTCTCCATGGACTTCCCGCGAGCGAGTTCGTCGATCAGCTTGTCCAGATAGCGGATCTTGCGCATCAAGGGGTCCTCGACTTCCTCGACGCGCACACCACATACGACTCCGGTGATCAGTGCGCTATCGGGATTGATAGCCGGCGCCTGTGCGAAGAACGTCGCGACATCATTGCCCTGGTCGATCTGCTGCCGCAACCCGTCAGCGTCGTATCCCGTCAGCCAGCAGATGATCTGGTCGACCTCCTCCCGGGTGCGACCCTTCCGCTCCGCCTTCTTCACGTACAGCGGATAGACCTTCGCGAAATCCATCGCGAACACGCGGTGCTCGGCCACGATATCCTCCCTCACTCTGGAAACGCATGTCGCGCCGTCCGCGCGTCCGGACGTCGGCTACAGCCGACGGCTGTCGTAGGCCCAGTTCAGCAGGGCCTGCCGCTGTTTGGGCCGGCAGGACTCGTCGCCCGGCAGGCAGTTGGCGCGCACCTGCCCCGCGTGCCGACGGAACGCGCGCCACCGCCCGATCTGACGCTCGTCCTCTCCCGGTAGTCGCCGGCCCATCCAGTACCGGCAGTACCACTGGAACCAGCCGCGCGGATCATCGGGGTGGATCCACCCGCGTTCGCGCCACTCGGAAAGCGGCAGGCTCGCATTGACGCCGAAGTAGTTGAGCTCCGGCACGTGTCGCTCGTGTGAGAGCTTGGCGCCGTCGAACCAGGAGTCGGGGAACTCGTCCCGGCAGTCGGTGAGGTACTTGCCGCCGAACACGCCGAGGCGAAGCATCTCCTCGGGCGTCAACTCCGGCTCGAAGCGAGGGTCGAATCCGCCGCCCGGCGGCTCGGCCAACACGTACTCATACCCCTGTTGCATGAGGTCGTTCACGATCACGCGCTTCGGCCGCACACGGTCGTCGTGCATGTCACCCCTGCCTAGTCCTCGATGACGTCGAGCCCCTGCTCGCGCAGGTGCGCAAGATGGTCCAGCATCCCCTGGAGCACCTCGGGACTGTGCCCCTCCCAGTCTTCCACCTCGGAAATGACCCGCAGCGGCTCGCGGGTCCGGTACGACTGCGTAGGGTTGCCGGGGAATCGCTTGTTGGTGACATTCGGGTCATCCTCGAACGGCCCCGTTGGCTCCACGATGTAGATGCGCCCCCGCCCCTCGACGCCCGCCAACGCCACGGCGAGCTCCGCTCCCCAGACCGCCGTGTCCAGGAGTGCGGTGAAGTAGATGTTGTTGGACAC
>CAZSUO010000293.1:0-1828 GCA_964610065.1 uncultured Coriobacteriaceae bacterium | reverse complement strand
GAACGTCCTTCTGGTCTTCAACCGTACGTTCGCTTGACCGTTCTGCCGCCGGCACATGGCGCAGTTGCGCGATGACCACTCTGAGTTCGTGAAGCGCGACGTTGCGATCGTCGTCGTCGGTCCCGAGGACGCCAAGGCCTTCCGGGACTACTGGCAGTCCGAGTCGCTGCCGTTCATCGGCATCCCCGACCCCGGGCACAGCGTGCTCAAGCTGTATGGCCAGGAGGTCAATCTGTTCAAGCTCGGGCGGATGCCGGCTCAGGTCCTGATCGACAAGGCGGGGGTGGCGCGTTTCGTCCATTACGGACACAGCATGAGCGACATCCCTGAGAACAGTGAGATCCTGGCGCTAGCCGACGAGGTGAACGGGTAGGACGCGAGTCCAGGTGTGGCGACCGGTCGCAGTTTCCGGTCGGATCGCTGAAGACCTCAAGTCCAACATGAGTGTTTGGACACACCGCCATCCGTAGCCCTAAGTGCACCCTTATCGTAGGATGGGCGAGGGTCCTTGTTCGCGAGGGGTGATCCGGTGACCGGGACGGCGCGGCGGCCGATCAAGCTGGACATGCACGAATTCGCCGGCTCGATGGGCGACTTCGGCACGCTTCTGCCGCTTGCTATCGGCTACATCGCCGTATGCGGTCTCGACCCCGCAGGCTTCCTGGTGATGATGGGGCTCGCGAACATCGTGAGCGGCCTCGTCTACCGCCTCCCGATGCCCATCGAGCCGATGAAGGCGCTCGCCGTCGTTGCCATCGCGCAGCACTGGTCGCCGTCGATGGTGCATGCGTCCGGGCTGAGCATGGGCATCGTGTGGATGCTGCTCGCCGGCACCGGCGTGATCACGTGGATCGCGCGCAACACGCCCACGCCGGTGGTGATGGGCATCCAGGTCACCCTCGGCATCATGCTCGCCACCGAGGCGCTGCGCCTGAGCGCCAGCTCGTGGCTGCTGGCCGCACTCGGCGTGGTGATCGTGCTCACTCTGCGAAGGAACAAGTACGCACCGGCCTCCATCGTCCTGATGGCCCTGGGAATCGGCATCATGGTCTTCACCGGGGGCTTCGAGGGCCTGGCCCCAGTGGCGTTCCGGCTCCCCACAATCGCGAGCTTCACCGTCGCCGAGATGTGGGACTCCCTGCTGCGCGCCGGGTTCGCCCAGGTGCCGCTCACCGCAGCAAACGCGGTCATCGCCACTTCGGCGCTCATCACCTCGTACTGGCCCGAGGAGAAGGTGACACCGCGCACGCTGGCCTACAGCCACGGTGTCATGAACCTGGTGGCGCCGGCCTTTGGCGGCATGCCGATGTGTCACGGGGCCGGCGGCCTGGTGGGACAGTACTTCTACGGTGCGCGCAGCGCCGGCGCCAACCTCATCGAAGGCGCCATCGAGATCACGCTCGGGCTATTCTTCGCGGGCTCGATTGCGGGCGTCTTCACCGCGTTCCCGTCGGCGATCGTCGGCGCGATGATGTTCATGGTGGGCATCGAGCTGGTGAAGTTCGTTCGCCATGTGAAGGTCGGTCCTGATCTGATCACGCTTGGCGCAACGGTCGCCGTCGCCATGCTGTCCAATATGGCCGTGGGCTTTCTCGCGGGCGCGGTCGTTCATCTGCTCGTCGGGCGTCGAGGCGGCGCCGCCAGGCCACCGCAGGCGTAGCAGGCACGGAGTCCACACCGAGCTGACCCGCCGCCGTGTCTCTCGACCCAATACCCCTGGCGCGACTTTGTAACATATGATACAAATACACAGCACGCACCGATACCCGAAGCGGTATCTCGATGACAAGGGGTGGGCTCATGGGTCGTACGTATGTGGTCACAGGCG
>CAZSUO010000292.1:0-1828 GCA_964610065.1 uncultured Coriobacteriaceae bacterium | reverse complement strand
GGCCTGTGCTACTGCCCGCAGGTCGTCAACGCCGGCCGCGCCGCGCAGCTCGACCTCTTCGCGGCCCCGGTGCCTGCAACCGACCTTGGCACCTGTCCGCTGACGGGCCGTAGCTTCCGCCGACTGCACCTCGGCGAACGCGGCATCGGCGGCTGCGAACACTGGCTCGGGATCCACGATCGCACCGGCAACATGCCGTGGCTTGATCTGACACTGTAGCGGGAGGTGCTGTAGACGATGGCAACTGACACCCTGAACCTCGATGTCCTGCACACTGACGACCAGTCCTTCGACGACTGGTATGCGGCCTACGAGGACACCGCGCAGGACCGCATCCGCGCCCGCAACATCCTCGCCGACCTCACCTGGGGCGACTGGTGCCTGTGGCAGGGATGGGCCGTCTGCGGCATTGACACGCTGCCCGCCGACCGCATCCGCGAGGCCCGCAAGCTCATCGTCCGGCGTGTCCGCGGCAACCGCATCCGCAGGACGCCCGCCGATCCGCTCGTCCCCATACTGCGCGAGGGGGACCTCATCACATTCCTCGACGAAGATGAGCGGACCCTGTGGCTCAACGTCTACGTCAACGGGCGGGACCTGGCGAAGCTCGCCGCCCGCCGCGGCTGGACGCTTGACCGCGCGCAGAGGGTCCTTCGGTCGGCCCGCGTCGTCGTGGAACACCTGCTCCCGCCCGACAGCACCGGGCCGGAGATTGTCAATGGTCAAGCCCGTTTGACAATCTGAGCAGATGTGCTATCGTGCCGCTGACCGCACCAGTGGCAGCAGCAGCAACGCCGCAACGGACGCACCAGGGCACGCAGAATTGCCCGGACCGGGGACGGGGCGGAGGACGGCGACCGCTCGCACCCTCCGCCCCTCCCCGCGGGCGCATCCGAAGAAGGTGTGAGTCCATGCCGAGGAAATTCGAGGTCGATGTCGCCTACGTCCTCGACCCCAACCTGCAGATGCTCTGCCAGATCATGGCGGGGCTTGAGGGCCTGAGCGATGGCCGGCTGCCCTACTACGTCACAGGCACCCCGGAGGAGAACCGCCTCTACTGCCCTGAAGCCCGCGCCGATGGCCGCACCGGCTCCGGGGCGCTGGAGGTCCTCTCAGCCTCAAGCGCGCGCAAGTGTGACCTCTCGCTCAAGTGCAACCGCCTGCTCAAGCAGGTCTCCTCCCTCGTCGAAGACGCCCTGGGTGAGTGGAGAGACCAGTGCGAGGAGGACCTGACTTGACAATCATCAAGCACAATGATATTCTCAAGGCCACGAGTCGACGCAACCATCGTACCTGCTGCATGGCGGCCCTCCGGATCATCATGGAGGGCCTCTGTCGTGTACGGAGGGCGGCGAGGATCATGCCAGCGTATCTCGGGGATCTGCTGGAGAGGCAGGCACAGGAGCGCGACGCCCTGCTCAAGAGCGTCGGCGCACGCCCCTGGCCGGAGACCCGCCGGGCGCTGGAGGCCGTCACACGCGGCGTCCCCGCAGGCGGCTCGTTCGACACCCTCATCGTCCCCGAGGGCGGCGTTGTCGTGCGTTCGAGCGTCGCCCGCGAGGTAGAGACCGACAGGCTCCGGCGCCTGATGCAGGAGCGGCCCGGTGGCCGCCTCGGGAGTGAGGTCTGATGAGGACCACAAGCCCGGTGCGCGTCATCCTCTGGATTGCCCTCGTCCTGACCGTCATCTGGGGCGCACAGGTCGTCGTGACCTCGCCGGCGGGGGCTGAGCCCGCTGAGGCCGTGGCAGCACCCACACCCGACGCACAGGCCATCCACGACCTGCGGGTGCGCAAGTGCGAGCGGCTGGTGGCTACCTACTACGCGG
>CAZSUO010000291.1:0-1837 GCA_964610065.1 uncultured Coriobacteriaceae bacterium | reverse complement strand
GGCAAGGGCGCAAAGGACCGCACCCTGTGGATCTCGGACGACCTGCGCGACCTGATCGGCCGCTGGTTAGAGCGCAGGCCGCAATCCGAGTGGCTGTTCTGTACGCGCGATGGCGGTCAGGTTCTCACACGTTACCTGCGCTCGGCGGTCAAGCGATACGCAGTGCGCGCTGGGGTGTCCGAGGCTCGGCGGGTGACCCCGCACGTGCTCAGACACACGTTCGCGACGGGCCTATTGCGTCAGACGAAGAACCTCATCCTCGTGCAGAAGGCGCTCGGACACTCAAACGTGTCAACAACGCAGATCTACTGCCACGTGTTCGACGAAGAGTTGGAGGAGGCACTTCGGCGTAGGGAGTAGCGCGTCCTTCGGCACAGGTTGCACCCCCACTGCCCTTAAGGTCGCCTATCATGGTGTGGGAGGTTGCGATGACGCTCACAGAGGCGGACACCTGTCGCCGATACGTGGTACCGAAGCTGCAGAACGCCGGCTGGGACCAATCGCCGCACGCGATTGCTGAGCAGCGGTACTTCACCGATGGCCGGATTTACCCGCTCGCCCAGGGCGCTCGCAGGGGCAAGGGCAAGAAGGCGGACTATCTTCTGCGCTACCGGCGGGACCTCACCATTGCTGTCGTGGAGGCGAAGCCGGAGTACCGCCGACCGGGCGATGGACTCGGCCAGGCCAAAGAGTACGCCGAGATTCTGGGACTGTTCTTTGCCTACTCTACGAACGGCCATGGCATCGTCGAGTTCGACTACACAACCGGCCTGGAGTCCGAGATGGAGACCTTTCCATCACCGGAGGAGCTCTGGCGGCGACTCGTAGCTGCTCAAGGGATGGACTCGACGACCGAGACAGCACTTCTCCAAGCGACCCACTTCGACCCGTCTCGGTCGCTGCGGTACTACCAAGAGCTCGCGGTGAATCGAACGGTGCAGGCTGTCGTCCAGGGCAAGCGGCGGGTCCTGCTAACGATGGCGACCGGAACTGGGAAGACCCATGTGGCTTTCCAGGTCTGCTGGAAGCTCTGGAATGCGAAATGGAACCGCGAGGCGGCGCACCGGCGACCCCGAATCCTATACCTGGCCGATCGCAACATCCTTGTAGATGATCCGAAGGACAAGGCGTTCGCTGCCTTTGGCGATGCTCGCTCGAAGATCAGCAGTGGCGAAGTCGTGATGAGCCGTGAGATGTACTTCGCCATCTATCAGGCCATCGCTGAGGATGAGTCACGGCCGGGGCTCTTCCGTGAGTTCCCACCGGACTTCTTTGACTTGGTCATCGTAGACGAGTGCCACCGCGGCAGCGCATCTGATGAGAGCAACTGGCGTAGCATTCTTGAGTACTTCAGTGTCGCGTCCCAGGTCGGCATGACCGCTACTCCGCTGCGTGAGGACAACCGCGATACGTATGAGTATTTCGGCAGTCCGATCTACACCTACTCGCTGCGTCAAGGAATCGAGGACGGTTTCCTGGCACCCTATCGAGTGCACAGGGTGGTCACAACCTGGGACGCCGCTGGATGGCGTCCCGACGACGGTCAGCTAGACCGATACGGGCGTGAGGTCCCTGATCGCGAGTACGGCACGCCCGACTTTGAGAAAGTCGTGGCGCTTGAGGCGAGGACACATGCTCTTGCTCGCCACCTGACCGAGTTTCTCAAGGAGTCGGACCGGTTCGGCAAGACAATCGTGTTCTGTGTCGACCAGGAGCATGCACTGGAGATGCGCAGAGAGCTCGTGAATCTGAACGCGGATCTTGTCCGGGCCCACCCGGACTACGTGTGCCGCGTCACGGCCGACGAGGGCGACATCGGGCGGGGACACCTCAGCAA
>CAZSUO010000290.1:0-1837 GCA_964610065.1 uncultured Coriobacteriaceae bacterium | reverse complement strand
ATCATCGGCATCACGAACGGCGGGCACACGGTCGTCGTGGAGACCAAGGCCACCCACGCCGAAGACGGCACCACGGCAGTATCAACCACAAAGACCGATTGGGGCGTTGTGCTCGCGGTCAAGGCGGGGGACCATGCCGGTAATCTCACCATCCGCGAAGCATCCGGCAGCGTGTCTATCTGCACGCTCGCTACGGGCACCAATTCGTTCGGCGTCGCAGAGGTGGCCGCGGCATCCCAGGGCGCACACGGTCTCATTCCTTACATCAAGGCGGCTGCTGGGTCTACCAAAGAAGTGGGTATCCTTTATGAGCCTGCCACCGGAGCGGCCGACGCTTACGGAGCGGCCGCACTGAACGGCACCACGGCTGCCGCACTTCCCGCCGCCGCCAACCTCGTCAAGGAAATCTACCTCGGTGATGTTGCCACCGGCACGGTAGCGACGGTCTACACCAACGCGACCGAGGATGACGAGCAAGTCACTGTCGGCAAGGCCGTAACCACCATGACAAGCGGCGGATCCGGCGTCGCGTTCATCCGACCGTAGGAGGCCGCTATGGTGACTGATCCTTCAGCCCGCTATGTGCGGGGTGTATTGCCCTACCCAGCAGCGCCCGTGATGACGCTCTACAGCCCCTCCACCACGGCCTATGTCAAGGTCACTCCGGCCGCTGACACCCTGCTGACCGAGGTGGCACCTATCGTGACGACTGAAACGCTGCAATACGCGGCGCTCATCACCCACAAGATCGCGGATGCGACCACCATAACGTCGGCTGCTCCGACCACCGATGAAACTGATCGTCTTCGCGCGACCGAGTTCAAGGGCGACTTCAATACGCACGTCGCCGCCACGGCTTACCATGACGCAGCAGGAACGGCCATCGCTACCGCAGACGCGACCGACGATGACACCCTGATTGCTCTCACGCTCGCCATCGACGCGGCTATGAAGGCACACGCCGCCTCTACCACCGAACACGGTGGCCGGGGTGACGCGGTGCTCGCCGCTGCTCTGGTGACGTTGGCTCTACCCGCCGAACCAACCAAAGCCAACTGCCGCACCTATCTCGCGGACGCTGCGCTAAAGGCGGCGTGGGAGGCCCACTTAGCCGTGGTAGACAACTCCATCTACATGACGGCTGGAGTGAACGTGATGCCGATGCAGTGGAAGTCCGCCGCGCCGTTCTGGTGCAAGACCAACGTCAGCGGACACACATTCGCCACCAACGAGTACAAGGCGTAGGGGGGACCGATGAGCCTACCGGCCTTCGCCACGATTCCCGACTTCGAAGACCGCTACAGCGGATCCGTACCAGCCATTGACATGGCCCGGGTGGAGAAGCTGCTTGAGGACGCATCGACTTTCGTGCGCGAAGCGGCAGGCATGGACTGGCCGGGCGATGAGCAGGTAGCGGTTTCTGCCTCCAGCAACACGACTAGCATCACATGCGCCACCGACCCGCGGGATACCGACCTGTGGGTAGGTGCGACCATCGAGATACGCACCAAGGCGACACAAGCGGGGGTGGCGACCAAGGCCATAACGGAGATGACCTCCACCTCGATCAGTTGGGCGTGGGGCGATGTGAGTGTAACTACCGCCGAGTCGGTTTATCTGCCCATCCCGGCAGTGATACCCATCATCTGCGTTGAGGCCGTTCGCCGCGCTTATGACAACCCGCAAGGGCTGGTCGGTGAGACGGTCGGAAACTACACATGGCGTGGCAGCGGCGGGAATGGCGCGGTCTACCTGACGTCCGCGGAGTTGCGCATGGTGCGTAGGGCCGCTGGAAAGTTGGGGGTTGGCTCACTCAGCCTGTCTCACGACTTGCCCT
>CAZSUO010000289.1:1002-1840 GCA_964610065.1 uncultured Coriobacteriaceae bacterium | reverse complement strand
CAACCTGCCCGCCATTATTGAAATGGGCATCGAGCTCATCGTGCAACTCGCGGGCGGCCGCAGCCTCCTCAGGTGAAGGCCCTGTGAAAACATGGGCCGGAAGTGGGTCCATGGCGAGTTCCCTCCTCCCACGGCGATCCCGTCGTTTCTTCAGGCTTTCCGCCTCGCGGAACGCACAGCGCGCCACGAGTGTCTTCACATCTCCAGAATCGACGCCCCCCGGCTCGCGCGCCGCGATCAAGAGCCGACAGTACGCCGCTTGGGTGGCATCTGCCGCGTCCTCTTCGTTCCGAAGAACCCGCAGGCTGACGGTGTATACCAAGCGTTTTGTGGCTTCGTAGAAGGCCACAAAACTCACTTCGTCCTGCCGGACGCGGAAATCATCCCAGAGGGAATTCAGACTGGTGGACATTGTGCAGTGTACTGCTTCACAGGAATTGGCACACCGGGCAAGATAGAGATCGAGTGACAGGTCCGGTCTCCCGATGATAGACGCAAGACCCTGGAAAGGAGTGTGTGCCATGTCTGGAAACTCTCATCGACGGAAGTGGACGGCGGAGGAGAAGTTGCGGATCGTGCTGGAGGGATCGCAGGCCGGGGTGGAGGTGTCGGATCTGTGCCGGCGGGAGGGCATCAACCCGACGCAGTTCTACGCCTGGAAGAAGCAGTTGCTGTCGTCGGCCGGGGCGGTGTTCGACGGTCGGGCGAACCGTCCGAGCGCGAAGGAGGAGCGTTTGCGGGCCGAGTTGACGCGGATGCGGGCGGTGGTCGCGGAGATCACAGCCGAGAACCTGGATCTAAAAAAAACTCTTACGGACTAGAGGATCACGGATCGATG
>CAZSUO010000289.1:0-992 GCA_964610065.1 uncultured Coriobacteriaceae bacterium | reverse complement strand
CCGGGTGTTGGCGGCGCTGGGGGTGTCGCGTTCGAGTTACTACCGGTGGCGTCGGGAACGGGGGAAGACCTTGAAGGAAGGGGTTCCCGACGCCGCCCCGGTGGTTCCCGCGACGGGGTCGGTCTACGAGGTGCTCGCCGGGGAGCGGGAGGCGATTGTGGCCTACGCGCGCAAGCACGCCGAGATTCGGCATCGGGAGCTGGCCTGGAGAATGGTCGACGAGGACGTGGCGTGCGTGAGTTCGTCGACGGTGTATCGGGTGTTGCGGGAGCGGGATCTGATGTGCCAGTGGCGGGGCCGGGAGAAACGCTATCGGACGAAGGAGGAGAAGGCGAGCCGTCCGAACGAGCGGTGGGCAACCGATCTGATGTATGTGAAAGTGGGGGACGCGACGTATTACTTTCTGGCCTTTATTGACGAGTATTCGCGCTACATTGTTCACTGGGCGCTGCTGCTGTCGATGGACGGAAAGACGCTGTCGGTGGAGGCGCAGGCGGCGCTGGAGACGCTGGGGCTGGACGCGGAAGGCAAGGCGCGGGTGAAGCCGGAGATCCGCTCGGACAACGGGAGCGGGTATGTGTCGTCGGAGTTTCGCGGGGTGCTGCGCGAACACGATCTGACGCACAACCGGATTCGTCCGCACTGTCCGGAGGAAAACGGTCTGATGGAGCGGGCGAACCGCACGCTGCGGGAGGCGCTGGACGGGGAGGATCTGGAGTGGCTGGCCCAGGCGCGGGAGGTGATCGGGCGGGTGGTGCGTTGGTATAACGAGGATCGGCTGCACAGCGCCCTGGGGTATCTGCGCCCGACGGACTACTACCGTGGGGACCCGGCGAAGTTACACGAGGAGCGGCGGTTGAAGTTGGCCCAGGCGCGCCATCGCCGCCGGGAGGAAAACCTGAGACTTCGGCAGTTGACGCTGCCGCTGCGGGAGGCGCAACCTGTTGCTTAAGATCGAGCCCGATCTGTGCCAATCACTGTGAAACAAAACA
>CAZSUO010000288.1:0-1855 GCA_964610065.1 uncultured Coriobacteriaceae bacterium | reverse complement strand
AGCCTCTTCGCGCCCTTCGTGTCCTTCGTGGTGCGTCTCCGCTCACCAGAACGCCTCCCGGTTCGTCAGGCAGGTGAAGCGCCAGTCGATCACGATCGCGCGGTTGGTGTCGATCGACTGCCAGCCGAAATAGTAGTTGGTGGCTACCGACAGCGTGCGGGGTTCCGGTGCTTCGGGAAGGAACGACAACCAGGCGGCATCAGGGAACCGCCCGTCCCATGCGATCACGCGGTTCCCCAGCACGTAGGCGTTGTCCTTCTCCTCCGTGCCGTAAAAGTCGCAGGCCTGCCACCGGCCGCACGGCGCGCCGAGCAGCACGCCGGGCATTTCCTGCCCGTAGTCCGTGTGGAAGAACGAGCCGGCCCGCGCGTAGTAGCTGGTCTCGATGCCTCCGGTACAGTAGGCCGTGTAGTTGGTCCCGTTCGCCACCGTGCCATTGACTTCTCCTCCCACCCACTCGTCGAGACGCACCTGGCGCACCCTCGGCGAGTCGTTGACGGAGTTCTCGTAGAGCGTGATGCGCGCGTAATGCTCGTCGATCGTCGCGTAGTCGAGCGCCGCGAGCATCTGCTCCAGGGTCTCGGTCACGGGGCTGATGTATATCTCGGGCTCGTCAGCCGCCATCCCGACGATCGCCAGGGCCAGCAGGTCGGAATAGGTGTCCGTCTCGTCGCCCTCGGCGATGTAGCTCCAGAGCAGCGCCACGTCGTCTTCGCCGTTGACCAGGCCCCCTTCGCCCGCGATGCCGAAGTGCTTCGGCCAGCCATCGTATTCCACCGTCCAGCGGCAGGCCGAGAGCGCGCGCCCGATCACATGCACCGTGCTGGTCTGGACGTAGCTGCGCGCCGCGTCGCCGATCGCCAGCCGCGGAATCCACTGCCCGTCGGCATGGTCGTGGACGTTGGCGGTGTACCAGTCGCGCTGCATGGCGTAGGGGTGGTTCGTGCCGCCGTGGACGCCGGCCACGTCCCACAGAGGCATGCCGTCGTAGGCCGGCATGAATCCGCCGGCGTCGTCGAGATCGACCCAGGCTCGCTCTCCAAGGTCGTAGGGCGAGATGGTGAGATAGGGCATGCCGGTCAGACTGTAGATCGTGGCGACATCCTCCTCCACGGCGTCGAAGTAGTCGTGCATGGCGTAGCGCGCCAGGGCGTTGGTCCAGAAGCTGCCATTGGTGGAGGCGAAGTAGTTCCAGACGCCCCCGTACCTGGGCAGTTCCTCCCCCGGCTCGTCGTAGTATCCGAGATGATTCACCCGCGCCATACGCCGCTCGATGATGGCGCCGGAGATCTCCGCCGCGTCGCGCATCGTGAAGTAGCGGCCACCGCCGGGCCGCAGCCACCAGACCAGCGCGCCCGCGGCGATGGAGCCCGCCACGACCAGCAGCCGCGCGGCGTTGCCGCCCATCCACTTGAACACGCGCCACTCCTCGAACTGCCAGGGCATGTCAGTAGGCCCCCTTCGCGCCGAGGTCGGACGGGGCGCCGTACCACTTGCCGATGCCCGCGACCCCGCCGCTCACGGACGCCTTGAAGAGCACGCGCACGAAGTCGCCGTCGCTGTCGTCCATGCTGGAGCGCGTCGCGACGCCGATCCCGCCTCCATCGTTGACGATCAGGCAGACCAGGTCGTCATCCGCAAGGCTGGCTATATCCGCTCCCAACGGCTCCGCGCGCACAAGCGCCGCGCCGGCATGGTAGAGCACGCCGCCGTGGACCGTGACCGAGAGCCCCTCGAACGTCACGCCGAAGTTCCACAGAGGACCGTAGGGATACCCATCCGCGCCCCGGTGCGCGACGTGCATGGGCACGTCCGGCGACGCGCGCTCGTCGAGTTCCGCGAAGATGTCCTCCAC
>CAZSUO010000287.1:0-1870 GCA_964610065.1 uncultured Coriobacteriaceae bacterium | reverse complement strand
GAGCTTCGACGCTTCTATGGCTGTCGCGACGCGGTCAGCGCCCTGGACGGGTACCATAACCGGGCCGGTCTGTGCGACTGCCATCACTGCTGGTGTGATCGTGGATGGCAGAACTGGCACCTGCGCGGCGAGTGCTGTCGCACTCATCGCGAAGACCAACCCCGTTACGAGCGCCCCGACCAAAGCGGCGCGTCGAAACGGCCCATGCCTACTACTCATACCGTACCTCCCTGCTCTCGACGACAGGCAGCGCCCCTCCCAACAGGAGCGCTCACCTTCGTTAATATACGCTTATCATGCGACATGTCCACAACTTGTTTGCCGGCCCTCGAAGTCGCGTGCCCCGCGAAATCACCCAGAAAACGCCTGCTCACAGGCTTATCGACATCCTGCGGTTCGTGACTTTCCGGGGGACAGTTGGCGCCCGAAGCCATCACACGCGGGATCCGATGTGCATGCTGATGCGACCCCGTGGGCATCGCGCCCAAAAAACAGAGCGGGCCGGAGATTCCGGCCCGCTCTATACATCATGCTCGGCAGTGCTCTCCGGACAGACGGCGCCATATCCGGACTGTGCCGCGGGCGCATCCCCGAATACGGATAACTTCGCGAGGTCTCCGTCGGATGCGAAAACCGTAACCTTCGCTACTGGATCTGGCCTTCGACTCCACCGATGTAGCCCGCGTGGATCGTGTCGAAGACCGTCGGGATTCCGATCACCGCGGATGAAGTTCTCGCTGATCAAGAGAAGCCACACCACTCGATCTCCCGCATCTCCCACCTGTCACACCCCACTCACTGCGATACATGACACCGCGATACACGCAGTGCAGGGTATCGCCCAGCCGGAGTCAGGGCACTATCACAGATCCTTACCGAGGCCGCCGATGCCGGCATGCGTCGTGTTGAACACCGCGGGGATCCCGATGAGCGTGAACAGCGAGAGTGGCATTGCGAGTATCGCCACCCAGGCAAGACGCTGGCCGTGCCACCTGAGCGGGTAGTGTAGGTGAAGATACACGGCGTAGATGATCCAGACAATCAGGCTCCACGTTTCGACGGGGTCCCAACCCCAGTAGCGGCCCCAGGCCTCGTTGGCCCAGATGGCGCCGGTGACGATCATGATTCCCCAGAAGAAGAACCCGACCAGTACGTACCGGACGGTCAGGTTCTCAAGCGCGTCCTGCGCCGGGAGTCTCTGAAAACGCTTCGCCCATGCTCCAGAACCTGATCTCTCCCGAACGATGTAGGCGATAGCAAGACCGAACGAGACCACAAAAGCACCGAACGCGAGGTTCGCGAAGATGACGTGTATCGCGAGCCAGAAGCTCGTGAGCTTGCCGGTCATCGGCACCTCTGTGCCCTGCGCCAGCATCGCGCCCCCCAGCAGCAGGAGCGCTACCGGCATCACGCCGATGCCCGCGCTGGCAAGCCGTGGCTGTCGCCACGCCACGAAGACGAACGTGGCCACCACGAAGAGCACGAGCGCCGCTGCAACCTCATAGAAGCCGAGGTACGGTCCGTGGCCGACCCGCGCCCACCGGAAGCCGAGAGATGCCGTCTGCGCCACCAGACCGACAGCCGCGATGAGCACCGCCCTGCCTATGAGCTTGTCCTTACCAAAGACGACGCCGATCGCCGACAGGGCAGTTGCGCCTGCGTAGAGGAACAGCGTCACCCACGTCATGATGATCTCCACGATCACGCACTCCCTTCAGCGGCGCCGAGCACCCGGTGCAGTTCGTCCTCGATCTCACCACGGCTCGTGGAGTGGATGCGCCAGAGGCGCATGCGCACCACAAGCCGGGCCTGGTCCCCATCGCGCTCGACACGCGCCGCAAGAAGCATCTGCCGTGCAAGGGTCGCGATC
>CAZSUO010000286.1:0-1873 GCA_964610065.1 uncultured Coriobacteriaceae bacterium | reverse complement strand
GGCGGCGGTCAGACCGAGGGTGACAAGAGCATGAAGTTCATCCTCGGTGGTAAGGGCGCCAATCTGGCCGAGATGGCCAACATGGGACTCCCGGTCCCGCCCGGATTCACGATCACGTGCCAGACCTGCATGGAGTACTACCACGCAACGCCCCCCGCGTTTCCCGCGGGCCTCACAGACGACATCGCCAGCAACGTGGCGAGTCTCGAAGCGAAGATGGGCAAGAAGCTCGGCGACGAGAGCGATCCGCTCCTCGTGTCCGTGCGCTCCGGCTCCGCGTTCTCGATGCCGGGCATGATGGACACCGTGCTCAACCTCGGTCTGAACGACCGCTCCGTCCAGGGGCTCATCGCCAAGAGCGGCAACGAGCGCTTCGCCTGGGACAGCTACCGCCGCTTCATCCAGATGTTCAGCAAGGTCGTGCTGGATGTGGAGGGCGACGAGTTCGAGAACGCCATCACCAAGATGAAGCACGACCGTGGCGTGACCCAGGACACCGAGCTCTCCGCCGCGGACATGCGCTCGCTCGTGGACGTCTTCAAGGACATCGTGGCCGAGCAGGTGGCCGCCGATGGGTTCCCGCAGCTCGTGGTGGACGGCAAGGTCGCGTTCCCGCAGGACGTGACGCTGCAGCTGCACCTCGCGATCGAGGCGGTGTTCCGCAGCTGGAACAACCGCCGCGCGATCGACTACCGCCGCATGGAGAAGATCGCCGACGACCTCGGCACCGCCGTGAACGTGCAGGCGATGGTCTTCGGCAACATGGGTGAGACCTCCGGCACCGGCGTGGGCTTCACGCGCAACGCCGCCGACGGCACCAAGGAGTACTACGGCGACTTCCTCACCAACGCACAGGGTGAAGACGTGGTGGCCGGCATCCGCAAGACCCGTCCGATCGCCGAGCTGCCCGACGTCCTGCCCGAGGCCGGCAAGGAGCTCTATGGCGTCTTCGAGATCCTCGAGCAGGCGTATCGCGACATGTGCGACATCGAGTTCACCATCCAGGAAGGCAAGCTCTGGATGCTTCAGACGCGCGTGGGCAAGCGTACCGCGCGCGCGGCGCTCAAGATCGCCGTGGACATGGTCGAGGAGGGCATGATCACCCGCGAGGAGGCCGTGCTGCGCATCAACCCGGCGCACCTCGACCAGCTCATGCACCCGCAGTTCGACACCACCGTCACCTACGACGTGCTCGCCAAGGGCCTCAATGCCAGTCCCGGCGCGGCCGTGGGCGAGGTCGTGTTCACCGCCGACGACGCCGAGGCGGCAGCCGCCGAGGGCCGCAAGGTCATCCTCGTGCGCTGGGAGACCAACCCCGACGACCTCCACGGCATGGTGGCGGCGCAGGGCATCCTCACCAGCCACGGCGGCAAGACCAGCCACGCGGCGGTCATCGCCCGCGGCATGGGCAAGCCCGCCGTGTGCGGCGCCGAGGCGCTCAAGATCGACATGAAGGCCAAGCAGGCCGTGGTCACCGGCAAGGACATCGTCCTCAAGGAGGGCGACATCGTCTCGATCGACGGCACCACCGGCATCGTGGTCCTCGGCGAGGTGGCGCTCGTCCAGCCTGAGATGACCGGGGACATCGATACCATCCTCGGTTGGGCCGACGGGTTCCGCACGCTCGGCGTGCGAGCCAACGCCGATACGCCGGAAGACGCGGCGCTCGGGCGTGCGTTCGGAGCCGCCGGCATCGGGCTCACCCGCACCGAGCACATGTTCCTCGGCGAGCGGAAGGACATCATCCAGGACTTCATCCTCGCGGAGTCGGCCGACGTGCAGCGCGCAGCGCTCGACAAGCTGCTTGACGTGCAGACCGAGGACTTCCTCGGCATCTTCTCCGCGATGGACGGTCTGCCGGTCACGGTGCGCC
>CAZSUO010000285.1:0-1874 GCA_964610065.1 uncultured Coriobacteriaceae bacterium | reverse complement strand
CTACAGCCAGGAAGTGCTGGGGTTGCCCCTGACCATCGACACGACGCTTCGCGACCTGCCGGGCCGTGTGCAGCTTCAGATCGTGCTCGACTACACCTCGGCCATCATGCGCGTCAACCAGGAGATCAGCTTGATTCCTGGCTCGACCACGCGCGACGTGTCCATCGACCCCTTCGCCTCGGAAGCGGAGCGCCTGTGGTTCTTGCTCGACTTCGTTCACCGGAGTCAGAGCTTCCTCACGCTGCTCCAGGTGGACGACGCGAACAACGACGGGCAGTCGGATGACCCTGCGACGAGCAACTACAAGCAGGCCCTGAAGGCAGCTCTCGGCCTCACCACGAACGCCGCCGTCCAGAGCCTCATCGACCAGCAGTTCGACAAGCTCGCGGCCAACGTCCAGAAGCCCAGGCTTTCGGGCAGGCCCGCTGTGGGGCAGGTCGTCGGCTACACGACCAGCCGCCCGACGCAGGACATCGTCATTCCGGCCAACACCTACGTCTCGTCGGATGCGGACGCGGCCAACAACATTCCGGCCCTGCGATTCCGCATCGGCGGCACCTACACGATGTACGCCGCCCAGGCGGACTCGTACTACAACTTCGACACCAAGCGCTACGAGATCACCCTCGACATCATCTGCGAAACCAGCGGTTCGGTAGGCAATCGCCCGGCGGGGGCCATCTCGACCATCTCGGGGGTCAACTCCCTGAGCGTCATCAACACCGAATCGACGGTCTTCGGCACCGACATGGAGTCGAATGCGGACCTCGCGGCCCGCTGCATGCTCGGCTTCGTCTCCGTGGACACGGGCACCGAGGGCGGCTACCAGACCACGTCGGCGGCCCAGACGGGCATCATCAAGGCCAGGGTCGTCAAGAGCGGCGACGCCCTCATGATGCGCGACTGGGACGACGTTCGGGGCAAGCACATCGGCGGCAAGGTGGACATCTGGGTTCAGGGCACGCGCGAGCGGCAGATCAGCGAGAAGTTCGCCTTCACCTTCGAGATTGCCCGCGACATCCTCTGCCAGATCATCGACCTGCCGACCCTGACCTTCCGGGTGCTCGACAGCCGCGTGACGCCCGACACGCCCATCGTCGAGATCCTGGACAACCCCCAGCAAGGCTTGGGGGTACGCAACGCCACGTTGGGACAGGACTACGACCTCAACGGTGTGCAGATCCTCGACTACCAGACGTTCCGCCTGAACACCCTGATCCCCCAGCCGATCACGAGCATCGACGACGTGATCTACGCGGACTACCGCTTCCGGAGTCTCAATCAGTTCTTCTTCACCTACCAGCCGGTGCGCCGGGTCGTCTCGGTCGTGGGCGAAGTCGCCGGGCCGCTCGACCCGAGCACGAACTTCCTGCTCTACAAGACGGACGACCCCCTGCTCGACGGGGAATCGACCATCGCCGAGAACTACCTGTCCATCGTGCAGTTCGGTGGCATCCCCACGGGCAACACCATCACGGTGAACAACGAGCAGCACGTCCTCATCGGCTTCGTGCTGGAGCCCCTTCTGAGCATCGGCATCAACACCAAGACCCTGCGGGTCTACAGCGAAGACCGCAGCATCGAGTACAACGGCCCGGAGACTTCGGACCCGGACTTCGAGATCATCGAGGGTACGCCCACGGTTCCGGCCAAGATCGTCCGGACTACGTCCTCGACGATTGTGAGCGGCCAGACCGTCTCGGTGGACTACGTCCACGACGAGAACTTCACGGTGACCTACGTCATCAACGACCTGCTCCAGGAGCTGCAACAGGTCGTCAACAAGCAGCGGCACATCACGGCCGATGTCCTGGTGAAGCAGTCGGTGGAGAACCCCATCGACATCGAGACGACGGTCCAGCTCAAGAAGGGTG
>CAZSUO010000284.1:0-1891 GCA_964610065.1 uncultured Coriobacteriaceae bacterium | reverse complement strand
CGGAGCGGTTCGAGGATCTCGCCATGGAATACGACGTCTCCATCCTCGGCACGGGAATCAACCCCGGCTTCATGCTCGACGCGCTGATCGTGGCGTGGAGCTCGGTGTGCCTCAGGATCGACCGCATCGAGGCCCAGCGCATCAACGACCTCTCGCCGTTCGGCCCCACCGTCATGCAGAGCCAGGGCGTGGGCACCACGGTGGAGGAGTTCGAGCGCGGCGTCGCCGACGGGACCATCGTGGGGCACATCGGCTTCCCTGAGTCCATAGGACTGATCGCCGACGCGATCGGGTGGGAGATCGACGAGGTCGTGGAGACGCGCGAGCCCATCATCACCAACGTGCCGCGGGAAACGCCGCATGTGAAGGTCGAGCCGGGCGACGTGTGCGGCTGTCGTCACATCGGACGGGGCTACAGCAACGGTGAACTCAAGATCGAGCTCGTCCACCCGCAGCAGATCCACCCGCACCTCGAGGGCGTGGAGACCGGTGACTACATCACGATCATCGGCGATCCCGAGATCCACATGTCCACGAGCCCCGAAGTGCCCGGCGGCAAAGGCACGTTCGCCTCGACCGGCAACTACATCCCGCTGATCGTGGACGCCCCTTCGGGCATCCTCACGGTGACCGACCTGCCCGTGCCGCGGTTCTGGGCGCCAGCGGAGTAAGGGGTCGCACAAAGGGTACACCTTCATCGCGGGGCCGATTCGTGCACGTGTGCGAGCAAGGGAGTGAGTGATGACCGACCTTATCCGCTGCAGCGTGGGTGATTGGGTGGAGGTGCAGTACGTCCTGCTGCCCCCGGAAGACCGCGCCCCGGGCATCCCCGAGGACACCGCGGCCCAACCCCTGCGGGCGTGGGTGAAGGGTTTCGCCCTCGGCTCGGCGATGATCGGTGATGAGCTGAGCGTGGAGACGATGAGCGGGCGTGTGGTGCGCGGGCATCTCTCGGAGATCGAACCAGGCTACACGCACACCTTCGGCTCTCCGCCGGCCGAGATCGTCGGGATCGGACGTGATCTCAGGACCCGTGTCTCGGCGTACCGCGCGAAGGCGGGTGAGTAGCATGGCGACCCGCTACGAACAGGTCATGGCTCGCAAGGGCGAAATCATGAAGGCAGCCCTCGGCATGGACTACGCGCAGTTCGAGCGCAGTCCGATCACCTTCGACTACGAGCGCATGATGTCGGCGCACGGGTACACGCTCGAGCGCATCCGCTCGATACAGCGCGCTGCCGGCGTGGGGCTCACGCCGCTGCTGGAGCTCCGCAACCTCACCGACCTGGTGCGTTCCTATGCGGAGCCGGGGCACGGCGCGCGGATCTTCGTGAAAGACGAGGCGGCCAACATGGCCGGTTCGTTCAAGGACCGGCGTGCCAGCATGAGCATCCATGTGGCGGCCGAGAAGGGGTATCCCGGCGTGATCGCCGCAACGTCGGGCAACTACGGCGCGGCGGTTGCGAGTCAGGCCGCACGCGCCGGACTCAAGTGCATCATCTGCCAGGAGACGTTCGACTCGCGGCATGTGGGGCAGCCTGAGATCGTGGAGAAGTCGCGCATCTGCGAAGCGTTCGGCGCCGAGGTCGTGCAGATGACCGTGGGGCCGGAGCTCTTCTTCCACATGCTCGAGCTGCTGGATGAGACAGGGTACCTCTCGGCATCGCTGTACTCGCCGTTCGGGGTCTCGGGGATCGAGAGCCTGGGCGCCGAGCTTGCCGAGGAGATGATCGCGCTCACGGGAGCGCCGCCCACGCATGTGGTGGTGACCCACGCGGGAGGCGGCAACACCACCGGTACCGCGCGCGGGCTCGAGCGGATGGGCGCTCGCGATACCGTGGTGGTGAGCGCGAGCGTGGACCTCTCGGGGCTGCACATGGCGAGCGACACG
>CAZSUO010000283.1:0-1892 GCA_964610065.1 uncultured Coriobacteriaceae bacterium | reverse complement strand
CAGGAGGTCGTCGGCGTAGAGTGTGTCGTCGTCCCCGGCGTCGGATGCGATGATTGTGTAGGCACCGGCTACCGCGTCAATCTGGTCGTCCTGCGGGTTGTTGTCCTCTGGGTTGTAGCCACACAGCTCGTCTGAGAAGTCGGCATTCCAGGCGCCACGCACCAGCCGCAACATGCCGCACTCAAGTCGCGCGGCGAAGGGCTCAGCTCTGATGTGCTTCGGACCGTCTGCCCGGTTGCCCCAGACGCCGTGTTGCCGCAGGTCCGGCAGACGCTGGTACTGCTCGACCTGCGCCTTGCCCGCTTGGCCTGGGTCCTGCTCAATCACGATCGGCACGCCAGGTCCGTCGCGCTTGGCCGTCTGCGCCACGAGTTGCTCCACCCCGTGCGGGCTCAGTTGCGCGTGCCGCACGTCCACCAGGTACAAGTACCCGTCGCGGGCAAGCACGAGCAATGCGCCCGCCGTCCAGTCTCCCCCGTCCTGTGTGCCAGCAAGATCCCAGTAGCGCACGAAACGCAGCCATTGATCCCTCGGCGGCGCCTCGTCGACGTAGGTGAACCACTCGGACCTGAAGAACCCGCCCTCGCGCGGTGTCGGCCGCTGCTGGTAGAGACTGGCAAATGCGTAGCTGCCCAGGATGCGCTTGACCGCGAGTAGGTCCGCCTCGGAGTACCGCTCGGGCCAAAGTGCCTGCCCGGGCGACCGGCCGAGGAGGTCGTCTTCCTCCGCCAGCGCCGGCAGGCTGATGACGCGCCAGTCGTCTCCCGTGCCCTCGGCCATCGCCCGTAGGAGGCGGCCCGCAAGGTCGTCGTGGTGCCAGCGCGTCTGGATCAAAACGACGGCGCCACCGGGCTCAAGACGGGTATATGCGTCGTTCGTGTACCAGTCCCAGAGGCGCCTTCGAAACGCCGGGCTGTCGGCCTCGGCGCGCGACTTGATCGGGTCGTCGATCAGCAGTAGGTCCGCGCCTCGGCCAGTAATCGCACCGCCAACGCCCGCTGCCAGCAACCCGCCCTTGTGCCACTGGAGCTGCCAGTCGTCGGCGGCCCGCAGGTCGCGCCGGACACGCACCCCGAAGACGCCCTCGCGGTGCGCCTCGTCGATCGTGTCCCGGACCTTCCTGCCCCAGGTGGTGGCGAACTCGTCGCCGTAACCGCACTGGATCACCCGACGCTCAGGGTATGTGCCCAGGTACCAGGACGGAGCCCAGTGGCTCAGGAACTCGCTCTTCCCGTGCCTCGGCGGCATGAAGACCGCGAGGCGCTTGCAGGCCCCGGCGGCCACGTCCAGGAACGCGTCATTGAGCAGCTTCAGGTGCGGCGCCATCTGCCAGGTCCCGCGGCTCAGGCGTATCGCCAGACTCGCCGGGCTCAGGCGGCCCGCTTGATGCTCGGCCAACAAGCTCCGCAGCAAGCGCTCGGAGGCCTGGGTCGGCGATGACTTCCGCTGTGCCATGTTGGATCCTCACCGGCCCTCCGCCGTCGCCGACGTGCTCGACGCGTTCCCTGCGGCCGTACTCATCCGGCATCCGCCGCTCAAGCTGCCAGGCAGGTCGCACCCAATTCGAACCGGCCGCCTTCATCTCGCGCAACCTGTCCCGCTGCCACTCAGCGAGGGCCTTTTCCTCTGCTGCCAGAAACGCGCGATAGGGGCTTTTGCCTTCCGCGCCCAACCTACGCCAGTTCTGAATTGTGGCGTAACTGTCAATACCCGCCAGGGCAGCAGCGGCAGCCAGTGTTACCTCGTCCTCCACGATGCAGCGGCAATACTCCGCGATGACCTCCGGGGTGCACTTGGTTGGCCTGGCCATCGCTCACACCCTCTCGCTCAATCGCGGTTCTCCCGGCTTGCAGCCGCTCCGATTCCTGATGCACTGCTCCACATCCGCCATC
>CAZSUO010000282.1:0-1898 GCA_964610065.1 uncultured Coriobacteriaceae bacterium | reverse complement strand
AGCGCCGAGCCGCTGACCATCGCCGAGCTCGACGTTGTATGCCGCGTCTGCGACCGGCGGCGCGGCGACCACATGGGCATGCGCGGGACGCACTGCCCAGACGGCGACGGCTACTCGCGCACGTCGACCTTCGTCGACTCGCCAGTGAGTGCCGACCCGCCAAAGCGATTCTACGAGGTGGCCGCGCTGATGCACGCTCGCAGCCGCGGCGTGCTGCCGGTGTACCGGCGTGTTGACCTCGGCGATGGTCGGTGCCGCTTCGAGCTGGCGAACGAGGCCGAGGTCTGCGGGACGTGGCGGGAGGTGTTGCCGTGACAATAGGAAAGCGCAAGCGGTTTGAGATTCTCAAACGAGACGGGTTTCGCTGTCGCTACTGCGGCGCCGGTTGTCTGTCTACTGTGCTCGAGGTCGACCACGTTGTCCCGGTGGCCGAGGGCGGAACCGACGACCCTGCAAACCTCGTGGCCGCCTGCCACGATTGCAACAGCGGGAAGTCGGCCGTCCCGCTCGAAGATAGCCGACTCGAGCGAGGCCGCGACGCCGAGTCGATCCGCGAACAAACGCGACAGGTGAAGGGATACCTGTCCGCGATACGCGAGCTTGAGGCCGCGAAGTTCGACGTGCTCGAGCACCTGTGCGTGAAGTGGACAGACCTATTCGGGAACGCCCCTCCGAAAAACGTCCAGAACAGGATGCTGAGCGTCGTGGAGCGAGTCGGCTTCGACGTGACCGTTCGGGCCATGGTCGCCACGTACACCCCGTGGGTGAACGGCCGCCTAGATGACCGCGGGCTGGCCCCGTACTTCTTCGGCGTCCTGCGCGCCATGCGACAAGAGGGGAAGGCCTGATGGACTGGGCAAACGAGCGATACGTGCGGGTCTACGTGCGCGACACGGTCGGCACCAAGCGCCTCAGCTGGGAAGCAAGGTGCGTGTTCTGGGAACTGTTGCGCAAGGTCGACCGGGCAGGCGTGCTCGACCTGTCCGGGCTCGAGCCTGCCGAGGGCTTGTCCGTCGCGCTCGACGTGCCAGAGGACGTGGCGAGTCGGTGCCTCACAGAGTGGTCTCGCGACGGCCGGGCAGCGGTCGAAGATTCCCGCATTGTCGTCCGTTCGATGATACCGGCGCAGGAGACCGCACAGAGCGACCGGGCTAGAGCGCGAGAATCACGGGAAAGGCGGGCCGCGTGCGCCGAGTCACAGCCCGTCACGCCGTGTCACGCGCCGTCACGCGCCGTCACGGCGAGTTACGCGCCGTCACATTCTGTCACTCTCTCCAGACCAGACTCTCCTTCTGTACCTTCCAGACAAACAGATCAGAGCGCGCCGGCCGAACCGGCGCCGAGTGAGTCGTTTGAGGATTCGATCCAAGGCCGGGTCTGGGCGCACTACCTGGCCGCCCGCGCTCGGGCCATGAAGGCGGCGGGCAAGCGGGCCACGAATCTCGTGCTGACGCCAAAGCGCCGAGCGCACCTCAAGGCCAGAGCCAAGGATTCGACAGAGGCCGAGCTACACGCGGCGATTGATGCGCTGTGGGCGAGCGAGTGGCACATGGCGAACGGCTTCACGGGACCGGAGTACGTGTTCCGGTCGCGCGAGATGGTTGAGGACCGGCTTTCGCGCGCCCTGAACGACGCTGGCCGCTCGAGCGAAGCCGAGCACCTGGCCGCCAAGTCGAAGCCCCTCCCCGTCCTGCGCCAGCTCTTCCGCGAGCCAGACGAGCCGCTGCGTCGCCGACCTACACCGCCCAAGCCGCCGGACCCGCCGAAGACGGAGCGGCCGGCCGAGACAGAGGCCGAACGGGACGCGCGCATCGAAGCCGAGCGGCAGCGGGCCGTGGCGGCACTGGCGGCGATGGCCGTAACGGAGGTGGCACAGTGAGCAAAAAGCACCCATGGGC
>CAZSUO010000281.1:0-1899 GCA_964610065.1 uncultured Coriobacteriaceae bacterium | reverse complement strand
CCCCGCCGCGTTGTAGGCAAGGTCCGCTTTGAGCGCCCCGTCAGCCGTTGCCCAAATGGGGCCGATGACCACGGATACGCTGGTCGATTGTTTCAGCCATTCGGTCATGGTCAGTCCCCCAAAAGGAGATGGTTAAGGAGCGGGATGGAGATGCCCGAGGCTGGCACTGCCTCGTAGGTCAGATAGCAACACTGGTCATAGGGCCAGTTAGAGCCAGCCGAGCCGTAGGGGCTGGGAGATCCGTCCGAGTAGGTATCCGTCTTGTAGCAGCCCGTCACGCCAGAGGTAGCCACGGCGTTGAACGCCACCGCATCGGTGCCGAAATGCACGCCGTGCCAGTAGTATCCAGTCGCGGCCTCATAGGGTGTAGCGAAGGTAAAATCAATCCAGGCGGTCCCGGCCGAAATGCTCACGGCTTTCGACGCCAGCAGCGTGCCCGGTATGCCCCCACTACCATCGGCCGCGTAGAGGACGCCCCGAACATCCGAGGTGCCGGCGGAGTGTATGTACGCCGTAACCTTGGTGAAGCGCTGCCCAGAGACAGTGAGTTGGTCTTTCCGCAGGAACAGGTAGTCGAGGATGTAGGCGGCGTCCTGGTTGGTGCCGGTCGATGTCTGCCCGATAGTGCCCACTAGATGAGGCTCACATTCTCGAAGGTGACACCAGGGATGGGCTGCCCGGTCTGCGTGAGGCGTGGGCCTTTGTAGGTACCGTTGCGGAACACGACGTTCCGAGCCGTGCGGCCGCTCACGAGTTGCACAAGAGCCGTCCCGCCCTCAGCGTGGAAGTTCTCTATCACGATGTCTGAGCAGTCCCACAGGCTGAAGTGCGCCCGGTTGGAATAGGACTCTACGTTGGTGAGGCGCACCCCGGACCAGTTGTGGAAGACGGCCGGGTAGAGTCCCGCCCGTGCGTCCATGTAGAGGCCGTCCACCGTGAGTCCTTGGGAGCTACCCGTCTCACAGTAGAGATGGAGCGCATACCCGGCCCCGGACACAAGCCGCCAGCCCTTGCCGCGCACCCCGGAGCACTCTGACGACAGGTAGATGGCATGGTCGGTGGTCTTGAGGCTGTCCGAGGCGAGGTCGAGATTGTTGAGGTCCGAGTCAACCACGCCCGAGCCGTAAACGCAGATGAGGCAGGCGCGGCCGATGAGGTCTTGCACCAGCAACTTGCTTGCCCCCCACAGGGCCAACCCGAACTGGAAACCCGTGACGGAGGCGGACAGAACCTTGGTGCCCTGTGCCCCCTCGGTCCAGGCTCCGTGCTGCGTGGCGTGGTTGGCGGCTCCCGTGATGGCCCCGGTGTAGGTGATGCCCGAGCGCAGGCCCATGCCCACGGTGAGCTTGGTGGCGTCGGCGGGGACGACCACCGGAGGGTCTACGGGCGGCGTCACCGGAGGCTCTACCGTCCCGCCCTCAAGAGCCGTAAGACGAGCCTCGATATCAGCGAGACGAGCGTTCGCAATGTCGAACAGACCCATTGGAGTCAGCCCTGGGCACCGGCGGCGATAGCGTCAAGACGAGCGTCGAGTTGCGCGACCGCATCTTTGAGATTGGCCACGTCGGCTTGCAGGCCGGTGAGGTCTACCGGGGCGGCGGTTTCAAGAGCCGTCACTTTGGCGTCGAGAGCGGTGATCTTGGCGTTGGCGTCAGCGAAGTAGTCCATTGTGCCCTCCTTTGGGCTTAGAGCGTGCCCCCTACCAGGGCGTCGAGTCTCTGCCGCACCGACGTAAGGGTGCGGGCTACATCCTGCTGTGGATCTCCCAGCCCCAACTCAGTGCGGTCGCCGGAGTCGAGCGGGAGGTAGTTGATCTCATAGAGCGATTTGGTGGCCGAGGCTAGTCCGTGGTTGGGCAGCGCCAAGGGCACCTGTGAGCCGAGCGGGACGTTCCTCATG
>CAZSUO010000280.1:0-1913 GCA_964610065.1 uncultured Coriobacteriaceae bacterium | reverse complement strand
GCGTGACGCCCTCGATCTGCAGCTCGATCGGGTCCTCGATGGTGATGATCTTGCGTTCCACCGAGTTGAGCTGTTGGAGGCAAGCGTACAGGGTGGTCGACTTACCCGAGCCAGTCGGGCCGGAGACGAGGATCTGACCGTACGGTTTGGAGAGGAAGTGCTCGAGCATGTCGCGGTGATGTTCACGCATGCCGAGGTCCTCCACGGTTGGCTGCACAGCCTCGTGGTTAAGCAGGCGGATGACCACGGTCTCGCCGAAGGGCGTGGGCAGCGTGGCAACGCGCATGTCGATCATGCGTCCGTCGATGAGGATGCCGATCCGCCCGTCCTGCGGGCGTCGGCGCTCGGCGATGTCCATCTCGGCCATGACCTTGATGCGGCTCAAGAGGCCGGCGCGCGCGGAGACCGGCACGGTGGCGACCTCGTGGAGCACGCCGTCCACGCGGTACCTGATCCGGACCTTGTGCGGCCCGGGCTCGATGTGGATGTCGCTCGCGTTGTCATGCGCGGCCTCGCGGATGATCTGGTTCACCAGGCGTACCACAGGTACGTCCTCGTCGCCGATGGCGACGACCTCATCCTCGTCCTTTGCGGCGGCGAGGTCGGCGATCTCCTCGAACGCGTCCGCCGAGGTGACGTACTTGCTGATCGCGTACTCGATCTGCGCAGGCGTCGTCACCACCGGTACCACCTGACGACCGGTGCGGAGACCCACATCGTCGATGGTCTCGATATCGAGCGGGTCGGCCATAGCCAGGACGACGTCGCCGTCTTTGAAGCCGATCGGGATGGCCTGAAGCCGGCGCGCAACGCGCTCAGGAAGGTACGACGCCGCGTCGCGATCGACCGGGTACGTGGTCAGGTGCGTGTACTCGAGGCCCTTCTGTTCGGCCAACGACCGCGCGATCGTCTCGGCGTCGGCGATCTGCAGACGCACGAGCACTTCGCCGAGCTTGCCGCCCTCGGCGGTCTGATGCGCGAGCGCCTGGGCGAGCTGCTCATCAGTGAGCACACCAGAGCGCACCAGGACTTCGCCGAGCCGCTCCCTGTTGAACTCCACGGGTCACCTCTTCATCAGTGGTCGAGGGTGTGGATACACCCGTGTCCTGGATGTTCCCAATCCTAGCAGAAGCGCGGCGCCCCACCGGGGACGCCGCGCTTCGATGATGGCTGTCGTGCGTGTTATCGCAGAGAGTCGGACAGTACACGCCCAATCAGCTTCGCAGCCAGCTCATCCGAGCCTGGCATCGAGCCGTTCACGAGGCGTCGGCCCTGCTCGACCCTGTCCTGACGCAGCTCGGGAATGCAGCACAGCATGTCCACGATTCCCGCTACCAGGTCTGGATCGGTCACTGCGACGGAGCTCCGTGTGGCTGAGCTGAAGGCGTGCTGAGTCTTAAGACTCTCCGCGACCCGGCGCACTTGTTCCTCTGAGATCATCATGCTCAAGATATCGGCACTGGCACACGGGTTCTTGAGCGCTTCAGTTACAAGAAATGACAGACGGTCGTAGTGTGACCGCGGCCACGCCAGCGCGCCGACCAACGGTGCACACACCCACGATGGGCGTTGCTCGCCCGGGAAAAGGGAGAGCCTCAAGGCCGGCACCTTGAGGCTCAGGGGTAAGGGGTTGCCGAAGCAACTCTTGACGGAAGTATACCCTCGCTCCCGGCAGGTATGCAACCGTTCCTCAGGAAAATTCACACTTCTCCGGGCGCCCGAAGACGGCCCGCTGCCACGGCACTCGGCCTTACGCTCCCCGCTCAGCCTCGAGCGCCTCGATCCGCTCCGAGACCTCGATCCATTCCGCCTCGAGCCCCTCAAGGCGCTGCTTGACGGAGGCGTACTCGGCAAGTGCGGCGTCGAAGACCGCCTTGTCCTCGTAGATGGTCTGGTCGCCGAGGACCTCGAGC
>CAZSUO010000279.1:0-1919 GCA_964610065.1 uncultured Coriobacteriaceae bacterium | reverse complement strand
GGCGATACAGTTCGGTCATGAACGACTGGCAGAAGCGCATGATCTCGCTGTCGGACTTGCCCTTCGGGTCGAAGTTGGAGCCGCCCTTGCCGCCGCCCAGGGGCAGGCCGGTCAGGGAGTTCTTGAAGATCTGCTCGAAGCCGAGGAACTTGATGATGCCGGCGTTCACGCTGGGGTGGTAACGGATGCCGCCCTTGTAGGGGCCGAGCGTGGAGTTGAACTGGATGCGGTAGCCCTTGTTGACCTGGACGCGGCCCTTGTCGTCCACCCAGGTGACGCGGAACAGGATCTGGCGTTCCGGTTCCACCATGCGTTCGATGATGTTGGCTTCTCGATAACGGGGGTCACGGTCGAGGATGGGACGCAGGGACAGCAGGATTTCTTCAACGGCTTGATAGAACTCGTGCTGCGCGGGACTGGTCCGCTTCAGGGCGGCCAAGGTTTCCTGGACGTACGGCATACGAATGCTAAACCTTCATGAAAAGTGGAGAAGCGGAAATTGTGGACCCAAGATGGGCAGCGTGCCCCAAAATGGTGCGATAGCTTTACCCATTCAAACACCACGGTCAAGCATGTGTTCATGCATTTCTGCATGCGGTGCATCGCGCCAACGGAGGTCACAGGCCCCATCTTGGTGCAAGCCGAAGGGGTGTCGCCCTGCGACGACTCAAGCGTCCTGAAAACAGTACAGCCGCTGGGCGACCACGTCGGCCATCACGTGCAGCGTCAGTCCGCTGACGTCATAGTGGGTGACGGCGGCCGCGACCGCCGGATCCGTCACCGCGTCCGGCGGCAGCGGCACCCGGCTCTGCCCCGGCAGCCGTTCCAGCCAGTCGCCCCGATAGTCGCAGCCGCGCTCGCCGGGAAACAGCGCGACATAGGCGATGGAAGTCTCGACTAGGTCCTGGAAGAAGTGCGTGCCGAAGGAGAGGTCCGGCACCATCCCGGCATACATCTCCGCCACTTCCACCAGCACGGCGACCTGGCTGATGTCGGCGAAACACACCGGAACACCCAGTTCCGGACTGCTCGTGCCCCACCGCCCGGGGCCGATCAACAGCACCGGGCACGCCACCCGATCGGCCAGGGCACGGTTCAACCGCCCCACCAGGCGCGCCACCGCGTATTTCTGCTGCACGCCCAGGGCGCTGTAGCGGTGTGCATCCACGTGAATGATGCGAGCGATAGGCTGATCGATGTTGCCGCCCATGAAGTGGCCATGGGTGGCGAAGAACAGACGCTCCGGTGCCACCTGCTCGGGCAGCACCACGTCGCGGGCGGTGCCGAGCGTGGCGAGCGGCCGGCACTGCACGATATTGAACGAGGCCGCGCGGGGCCCGTCGAGGTGCACCGTGAACTCCACGTCCACCGGATGCTGATAGGCCGCCTCCAGCGTCTTGAGCATGTGCTGGGCGAGGGGCACGAAGCGACCGTCGCGCAGCAGCGAGTCGAAGGTGATGCGCCAGACCGGGTCGGCCTGGCCGAGGGCACGCGCGTGCTCGCTGGCCTCCCGGTCGAGTTCGCCGAAGCGCTGGACCGGAAGTGTCGGGGTGCCGGCCAGTAGCTCGCGCAACGGCACCGACTGTTGACAGTTGTCGGTGATGTTCAACACATCGACCTGCTGTTGCGAGAACCGGTACAGGTCGTCACGGTTACGGTAGGGGCGCTTGTGGGGTTCATCGAGCGCGATCACGCAGGCGTGGTCACCCCCGATGCGGTTCACCGCCCTGGTGCCGAGTCCCATGACCAGACGCAGCATGCCTGCCGCCGGATCCATGTCCTCATCCCACACGAAGGTGTTGCGCGATATGCCCACGCCTGCGGCATCCGTAAAATAGGAGTTATCGTGGTAGCGGCCGTTCACGCGCTGCATCATCATGGCCATAGGCTCCTCCTGCCCTGCAAGGCCCCGCTGCAGA
>CAZSUO010000278.1:0-1920 GCA_964610065.1 uncultured Coriobacteriaceae bacterium | reverse complement strand
GTGAGGCCACCGGGTGCACCGAGCCCTCGGAAGGCGACCTTGCCGACGTGGCGCGTGTCACCGCCGCTATGCAGGCGCTCGTGGACGCGCACGGGTTCGAAGCGGTGTCGCTCCGCTGTTTCGACCTGCTCGTCTCCCGCGAGACGACAGGATGCTTCGCACTCTCCGAACTCACAGACGCCGGCGTCATGGCCGGTTGCGAGGGCGACCTGGTAAGCACAGTCGGCATGCTGTGGGCGTACCTGATGACCGGCGAGCTGCCGTGGATGGCCAACCCCTCCGAGCTCGACGAGGCGACCAACACCCTCAAGCTGGCGCACTGCACGATCGCGCGCGGCATGCTCGAGCACTACCGGCTTCGCTCGCACTTCGAGTCAGGCCAGGGCGTGGGCATCCAGGGCGACCTCCCGCTCGGGCCGGTGACACTCCTGCGCATCGGTGGGGCGGCGATGAACGCGCTGTGGCTTGCCGAGGGCGAGATCGTCTCACGCGGCGACGCGGAGAACCTCTGCCGTACGCAGGTGGACATCGAGCTCACGGTGGGAGATGTGAGCGAGCTGCTGCACACGCCACTCGGCAATCACATCGTCCTCATCCGTGGACATCACGCCGAACGCCTCGGCGACTGGTGGGAGACGATGCTCTGACACGAGGCGGTATCGCGCGTCGTTGCTCACCCTACCTATGCGGTGTAGGCTTGCGAGGTAGTACCTATGAGGTAGTACCTGAGGAGTTGCGCGATGGCCAAGGTGAACGTGTACATACCCGATGAGTTGCTCAAGCGCGTGGACGCGGACGCAGCTGAGTTTGGCCGCAGTCGCAGTTCCATCGTGCAAGAGGCGTTGGCCGAGTATGTTGCGTCGCGCACCGAGAGCCAGCGACGCGCGGGGTTCGAGCGAGCTATCGCGATTGCTGACGAGGTCGCAGCCATGTGGGCCGAGAGCGATCGGCTGCCCGAGGTCAGCGCAAGCGACTTCCTCATCGGGCTACGCCACGCGCCTGACGGTGCGAGCGACGCGGAGATCGTAAGGCGGATCATCGAGGAGCGTTCGGGCGGCTCAGATGACTAGTCGTTTGATCGTGCTCGACGCATCAGTTGGCGTGAAATGGTTCGCACTAGAAGCGGGGCGCGACGAGGCGCTCTCACTGCTCCACCAGGCCGCGGCGGGCGACGTGACGCTCGTTGTCCCTGACCTGTTTGTGTACGAAGTCGTGCGGACTGTGAAGCGCAAGGCGCGCGACGTGTCGGCTCGCCGCGCGGCTGACCTACTCACCTCGGCCGGCCTCGTCACTGTACCGCCGGTTGCCCACGTGCTGGAGGCTGCGCTCGATCAGGCTACTGCACTGGGCTGCGACTTCTACGACGCCTGCGCACCTGCAATCGCGTCGTTGCTTGGCGCAGATCTCTACTCGGCTGACAGACGAGCGCACGCGGGGTTTCCCGGGGTACGCCTGATCGGGTAGCCGCGCAAGGAGACCTTAGCGGAGTCAATCCGCAGCGCGGGGAGGCCGTATGCGGCGCGCATGAGCGCCGCATACGGCCGAGGGTCCCGCGCGAGGACTACGTAGCGTGGTCTACGCCGCGCGGCTACCCGCGCGAGGACTACGTAGCACGAACCACCTACGGCGCGGACGTGGACTAATACGCTTCGAGGATCTTCGAGATGTCCCTCGGCGTCTCGGCGTGCTTCCACATCGGGCGGTCGAGCTGCGGCAGGCCGTCCTGGTACGTGAACGACTCCTCCTCGCGGTAGAACACGCCGATGGGGATCTTGCACTCGTCCGGTGCGCACGTGAGCTCGTGGAACGTCGACATGGACTTCTCGAACGCCATGGTCCTGTTCGTGGGGTCGTAGCCCTCGAGGTCCTCGAGCTTGTAGACGCGGTCGCGGAACCACTTGAAGGTGTTGACCTTGTTCC
>CAZSUO010000277.1:0-1922 GCA_964610065.1 uncultured Coriobacteriaceae bacterium | reverse complement strand
AGCCTTACGCGGACCTTTGGCCGCAATAGACTGCTGTGCCTTGGCACGGGCCGTGTTGGTCCAGGCCATCTCTTACGGCTCGACGTCTCTCGTGAGGTCACCGGCGGCCACGAAGTTGACCGACGTGGTAGCAAGGTCGCCCACACTGCCGTCGAGGATGGGGTACTCGGTGAGGATGACGTTCCCGGTGAAATCGGGGTTGGTCGCGCTGATGGTCGTGTTGACCGGTTTCACGTGGACCGCGAACGGGGCCGCGCCCACCAAGTCGAAGAGGGTCGCGTCCACTTTGCCCGAGGCATAGTCCTGGGAGAACTCCACCGAAAGCGACCAGTCTTTGAGACCGGCCAGACGCTGCTGGGTCGAGTCGCCCATGTTGTTGTCTTCCACCTCGGCGGCGGAATAGGAGAGCGAGACGCTACGAACGTGGTCCGAGAGGTCAACGTTGTTGACCATCACGTAACCATTCTTGAACACGAATGTGGCCATCTGGTGCCTTTCCCGGGCAAACAAAAAGGCGCCCGGAGGCGCCCACGAAAGCCCGCTGTGAGGGAGTGCTAGAGGTCAGTCATGATCCCGACGTTGACAACGACAGTGAATGAAGGGGTGTCAGTCCCGCCGATGGTGTAGGAGAGTCGCCACCAGTCATCGGCATCGGCGCCGTCTACGATGGGGCCGGAGACGGGGGTAGCAAACTGCGAGCCGATTGCTGTCGCCTGGGTGAAGGTGATGCGGCTGGTGGCGTCCGCGAAGTTCTCCGCGATGTCGGATTGCACTACCATGTCGAGCGTCGGGTTCGTGCCCGAGACCGCGATGATGTGCATGGCGGCGTAGAGTTTCTTACCGGCCGCGACCGCGCCCAACTGCCGAGCCGTGCCCGTGCCGGTCGTCGCAAGCGCACCATTCACGAGGATGGTCCCGCGCACAAGACGCGAGCCGGAGATAGAGCCGTCGGCGGTGAAGCCGAACATCTCCCCCACGGCCCCGCCGCGCTCCAGGTTGAGCCCGAGCGCCTGCATGGTGAATCCAGGCTCCCCGGCCGCTCCGGTGGTCGGGCACATGGTAACCACCTCATCGGCGGTCCCGAGGTCTCCGTCCGCTACGACGTCTACCAGGCCGGCACCGAACTGCGCGTAGCCTTCGTAGCTGTAGCTCGCATCCAGTAGACCGCAGCAACGGCGCATGGTCCCGAGTCCGAAGACCGGGTATTCGATGGCTTCGCATCCGTAGGAGAGTGCGAGTCTATTGGTGTCCCCGGAGAGGTCGTACCCTCCGGCGTACAGTTTGCAGTTCTTGAGAACGTATGTCGCCACTCGTCACCTCCTCTGCTATCCCGAGGGCGATCCACTTCGCCGCCCGCTGTGCGTCCACTTCCACGATCTCGCCCTCTTCGTGGTTCTCGTGAGGGCCTTTCGTCAGCATCCGTACGTGCATGGCCCTCCTCTACGGGTTCTTCTCTCCCGTGATGGTGAGAGTGAATGTGATGCGGCAAGCCCGATGCTCCGGGCCGTAACCGGATTCCATCTTGCCGGCGGTCACGTCGACATCGGGGAGAGAGCCTGTGTAGGTGTCGTTGATGTAGGACTCCACCTCCGCGAACATCTCTAGCGCCCGGTCACGAGCGGCCTTGATGGTTGTCTCGGCATCGCTCTGCCAGGACGCCCGCCCGATGAGCGAAGCCTCGATGCTCCACTCTTCCTGGCGCGTCCCGCCGTGTCTTGAGGGAGACTCGGAAAGGTCGGCGTCACCGAACTCGATGATCTCCAGGTAGCCTTCGGCCTCCTTCTCCGAGACCACGCCCGTGAAGACGCCGACACTCACCAGCCCGGCCCGGGCCACCAGCCCGGCTCGGATAGCGTCAAGGACGGTCCCTATCTGACTGACGCTCATGCGATCCCCGGCATGGTCTCGATACTCCGGTAGTC
>CAZSUO010000276.1:0-1924 GCA_964610065.1 uncultured Coriobacteriaceae bacterium | reverse complement strand
CGTCTGGAGGAGTGGGTGGACATCGTCTCGCTTCACAAGCAGGGGCTCTCGATCAAAGCGATCGCCCGGAAGACCGGCCTGTCGAGAAACACCGTGCGGGCGGCGCTTCGGCGCGACGGACCCCCTGAGCGCGCCCCGCAGACGCGGCCGCCTTCGAAGCTCGAGCCGTACAAGGACTACCTCGTCTCCCGGCTCACCGACTTCCCCGAGCTTTCGGTCGAAGCGCTCTTCGATGAGATCCGCGAGCTGGGCTACCCGGGCAAGATCTCGATACTCAAAGACTTCACCCGGCCCTACCGTGTGCGGCGCCGCGAGCCGGTGGTGCGCTTCGAGACCCCTCCCGGTCTCCAGGCGCAGGTCGACTTCGCGGACCTCGGTCGCCACCAGATCGCCGGTGTGGCCACCGACATCTACCTGTTCGTGATGGTGCTCGGGTTCTCCCGTGCTCTCTACGTCGAGGCGATCACCGACTGCAGAAGCGAGACGTTCCTCACCTGCCACGTGAATGCGTTTGCGGCCTTCGACGGCATGCCACGCGAGATCCTCTATGACAACGCGAAGGTCGTGGCACTCGAACACTCCCGCACCGTCGTCACCTTCAACGCGGCGCTTCTGGACTTCGCCGGACGCTACGGCTTCCGCCCGCGCCTGTGCCGTCCGTACCGCGCCAAGACCAAAGGCAAGGTCGAGCGCGCCATCCGCTACGTGAAGGACCGCTGCCTGACCGGTCGCACCTTCACCGGCATCGAGGACATGAACACCCAGATTACCCGCTGGGTCGACGAGCGGGCCAACCGCCGCACGCACGCCACCACCGGGGAGCGTCCGGTCGACCGCCTTGCCAGAGAAGGGCTCACGCCGCTCGCCTCCGCGATGCCGTGGCGCTCCACGCAACCCGCACCGCGTCCCGGCCGCGCGCTCTTCCGCTTCGAGGAGCTGCCCGCAGTCGAGACCCGGCCGCTTTCCGTCTACGAGGAGGTCTGCACGTGAACCTGGCAGATGAGCGCATCGAACGCCTCTCAGAGAAGCTGCACCTTCCCGACGTGCCCGCGCTGCTCGGGGCGCTCGCACAAGAAGCCGTGACCAAGGAGTGGTCCTTCTCCGACTTCACGGAGGTGTTGCTGCAGGCACAGGCTGATGCCGCCGACGCACGTGCGGCCGACACGATCCAGCGGCTCGCGGGCTTCCCGGTGAGAAAGACCCTTGATGAGTTCGACTACTCGTTCCAGCCGTCTGTGAACAAGAAGCAGGTCGCAGAGCTCGCGAGCTGCGCGTTCGTCGAGCGGGCGGAGAACGTGGTGCTGCTCGGGCCTCCCGGTGTCGGCAAGACGCACCTGGCGATCGCGCTGGGGGCTGAGGCCGCGAAGCGCCGCATGCAGGTCAAGTTCACGACCGCGGCCAGGCTCGTCGCATCGCTTTCAGAAGCCCGAACGGCAGGCACGTTCTCACGACGGCTGCAAAGCTTCGTGCGCCCGCGCCTACTGATCATCGATGAGGTCGGATTCCTGCCGCTTGACGCAGGGGAAGCATCGCTGCTCTTCGAGGTCGTGTGTCGCCGCTACGAACGAGGCTCGATCGTGCTGACATCCAACAAGAGCTACGGCGAGTGGGGCGAGGTGTTCTCCGGCGACACCGTGATCGCAACGGCGATCCTCGACCGGCTGCTTCACCACTCGACGACCATCTCCATCAAAGGTGAGAGCTATCGCCTGAAAGACAAGAAGAAGGCTGGCATCATCACGACGCCGGCTGGCTAAGGGGGTCAGTTTCAAATCGGCGCAGAGGGGTCAACTTCACATCGTCATTGACAGTGAAGGCATCCGCACCCCCTCTGAGCTGCGCCTTCACCCCACGCCCGCTCTCAGCCCAAAGACATTTGTAGCCCGATTTCACACTCGAAATCGGGCTACTCAGGCCTCTGACC
>CAZSUO010000275.1:0-1925 GCA_964610065.1 uncultured Coriobacteriaceae bacterium | reverse complement strand
TGCGCCACGAAGTGGCGTTTTGCCTAGTGGGATGAAAGGAGCCCACCCTGATAAGACCAAGCAGTCAGGTAGCGAGGTCCCCGGCGTGACTCCGCGAGGAGTCCAGTCGAAGCGGGACCAGAATGCCCCGGGGTGCGAACCCGGGGCTGCGAAGCGGCGGGCTGCAACGTGAGTGAACCTGGATGTAGCCCCGTGAAGACCAGTGGAGAGGTCGAGCCTCTTGGCATTTGGCGAAGACAGCATGCGACGGCGAAGCAGCTTGGAAGGCCGGCGCACTCTCCCGGGGTATCAGGGGCGGCACGCCGCGACAGGCAGACGCTGAACGTGGGAGACCTCGATCGGTGCGAGTAGCGATCGCAACGGAGGGCACAAGGCTGCGAGCCAAGGCCCTCAGGCCGGTCGAGGAGTCGGATGGGTCCATAGTACCTGTGAAGGCGGTGAAAGCCGCTGGAGAGAAGGGGCCCTGCTCGACGGCGCGACCCCAGCAGCGACGGTGAGGGGATTGTGGCGACACTAGAAACCCCGACCAAGATACGGGAACTGCAACGGGCGCTCTACCTGCGGTCCAAGCGCGAGCCGCGCTTCCGGTTCTATGCGCTGTACGACAAGGTCTGGCGGGCGGATTTTCTGGCGCATGCCTATGCGCTAGCGCGTGCCAACGGCGGGACCGCCGGTCCCGACGGAGTGACCTTTGCGGACATCGAGGCGAGCGGAAGCGCCGGGCTGTTAGAGACACTGCGAGAGGAGCTGAGGACGAAGCAGTATCGACCAGGACCCGTGCGACGGGTGTACATCCCCAAGGCCAACGGCGGCGAGCGGCCCCTGGGCATCCCGAATATTCGAGACCGCGTCGTGCAGGCCGCAGCGAAGCTGGTGCTCGAGCCGATCTTCGAGGCGGACTTCGACGACGATTCGTTCGGCTTCCGACCGAAGCGGAGCGCGCACCAGGCGCTCGAGGAGCTGCGCGAGGCGGTCGAGAGCGGGATGTGCTGGGTGCTAGACGCTGACGTGACGGCCTACTTCGACACGATTCCGCATGACCACCTGATGAAGGCAGTCGCGCGGCGGGTGGTCGATGGGGCGATGCTGGCGCTTATCAAGAGCTTCCTGACGGCGCCGGTCATCGACGAGCGTGAGGACGACCGCCCACGACGCAACCGAAAAGGGACACCGCAGGGAGGAGTGATCTCGCCGCTCTTGGCGAACATCTATCTCGACCTGCTGGATCGGAACTTCCGGCGGCACGTGCAAGCGGGAGAGCTCACGGGGCGGCTGATCCGCTACGCGGATGATTTTGTCCTCGTGGCCGAACGGCAACCCCTCCGCGAGCGGCAGTGGGTGGAGGCCCTGCTCGCTCGGTTAGGTCTGCAACTCCACCCGGACAAGACACGAGTGCTCGACGTGCGGCAGATGGAGCTGGACTTCCTCGGCCATACGCTGCGCTGGCGTCGTGGGCGCGTGCACTTCGACATCAGCCGAAAGGCGCGCGCCCGGATCCGGGCAGAGCTGCGGCACAAGACCCGGCAGAGCTGGCAGACCACACCCGCGCTGATCGCGGAGCTCAACGCGTACATCCGGGGCGCCCGCAATTACTTCAAGTTGGTGCTCCGACGGACCTTGGCCAAGCTCGACTACTTCGTCCGAAATCGCCTCGCGCGGTGGTGGCGGCGCAAACATGCGCTCTCACGCCCCGCGTGGTCGCTCGTGCAAACCGGGCGGCTCTGGCAAAAGCAAGGGCTGATGCTGGAGCGGTGGTACACCCGGCGGGCTTCTCCAGCAGCTCCCGCAAGGACTGCAACGTGAACGTCGAGGGGAGCCGTATGCGGGAAATCCGCACGTACGGTTCGAAGGGGGGCCGCTGGCCCGTGCGTCTCGTACGGCGGGCCGGGGTCTACCCGACACTCGCGACTGCAGCACTGACCGAG
>CAZSUO010000274.1:0-1941 GCA_964610065.1 uncultured Coriobacteriaceae bacterium | reverse complement strand
CTCCCCCGCGCGCACAGGCAAAAGTGGAGTTCTGGCCACGCCCCCCGCGAAGCACCCTCCAAGCGTCCGTAAACGAGTGACGCGTCCGTAAACATGCGCTCATGGACACTTGTCGTTGGTGCGGACAGCCACTCGAGCGCAAGCATACCGGACGCCCTCGCGTCTGGTGCCATGACGCGTGCCGCAAGGCGCATGAGCGAGCGTTCCCGCGCATCCCAGCCGACCTTGCGCCGCTCCCTGACCCCGGTCCGATGCGCTCCATGCCGCCCGAGGACCGTCTTGCGCTGATCCTCGCCGAGCTCCAGTCGCATTCGCACGAGCTCGCCGTCATCACACGTGAGCTCAATGCCGGGCTCGCATGGCGCGCTGACGCTCTCGCTGCCGACATCCGTACCGCCCTCGACCACTCGTTCGGAGGTCTGACCTGATGGCGAAAGGCCGTCCCGCGAAGCTCGGCAAGAAGGCTGACGAGCGAGAGTCGCGTGCGCTCGCTCTGCCGCCGACCGCCTCGATCGCCATCCCGCCGATGCCGCCGACGCTCCCGCCAGAGGCGCAGGAGGCGTGGGACATCGTGTGCTCCGGTCTGCCGGGGCTCGTCATCTCCGACATCGGCGACATCGAGATATGCGTGCTGTCGCTCCACGAGTACCGCTCCATCTCCGCGCTTCTGGCCGAGCACGGCTACACGCGCACGACGACCGACCCCGAGACCGGCGAGAAGTCTCTCAGCGTCCCGGACGCCATCACGAAGCTCCACCGCATGAAGGCGACGGCGGCAAACACGTACCGCTACCACGCCGACCGCCTGGGCCTGTCCCGCATGGCGCGCGCGCGGCTGAACCTGCTCGACCTCGCCAGCAAGAGCGAGCTCGCATCGCTGGCCGAGCGTGTCAAGGCGATAGCGGGGTCGTCATGAGAGTGCCGCGCATCACAGCCGCGGGCCGGGCAAAGGCCGAGGAGACGCGCGCGTTCTTCGAGGGCTGGCTCACGCTCCGCAAGGATAAGTGGGCGGGCAAGCCGTTCATCCTCGAGGACTGGATCTACAACGATTTCATCTTGCCGCTCTACGGAACGCTCAAGCCTGACGGCACCCGCTGGTACGACCGGGCCATGCTCGGTGTGCCTCGATGGAACAGCAAGTCCCAATCTGTCGCCGGATTGTGCGCGCGGCACATGTACCTCGAGCCGGTCCCCGACGGCGAGATGTACGCCGTCGCCGCGACCATCCCGCAGGCCAACATCGTGCGCGGCACCGTCAAGGGCATGGTGAACGCGAACCGCGAGCTGCGTTCCATGACGGACATCTACCGCAACGAGCTCATCGTCAAGGAGAGCGGGTGCGTGTTCCGCTCACTCGCGCATGACGCCGATACCGCGCAGGGCTTTCACCCGTCGTTCGTGGCGATGGACGAGATCCACGTCTACAAGGACATGCGCATGATCGATGCGATGCTCTCCGGCATGGTCGGTGCGTCCCAGCCGCTGATGGTGGCTATCACCACGGCAGGAGACGCCGAGCGCGGCGTGTGGTGGGAGCTGCGCAAGGAGTGGGAGGCCGACCCGCACGCGCTGGTGGTCTGGTACGGCGCCACGCACGACGACGACCCGACCGATCCTGCGGTCTGGCGCAAGGCGAACCCGGCGTCGTGGATCACCGACGAGATGCTCGAGAGCGCCTACCACCGTCTCCCACTGACATCGTTCATGCGCTACCACCTGAACCTCGCGCCCGGCATCGGGCAGTATCCGTCCGCCATCCCCGCCGACGTGTGGATGAGCGAGGCCAACCGACGCCAGCCGGTGTTCGACCCCGACCGCCCGTCCGTCATGGCCGTGGACGCCGCCGACAAACGCGACCGGACCGCGTTCACCACCATCCAGGTCGATTTTTTATATTAATACAGAATGTTGTTAAAATTCAGTTTCAGTAACAGAATCTAT
>CAZSUO010000273.1:0-1943 GCA_964610065.1 uncultured Coriobacteriaceae bacterium | reverse complement strand
GGCCATCCCGACAACGTGGCGGCGGCGCTGTACGGCGGATTCGTGATCGCCTCCGTGATCGACGGCGCGGTGCGCTGCACGCACATCGACCCTGCGGACGGGCTTGCTGCGATCGTGGTGGTGGGCGAGGAGGAGCTGCCGACGGGCGACGCACGCTCGGTGCTCCCTGAGTTCGTGCCGCATGCCGATGCGGCATCCAACGCCGCCAGTGCCGCGCTGCTCGCGTACGGGATCGCTACCGGCTCGGCCGCCGACATCGCGGCGGGGATGCGTGACGCCATCCATGAGCGCTACCGTGCTGTGCTCGTGCCGGACATGGCCGCCGTGACGGGTCTGCTCGAGACGATCGGCGCGGGCCCGGCCGTCTTGTCGGGGGCGGGTCCGAGCATGCTCGCGCTCGTGCCGGGCACGAGCGACGCACGAGCGCTTGAACGCGCACGGCATCTGGCGGAGATGGCGCGCACCGCGCTCAGCGGGCTCGGGCGGGGTCGCGTGCTCGCGCTGCCGGTGGATCGGCTGGGCGCCAGGGTGGTATGAGGCCCGGTCGCGTCGCGGCACGTTCGCGGGTGATGATGGGGACGCACGATAGGGAATGAACCAGACATCCCCTGTGTTCGCGGCCACGCCGCGAACGCGCATCCCCGGATTCGGAGTCGCCATGAACGCGTCAAGACCGGTCGTCATCGCGCAGATATCCGATCTGCACTGCGGCTCGCAGTATCACATCCCGAGTCTCGCGACCCGGGTGGTCGACGAGATCAATGAACTCATGCCCGACGCACTGGTTGTCACGGGCGATCTGACCGACATGGGATTCAGACAAGAGTACAAAGTCGCCCATCGGCTGATCTCACGGATGGACGTCGAGCACGTGATGGTGCTCTCCGGCAACCACGATGCCCGCAACGTGGGTGACCTGCACTTCGAGGAGTTCTTCGGCTCGCGGTCCACCGAACTGCGGTTCAACGGTGTGCGCATCATCGGTCTCGATTCGTCCGAGCCCGACCTCGACGCCGGGCGCATCGGTCGCAATCGGTACCGCTGGATCGAGGAACGCTTCTCCGAGCCCGATGAGTTCAAGATCGTGGCGCTCCATCATCACTTGCTGCCGGTTCCGGGCACGGGCCGCGAGCGCAACATCGTGTATGACGCGGGCGACTTGTTGCGGGTACTTGGCGGCAGCGGGTGCGACGTTGTCCTGTGCGGACACAAGCACGTCCCCCATGTGTGGCGCCTCGAGGACATGATCGTCGTCAACGCGGGTACCGCGTGTTCGCACCGCCTGCGTGGCAAGACGCGAGCCAGCTACAACATCCTCGAGATCTCCGAAGACCGGGTGAAGGTCATCCTCAAGCATCCGTTCGCGGAGCCCGAGACGGTGGCCGACTTCGAGCGCGACCTACGCCGTGAGTGCCTCTGGAAGCCGACCGGCGCGGCGACGGCCGGTCCGGTCGACGCCGTGCCCGCACACGACGACCCGAGGGAGTGCCGATGAGCCGAGTGGTGGCCCTGATCGATGGTGAGCACTACCCGCCTGTGGTCCGCTTCGCGCTCGACGGGTTGCGCCGCGAGCATGAGGTGCTGGCGGCGGCGTTCATCGGCGGCACCGAGAAGGTCGACGCCACCGCCAGTGAAGACGTCTACGGCCTCCCCGTGGTGCGCGGCGTCGACGCGCGGTCTGCGGTGCTCGAGGCGCTCGAGCGGTTCGCACCCGACGCCCTCGTGGATCTGTCCGACGAGCCCATCCTCTCGGCGGTCGACCGGTTCGCGCTCGCGAGCCTGGCGCTTGCCCGCGGCGCGGCTTACCGGGGCGCTGACTTCACCTTCGAGCCGCCCTCGGCCGAATGCGCGACCGCGACGCCCACGCTCGCCATCATCGGCACCGGCAAGCGGGTGGGGAAGACCGCGGTCTCCGCGTACGTGGCGCGCAGCCTGGCCGCACA
>CAZSUO010000272.1:0-1944 GCA_964610065.1 uncultured Coriobacteriaceae bacterium | reverse complement strand
CTATGGTGGGGTCACCGCCAGCTATGCCTTCCTGGGTGATGTCATCGTCGCCGAAGCGTGCGGCCTGCCTGGCGATGATGTGATCGGCGTAGTAACGGTAGACGCGATCGATGCAGCGAGCCGACGTGGTCATCGGCAGGATGACCTCGAAGATCGGCGGCACATCGCGGCCATAGAAGAGCCTCGCGGCGTCGTACGAGCGCGGGATGCTCTCGAGGGTCTCAAGCAGGATCTTCGCCTCGGTGGTCTCGACTGTGGGGTTCGGCACGCGAAGCGTGAGACGCAGCTCCTCGCCGAGGGCGTGCTCGTGGAAGAACTGCGGGTAGAAGGACAGGAGCTTCTTCACCACATGGGTGTCGATCTCCTTGCCTTCCACGTCCCACATCTGCTCGTCACAGCCGAGGTGCGAATACGCGTAGTAGGCCTCGCGGATCTCGTCTTCGCCGGCCAGCACGGAAGACGACGAGAAGAAGGGGACCGACGCGTTGTCGGGGTGTTGCGTGCTCATGCAGCGGGGGATGTCCACCTGGCCACCATTCCTGTCCTCAAGGTCGGGGTCGCCGCGGCGCGCGTGCGCCGCACTCCATACCTGCCCGATGTCTCCCGAAGTCAGACAGAGCTCATTCTGCCGAACCACCCCGCCAGGCGCGCAGATGCAGCAGCCCGGTAAGCGCATCCGGCAGGCAGACGCATCGGATTCATTCTGTGGCCCCCGCAGCGATCGTTGCGGGGAGCGTGAGCGTGAAGGTGGAGCCGATACCCCGCGCGCTATCGACGCTGAGCTTTCCGTCCAGCAGTTCGGCCAGCTGACGTGAGATCGCCAACCCTAGACCGGTGCCTCCCTTGCGAGCGGATGGGCAGTCCGTGATCTGCCAGAACTCCTCGAAGATGCCTACAAGATGCTCGGGCGCGATGCCCGGGCCGGTGTCGCGCACAGCGAACACAATGTTCTCATCGCTCTGGGTGAGAGACACAGTCACCGAGCCCGCGTCCGTGTACTTGAGTGCGTTTGACAGCAGATTGAGCATTATCTGTACGACCATGTGTCTGTCCGAGACGATCGGCACCGGGTTCTTCGGCAGCTTCGCAATCAGGGTCAGCCCGCGTTCCGCGGCGCTCTGCATCGATCCCGCGACGCACTCCTCCACCACCCCCGCCGCGTCGAACTCCTCGGGCACGACGACGTTTGCGTGCGCCTCAAGCTTCGAAAGGTCGAGCAGGCCGTTGACCAGGTGGAGCAGGAGTTTGCCCGACTGGTTGATGACCTCGGCCTGATGCGTACGCTCCGCGGACAGTGGATCATCGCCGGGCATCAGCAAGACGCCGCTGAAGCCGATGATCGAGTTCAGTGGCGTCCGCAGCTCGTGACTCATGTGTGCGAAGAAGCGGCTCTTTGCCTCTGTGGTACGTCGCAGGTCCTCGTTAACCTGCTGCAACTGCGCGGTGCGCTCCTCCACAAGCTCCTCGAGATGACGCTTGTGGTCCTGTAGCGCCTCCTCGGCGTTCTTGCGATCGGTGACATCGGACGCCACGCCCTCGATGATGGTTTCGTCGGCCAGCTGTAGCACGCTCATAGAACGCGCCCGCAGCCAGCGCCACTCGCCATCGGCCCGCTGGAAGCGGAACTCGATGTCCACTGGTGACCCCTGAAAACCATGTTCGAGCGCCACACGAAACCGCTTGGTGTCCTCAGGATGCACGCGCGATACCCAGAAGTCCGACTTCTCCAGGAACTGCGCGGCAGTGTAGCCCGTCAGGGCCTCGACCTTGGGCGAGAAGTACAGGCCGCCGCGGGTCTTTGAGATCGAATACACCATGTCGGGAGAGCCCTCGACCAGTCGGCGATACCGCTCCTCGGAAACGTGCAGGCTCTTGAGGTGCCCAAGGAGCAGGGTGAAGGCGGCGGTGGCTGTGGCCAGCACGAAGAACTGGCCCTTGACGGCT
>CAZSUO010000271.1:0-1945 GCA_964610065.1 uncultured Coriobacteriaceae bacterium | reverse complement strand
GCTGTTCTGAGATGAAGCGGCCCGTCAATCCTCCCGAGTTTTCCTGTCCGACCTGAAGGTCCGTCCCGAGAAAGCGCGAGCAGCGGACGAGCCGGATAGCACCGACGACGAGTCACTCTGAGATTCGCGGATTGCCAATGGCAGGGCCGCATGACAGTGATCCGTCGGGAGCTGCCTCGCTCTAGGGACGCGGGTCCGGGCGCCAGAGACACCCTGTCGCATAGAACAGTCGAGGTCTCTCCTTTCGTGGGCCCGCTCGTCCGTTGCTCGCGCTTCCTCGGCACGTGCTGCCTCCGGCTCACGCCGCCATCAGGGACCAGACAAAGCCGCACAGCTCGCGCGCGACCGCGGTGACCGCGACCTGCGACCGCTTCCCGCGACCGACGAGACGCACGTAGCGTTTGTGCAGCCTCTGCTGCGCCTTCTTGGCCTGCGCGACGACGTGCGGCGGTTGACCGGCGAGGAGCCGCTTCGCCCGCGGCCCGATGGCCGGCGGGTGGCGGTACGCCCAGGACGCCTCGACGAGGATGCGGCGCGCGTGCGAGTTGCCGGTCTTGGTGATGGCGCCGCGCTTGGTCTTGCCGCCGCTGGAGTGCTCGCTGGGCACGAGCCCGAGGAAGGCCATCAGCTGCCTCGGGTGCGCGAAGCGGCGGAAGTCCTGCACCTCGGCCAAGAGGACGACGGCGCTCAGCACCGAGATGCCGCGCAGACAGCAGAGCCGGTCCACGGAATCGCGATAGGCCTCGGTCGCGGCGACGGCGGCGAGCTCGCGCTCGAGGTCGGCCCGGCGATCCACGAGGTGATGGACTTGGAGCTGGTAGTGCTCGAAGGTGAAGCGGGCGGCCGGCTCCTCGAACCGCTGTTTCCGGAGCCAGCTCCAGTAGCGGTCGGTCCAGTTCTTCCCCTCGCTGTAGATCCGGCCGTGGCGGAGCAGGAACTTGCCGAGGCGGTGGCGCGCGGCGACGAGCTCCTTGCGCACGTCCTCGCGGGCGCGCACGAGGTCGCGGACCGCCTCCTCCTCCGGCGTCGGGACGCGGATCCCGGTCAGCTCGCCGGCGCGGAAGAGGCGCACGAGCTTCGACGCGTCGCGGCGGTCGGTCTTGACTCGGTCCCCGGGCTTGGCCGGGATGAGTGCCGGCGCGACGACGGCGCACTCGACCCCAATCTCGGCGAGGAGCCGCCAGACCTCGTAGCCGCACGGGCCCGCCTCGTAGCAGCACCGGATCTCGCCCCGGGGCTTGAGCCTGGCGAAAGCGCGGCGCAGCGCCTTCGGGTCGTTGGGGATCACGACCGTGGTCGGTTTCTCGTCACCGCGCTCGAGCGTCGCCATCGCGACCGACTTCGAGTGGACATCGAGCCCCACATGGATGATAGGCTTCTTCATGGCCGGCTCCTCCGTATTGCGGCTCTGGCCGCGGTTGAGCACACACGATACCAAGGCTAACCCGCGTCTCTACGCAGGTAGCCGGCCACTTCATGTTGTCTAGCCTCACCCCGTGCCCCTCTCCGCCTTGACGGCAGAGAGGGGACCGTCTGCTATGTTCTTTTCGGGTGAGCTGCTCCCCTCTCCGCTTGCCGGAGAGGGGCCGGGGGTGAGGTCGAGGACGGGCACGGGGTGAGTTTTTTTGTGATATCATCCCTATGTCCGTTTGAACTAAACAACCGGGAGGCTCTCATGAGACTCAGATCGCTCGGTGGAACGACGGCCCTCGCGGCGTGGGTGCTCGCCCTCGCCGTTGCGCTCGCGTGCGAGCCGAGCCCGCCGCGGACCGGCGTGGACGCGGACGCCGACACCGACACCGACACAGACACCGACGTCGATTCCGACACGGACTCGGATTCGGACACCGACACCGACACCGACACCGACGAGCCGGGCTCGGGCTGCCAGGCGCTCGATCTCCTGTTCGTGATCGACGACTCCGGCACCATGGCGGCCGAGCAG
>CAZSUO010000270.1:246-1957 GCA_964610065.1 uncultured Coriobacteriaceae bacterium | reverse complement strand
CCCCAGACCACTCACGTTGATCCGGTTCTTACCGGCATCAGCGTTGAGTACACCAACGCCGAGTACGTGGCGAAGAAACTGTTCCCGGTGGCGACGGTAAACGCTCCGGCTGGACAGTACGTCAAGTACTCCAAGAAGAACAAGTTCAAAGTCGGCAAGTACATCGTGACGGCCAACAGCCAGGTGCCCCAGGTTGACTGGGTGTCGAGCTTCGACAACTACAGCGTGGAATACCACGGTGTGAAGAAGCCGATCTCCGAGATCGCCAACCAGTGGGCCGCCTCCGGTGCCGGTCAGGTCCAGAGTCTTGAGGTCTACACGACCAAGTTCCTGAAGAACCTGCTGCTGCTCGAATACGAGAACGCCGTGGCAACGCTGGCGACCACGACTTCGAGCTATGGAAGCAATCACGACTCTCCCGGCACCAGCTGGAATGAGTCCGGTGCTACCGTAATCGCCGATGTGAAGGACGCCATCGCGTCTTGCGCCAAGCGCCCCAATACTATGGTCATCGGCCGCCAGGTCTACGACCAGATCACTGAGGATTCCAACATTCTGGCTCGGATTCAGTATTCCGAGCGGGGAATCATCACTCCCGATCTGCTCGGAGCCCTGTTCGATATCCCCAACGTCGTTGTTGCCTCCGCTCAGGAGGAAGTCGGCGGTGACTATCTGTGGGGCGATAACGTGGTGCTCGCCTATGTCGAGCCCAACATCGGCCCGGAGATTCTTACCTTCGGTCTGACCTTCTCCCCGGACGGTGAGGACTTCATACGCTCCTACCGCGACGAGACCATCGGACGCGGCGCTCAGGTGATCGAGTCCCACTGGGCCTACGACGTGGTTGTTGTGGCTCGGGAGGCCGGTTATCTCCTGAACGATCTGATGGCCGAGGGTAGCTAACCCCGACACTAAGGGAGGCGCAATCCGCGCCTCCCTTTACCTTCTCTCCGAGGTGGATAGATGAGCTACGCGACATATCAAGAGGTCGGGCAGGTGGCCGGGTTCACATTCGACATCACGTCGAGTCCCGTGAGCAGCGACCAGGTGACCGAGTTTATCGAGCAGATAGAGTCCGAGATGCGCGGCGCCCTGGACGCGGGCGGATACGATCCCGACCCCACAGACACCAACGCCGTCAACGTCCTGCGTCTTTACTGCTCGCTCGGCTCGGCCGCTATGGTGATGCAGGCCCGCAAATCCCCCGATGACGCCGCCGCCTTCCAGCGCCGCTATGACGCCTGGATGACGCTGGTTCGTCAGGGTAAGGCCGGTCTTCCGACCTCCGGTAGCGTCTCGGCGCTTCCCACCTCGCGCTACGTCAAGTACCCCTCCACCTATCCGGCGCACGCTTTCAAGCGCAGTGAGGTCCAGTGGTGAAAGAGTTCACTTTCCGTCCGTCCGCGTCCGAGGCTCCACAGTGGCACTACGCCTACCCGCGCTTTGCCGATGGTATCTCGGACTGGCGGCCGGTGCTGGAACAGATCGCCGATGACTTCAGGAAGGGCGAGATTCAGCAGTTCGCCACCGAAGGACAGTACGGCTCCGGAGGCTGGAAGGCGCTTTCTCCCAAGTACGCCGTGTGGAAAGAGGCTCAGAAGCCGGGCGCTCCCGTGCTGGTGTTCTCCGGATTGCTCAGGCGAGCGGCCACCAACCCCGAGGTTGTTGTCACCAAAGACCGGCTGACTATCACCATCGACGATTCCGGCTC
>CAZSUO010000270.1:0-236 GCA_964610065.1 uncultured Coriobacteriaceae bacterium | reverse complement strand
TATCAGGTGTTCTCCAAGCGCGAGGGGCGGCTCGTCACCAAGCACAAGCCCGCCGTAGCCGGATACCACCAAGAAGGCAAAGGCAATCTTCCTGTGCGTAAAGTGATCCAACTACCGGAGTCGCAGATTGTGCGTTGGCGCAAGATGTTCCAAAGCTACATGGTAGCCCAGCATCGGGGAGGTGCTATCCGTGTCTGAGATTAAAGGCCCGGAGCCCATAGCCGATCGCGTAGCCA
>CAZSUO010000269.1:0-1961 GCA_964610065.1 uncultured Coriobacteriaceae bacterium | reverse complement strand
GCGGAGGCGGTGATGGAGGTGGTGAAGGGGGCGATCGGTCAGTGGGGCGCACCGCGGGAGCTCCTGTCGGACAACGGGCGCCAATTCGTGGCGTGGCACGGCAAGACGCGCTTCCAGAAGGTGCTGCGGCAGCAGGGGGTGCAGCACGTGCGCAGCGCGCCGCACCACCCGATGACGCTGGGGAAGATCGAGCGTTTCTGGCGGACGATCTGGGAGGAATTCCTGGAGGAGGCGAGCTTCGCGTCCTTCGCCGATGCGTGCCAGCGGATCGACCACTGGGTGGCCTACTACAACCACCAGCGGCCGCACCAGGGGATCGACGGGGCGTGCCCGGCGGACCGCTTCTACGGGGTGGCCGGGGACGTGGAGGCGGCGGTGAAGCAGGGGTGCCAGGAGAACTCGCTGCGGCTGGCGCTGGGGCAGGAAACTCGATCACCGCTGTACCTTCTCGGCAAGCTGGGAGGGACCGACGTGCGGGTGACGCGCAAGGGCGACGACATCGAGGTGCGGCTGGGCGACGAGGTGCGGGAGCTGATCCGCCTGGGGTCGCCGTACACGGTCGAAGAGGCGGTCGAAAACAAGCGCGGGGAGGAAGCCGATGAGCGCGAAGTGGACGGAGATGAGCGGCGAGGAGCGATACCGGGTGGTGGAGCTGGCGCAAAGTGGAACGGTATCGATGAGCGAGCTCTGCGAGAGCTTTGCCGTGACGCGGCAGACGCTCTCGCGGGCGATGGAGAAGGCGGAGGCGGCGGCGCGCTCGGCGCTGGAGCCGGGGAAGCCGGGCCGGAAGGGGAAGAGCGAGGAGGAGGAGCGGATTACCGAGCTCTCGAAGAAGCAATCCTCGCTGGAGAAGGAGGTGGAGCAGTGGAAGACGCGGTACGAGGTGATGAAGCGATTCGCTGAGCTGGCGCGGGAGCAGCTGCACGGCGGCGAGGAGGGCAAGGTGGTGCGTCTCGATCAAAAAAAACGGCGGCGACCGACGAGGAACTCTTCGGGAAAGCTTCTGTCGCGAAGGGACGGAGCGCCGGTGGCCGGTGACGGCGATGGCAAAGGCGCTGGGGATCGCGACGGAGAGCCTGCGGCGGTGGGCGAGGCGGAGGGAGATGCCGAAGAGTGAGCCCAAGCGGCGCGGCCGACCGGAGGCCGTGAGCCCCGAGGTGCGGTGGCGGCTGCGCGAGCAGTACGCGTCGCGCTTTGGGCAGTGGGGCCCGAGCGTGCTCGCGTGCTGGGCCGAGCGCGAGGGGCTCGGCAGGTACAGCGCCGGCGCCATCGGCCGGGTGATCGCGGACCTGCGGCCGCCGCGGGAGGAGAAGCGGAAGCCCAGCAGGTACGAGGTCGCCGCGCCGATGGTGATGTGGAGCGAGGATGGCACGAGCTTCAAGGAGCGCGACCGTAAGCGGGAGCTGCTCGCCGTGCATGACGAATGCGCGAGGTACACGGCGAACCGCAAGCTCGCGCAGGGCGCCGCGAACGAGGACGACGTCGTCGCGTATCTGCGAGAAGGATTCGAGCGCCACGGCGCGCCGCTCGTGCTCAAGCACGACAACGGCGCGGCGCTCAACGGGGGCGACGTGAAGAAGCTCTGCGACGAGTGGAGCGTAGTGCTGCTCCTCAGCCCGCCGGGCTACCCCGCCTTCAACGGCAAGAAGGAGCGGCGCTTCCGCGACGTGAAGAGCTTCGTGCGCGCCCTCGCGCGCCACCGCGTCGGCGAGTCGCTCGAGCAGCGGATCGACCTCGCGCTCCTGGACCTCGACGAGGAGCGGCCGCGCCCCGTGCTGGGCGGACGCACCGCCGCCGAGGTCTTCACGCAGGAGCGGATCCCGCTGCCGGACCGTCGCCGCTTCAAGCTGGAGGTCGAAACGAAACAGCGCGAGCTCGAGGCGAACGCCGGCTCGCGCACGGAGATCGCAGCCGCTCGACGGCGCGCGGTCGTGGAGATACTATCGAGGTACGGTTTGCTC
>CAZSUO010000268.1:0-1992 GCA_964610065.1 uncultured Coriobacteriaceae bacterium | reverse complement strand
GCAAGGAGATCCCCGATGTCCACGAGCCTCGTGTACCACGCCTTCGGCGCCAAGACCTATCGCTACCTGCGGACGGAGTACCGCGAGGGGGCGATCCACTTGCACATCGAGAAGAAGGACAAGCACCGCTGGTGCACGGCGTGCCGCAGCCGCGACATCACGTTCGACGGGAACGAGACGTCGACGGTCAAGACGCTGCCCGTCGGGCGCAGGGAGGTGTTCCTCGTCCTGCACCTGAAGGTGCTCGTCTGCCGGAAGTGCGGCGCGCGTCGCCTCGAGAGCCGGGACGTCGCGGAGCCGCGCAAGTCCTACACGCGCGCCTTCGCCCGCCTCGCGCTCGACCTCCTGCGCGAGATGACGATGTACGCCGCCGCGGTCTTCCTCGGCGTGGGATGGGATCTCGTGAAAGAGATCCTGCGCTCGAACCTCCAGCGCCGCGCCGACCGTCGCTCCTTCCGCAAGGTGCGCCGCATCGCCGTCGACGAGATCGCGATCCGCAAGGGGCAGGACTACATGACCGTCGTGCTCGACCTCGACACGGGTCACGTGCTCTACGCCGCCGAGGGCAACGACGCCAAGTGCCTCGAGCCGTTCTTCCGCCGCCTGCGGCGCGCCCACGCCAAGCTCGAGGCCGTGGCGATGGACATGAGCGAGGCGTACGCCAAGGCCGTGCGCGAGTACTGGAAGAAGCCCGTCGCCGTGGTCCACGATCACTTCCACCTCATCTCTGCGATGAACCGCGTGATCGAGGCCGTGCGCCGCGAGGAGCAGAACCGCCTCGAGCGCGAGGGCAAGCAGGTGCTCAAGGGCATCCGCTACCTGCTGCTCTACGGCCGGGAGAAGCTCGCCGAGCGCAAGCCGGAGAAGCTCGCGAAGCTCGACGAGCAGCTTGCGACCAACGACACGCTGAACAGGATCTACCTGCTCAAGGAGAGCCTGCGCCTCGCCTGGAGCCACGACACGAAGCAGGCGGCGCGCGACTTCCTCGACGACTGGATCGTCGAGGCACGAGGCGTCGGCAACAAGCACATGAGCACCTTCGCCGACACGCTCGAGAAGAACGCCGAGAGCGCCCTCGCCTGGTACGACCACCCGATCACGACCGGACCGCTGGAAGGACTGAACAACAAGATCAAGGTGCTCAAGCGCAAGGCCTACGGCTACCGCGACATGGCCTTCTTCGCCCTACGCCTGCTCTTCATTCACGAAGCGAAGATGGAGCTCGCCGGATGCTGATTCTCATTGGACCCCGGCTGGATCCGGATGAACCGATTTTTTTCCCGGCCCGCCGTCCGTGATAGGATGCGCGGCATGAGATCCTCCGCGGTCGCCGCGTGCGCCGTCGTCCTCGCGCTCAGCGTCTCGGGTTGCGGCCCGCGGGCCGTGGCGCCCGAGCGGCTCCTCGGCGTCTGGCACGAGGTCGCCCCCGGCGAGACGGTCGCCTCGATCGCGCGCGCGCACGGCGCCGATCCCGCGGTGGTCGCCGAGCTGAACGATCTGCCGGCGAGCGCCGCGGTCGCGGACCGGCGCGAGCTGTTCGTCCCGACCCGGGAGGGCGGCGAGCCGCCGGGGACCGGCGCGACCCCGATCGCGCCGAAGCCCCTCGCGAAGCCGGAGGCGAAGGCGGCGGCGGAGTGCGATCCGAAGAGCGGACGCTGCCTCGAGTGGCCCGCCCGCGGCGAGGTCGCGGCGCGGTTCGGCGCGCACGGGGGTGTCCAGCACGACGGCATCGACATCGTCGCGCCGGAGGGGACTCCGGTGGTCGCGGCCGAGAGCGGGCGCGTGGTATACAGCGGCGACGGGATCAAGGGCTACGGCAACATGATCCTCGTGAAGCACGACGGAGGGCTCATCACCGTCTACGCCCACAACGCCGCGAACGACGTCGCCGACGGGGCGGCGGTCGCGCGCGGGCAGAAGATCGCGACGGTCGGGCGCACCTGCACCGCGACGGCGCCGCACCTCCACTTCGAGGTCCGGCGCGGGGAGACC
>CAZSUO010000267.1:0-1993 GCA_964610065.1 uncultured Coriobacteriaceae bacterium | reverse complement strand
GGGCCACGGGCGCATCGAGGGGGGCGGGAGGACCCGCCTGTACTACTGCGATGCAGGGCGCGCCGACCAGAAGGGCTCGATCGAGAACTGCCACCGTCTGCTCCGGCGCATCGTCCCGAAAGGCACCTCGATCGATGGTCTGAGCAGGCACGACGTGGCGCTCATCGCAAGCCACGTGAACTCGATGCCGCGCCCCTCGCTCGGAGGGGCGTCACCGTTCGACCTCGCACGGCTCGTCTTGCCCGCTGAGCTCTTCGAGGGGCTGGGTCTTGAGCACATCGAACCTGACCAGGTCGTGCTCAAGCCCAGCCTCCTGCGAGGGGATCAACACCCCGCTTAACCCTACCCTACGGCCGCCGAAAAGGGCCATACCCAACCGAAGACGCACCGAAGAGGCCCTTGCACTTACTCTGGCAGAGACGCTGCGAAGGGCCTGGCTGGCCATGCCCCGAGGACCGCAGGACCGGCGACACACGCGCCCGTCCAAGAGCAGGACACACCCGCTGAGATGACAGGAATCAGCCTCTGAGCAGCCTGTTCTTGCACTAAGTGTGGCGGTCGCTCAGGTGCGGTCGGCCGTTGCGCTAACTTTGGCAATCAACCTCTTATTCGAGCGATTCGATCAGCTCGAGTATCGCGTCTGTGGTCGCCCGCTGTTGCGCATCACGGCCGAGTGCCGCGATTCCATCGCCCTCCTGCGGGCCGTAGTCGCCGAACTGGGCGTGGTTCACACCCTGGATCACCACGAGAGCGGTGTGCTCGGGCAAGCGCGCGAGGGATGCCTCGAACACGTCACCAGCGACGCCATCCTCAGTCCCGTACACAGAGACCACGGACAGCGGGAGCTCCGAGAGGTCGGTGGACTCGGCGGGGTAGGAAGCCAGGAACACGACTCCGTCGATGGCGCCGGGACCGCCCTTCACGTACTCGGCGGCCATCGCACCACCGAGCGAGTGTCCGCCGATCACCCAGGTTTCGATGTCCGGGTAGGCGCCGATGACCTCGTCGGCGCGCCTGATGCCGAACACGGCCAGGTCCAGCGGCATGGGGACGATGACCGCGAGCACCCCACGGTCGCTCAGCGCCCGCATGAGCGGCGCGTACGCCGCCGGGTCGACCAGACCGCCGGGATAGAAGACGAGGCCCGCCCTTGGCTCCACCTCCCGCTCGAAGACGAACCAGCCCTGGTCGGTCTCAGCCTGTTTCGCGAGCAGCGAGGCCTCCTCGAACGCCGGGTAGCGCGCCATGCGCGTCCACACGACGAAGCCGACGGACGCCAGGGCCAGCGTCACGGCCACACCGAGCGCCAGGAACTTCAGCCACCTACGCATGAGTACCTCGAATCCACATCGATCCGCGCCAGGCCGGGAGTACCGGTCCGCGTCAGTCCAGCCACTCCACTTCGCCGCTGTCGAGCGACTTGACCGCGCCGCACACGTCCACGCGGCCCGCAAGGTCCGGCGCGACCTCACGCAGGTACGCGCGCACCTCGACCACCGCCGCGCGCGCGTTGGCGCGGACGGCGGCATCCTCGCAGCGGCCCTCGTCGCCGAGAAGCGCGAGGCGGCCGACGATCGGCGCGACCAGCGGTCGGAGCGCCTCGTCCGCGGACCCGGAGAGCGCGGCGCAGACAGCTCCGCATGACTGATGACCGAGCACCAGAACCAGCCGCACCTCGAGCTCACGGATGGCGTACAGGATGGATGCGAGCGCCGCTGGCTCGAGCACGTGACCGGCGACGCGCACGATGAACAGCGAGCCCGGCGGCTGGTCGAAGACCTGCTCCACCGGCACGCGCGCATCCGAACAGCCGATGACCACCGCGACCGGCCGGTGCGCCGGCACGACACCGGGCACGCCCCCGATCAGCTCGGTGCCTCGCTCGCGCACATAGCGCTCGTTCCCCTCACGCAGCTGGCGCAGTATCCTCTCCCGCTCCACCGTCATCCCTTCTCAGCCCGTCAGGGGGCATATCCTACCGCCACCCGGCCAT
>CAZSUO010000266.1:1074-2004 GCA_964610065.1 uncultured Coriobacteriaceae bacterium | reverse complement strand
CGGCGCGTGGAGCAGGATCAGGTCCGGCTTCGACATCGGATACGGGCCTCCTTGGACCATGAAACAGGCGGCTCACCGCCCGGAAAAGACAACGGCGAAGTATAGCACAGGGAGCTACCGACAGAGGCCCCCGCGCGGGTTGGCCACGGTCCGCTGACGCCCCCGCGCGGGTCGGCCAGGACCGCTCGCGGACCCTACTCGGGCTCGACGACCCGTGCCTCGACGGTGTCCACCAGCCACCCGGGCGCGTCCTTGACGAGGGTGTAGGTGGTCTCATAGCTCTCCCGCGTGAGATCCGTGAGGTACGCGAGCGTCTCGAGCGAGAAGTACCGGTAGGTCCACGACTCACGCGCGGTCAGCACGGCGGTCGTGGCCTCCCCGGAGGCGGACGTGAACTCGATGGAGTCCAGTGACTGCTCCAGACCCTTGTTCTCGATACGATTGAGCTGGATGTAGGAGTCCACGCGCACCAGCTCACCGGGTGTCATGGTCGCGGTAGGGATCTCCGAGTTGGCCATTCGGTACGAGAAGCTGACCCAGTCCAGGTACGACCGCACCGAGGATTCGGGCGTGGAGAGGTCCCAGGGAGCCGGCTCGACGGGGTCCGCCGCGATGTCCACGCCGGGCACGCCCACGGGTCTCTCGGTGGCATCCGAGCATCCCACCAGGCCGAGCGTAAGTGCGCCGATGAGCACACACGCGACCGCGAGGGCACGGACCGACTCTACACGACGCATGCGCACCCGCTACCTCGCTCCGACCGTGCCCGCGGGAACCTGGCACCTGCACGCGAGGCTCTTGAGGTCGCACGGCATGCGAAGTTGCGTGACGTTCATCCCCTCGGGCTTGCGCAGGCGGATGATCGGCGTGAGCAGCAGGACGCCGTTCACACCGGCGTTCGAGAGCAAGTCGAGTGTGATCTGGACCCAC
>CAZSUO010000266.1:0-1051 GCA_964610065.1 uncultured Coriobacteriaceae bacterium | reverse complement strand
GGCGGACCGTGATACCCCCGATGTCGACGCCCGCATCCTCGGGAAGCTCGGAGAAGTACGCGACCGGCTTGACCCCGAACTGCTCGGAGGGAAACACCACCTGTAGCGCTTCGAGCATCTTGGCGGTGCCGACTTTGATCACCGGGTACTCCTCGGACAGGCCGAGGAACCGCGTGAACTCGGTGTACAGAACGACCGGGTCGTAGCCCGCGCCGGGCCTGCCGATGTCGCCGACGAAGGAGATGTCGCGACGGACCGTCTCCTCTTTGATGTTGAGCTCATCGGCCAGCTGGCGGGAGGTTATGCGCCCTGGTGCCCCCACGCGCAGCAGTTCACCGAGATAGCAGTGGTACAGCGACAACCGATAGAGCGTCGCCTCAGGCGTCGCACGTGGATCAGACATCCCCACATCCCCCATCAAGTGAGACCCATGATCCATCATATTAGCGCATCTTTACGAATCGCTGAACGAATTAATCCGATTTCGTGGTCAGAATGCGCTCGCCCTGCCATGCAAGTGTCGTTATCGGAAAACGGATTCAGTCCGCTTCAGGAAGCAGCGGCTCGGGCGCCGCTGTCGTCTCGACCGCATCGATGATGCGCCAGGCCCCGTCCACGAGCCGCGTGCTGAAGACCGTGACAGGGGTCCAGTCCGCGAACTGTTCGTCGGGCTCCCAAGCGACAGCGACCTCCGCCGTGGAGGTGGACTCCGCCGAGAGATACGGCGGGCGGTATGGCGGAACGCGAGGCGTGCCGGTGGACGACTCGCTCGGCGCTGCCAGCGCCTCGGCGAGCTCGGTGTCTTCGAAGTACGGCGCGTACGCGTCCACGTCACGCACATCGGTGCGGCGCAACTCGAGGAGCTCGGAGACCGCGGTGACCGCGGGATGCGGCAGCGGCCCTCCCCCTCCTGAGCAGGCGGCGAGTACAGCGGAAACCGCAAGCAGCACGATGATGAGCGGAGTGGAGCGGCGCATCGGACCTCCGTGAGTGACGGTTAGTGGAAGTACTCGGAATGGAGTGACGTGGTGAGGAACGACGTGAAGAAGAG
>CAZSUO010000265.1:0-2017 GCA_964610065.1 uncultured Coriobacteriaceae bacterium | reverse complement strand
ATGGAGTGAAAATGGACACGGCAGCATACGCACAGGAGCTGGCACGCCGTCTCACTCAGGCTGATGCAGGCGCCTTTCGCGCGGTCGGTGACACCGTGCTTCTCGAGGGCGTCGCCGAGAGCGAAGGCGTGCTGCACGTAGTGAGCGCCGGTTCGGGCCGAACCGAGCAGGTCATGCAGGCGCTGCGCCGTGCCGGGGTGATGCCGACGCTACCAGTGATCGTCGGCCGCCGGTTCAGTCAGAATGCGCTCGCCGAGCTCAACAGGGCGGACGCCAACTACATGGATGATCGTCTCCTGCGGATTCGGCTCCAGGCCCCGGCCATGCTCATCCGCCTGCAGAACGAGGCCGCGCCACCTGTCGAAGTCCCTGAGAAGGCGCTGCGCCTGAGCGGTACCGCGGGAGGTGTCGCCCTCGCACTGCTGCAGGATCCCATGCGGGAGTGGAAGGTGGCCGACCTGGCCACTGAAGGTCACGCATCGCTCGGCGCCGCACAGAATACTGTTGTGGCCCTGGAAGCCGCAGGGCTTCTGGAGCGCACGGGGGCAGGCCCAGCCACCCGGCGGCGCGTGATCGACGCCGGGGCACTGCTCGACCGCTACGCGCATGATGCCGTGGCCGATCGCAAGGTCGTCGCACGCGGATTCGTCCTCAACAACGGCGCGGTGGATACGATGCGTGAGGTATCGCGTCGGCTGGCAGGCGAAGCCGGCCTCCAGGCCTGGTTCACTGGCGTTGCCGCCGCTCAGATGGTGGCCCCGCACGTGACCGCAGTACGGAAGTTCGAGGTGTGGGTAACCGCGCCGCACAGCGCTGACTTCATCCTCAGCGCGCTCGGCGCGATGCCTGCCGATGATGGAGCGAATCTCGTAGTGATGCGTGGTCGCAGTGCGGTCACCGTCGGGGCGCAATACTCCAACGGCGTGTACCGCACCTCGATCTTCAGGATGTACGTAGACGCGCTTGCAGACCCGGCGCGGGGAGAAGAGCAGGCGGAGCATCTTCGCGAGACCGTCATCGGTTTCTAGGGGGAGACACGTGACAGAGGGATACAGCGACACTGCAACCGAGCGCTGCGAGCGGGTCCTCGGCACGCTCATGCGCGGGATCGGTCAGCCGTGGAGGCATAGGGTGTGCCTCGTAGGCGGACTGGTCCCTCGCTACCTTGTCCAGGGAGACGGCTACGAGCAGCCGCCGCACGTGGGGTCGACAGACGTCGACGTGGCGCTCCGCCTTGCTCTCGATGGCCGGGATGAGGGGGCATACCGCACACTTGAGAACAACCTCAAGGGGAACGGGTTCGTGCGTGTCGACGGCACCTCGTGGCGCTGGGCGGCGGAGGTCGACGGCGACTTCGTGGTGTTGGAGTTGCTCGGTGACTCTGCGAAGACTACGCCCGGGACGGTGCTCCGCCCCAAGGTCACGCCGCCCGCAGGCGCTGGCGGCGTGGGGCTTCTGTGCGTAAGAGGTGTCGAGCTTGCCTTCCGCGATGCACTCACGATCTCGCGTGACGTGCTGCTCCTCGACGGCGCCCGGTCGACCGTCGAGCTCCAGATCGCCAATCTGGCGCCGTTCGTGGCGCTCAAGGCCGACGCATACCTGGATCGGCGCAAGGCCAAGGATGCCTATGACCTCGTCTACGTACTCAGATGGTGGCAGGGCGGACCCGGGGCGGCTGCCTCCGAGGTGGCATCAAGTCCGGTCGCACGGGAGCCATTCGTCACCTCGGCGATTGCCCGTGTCCTCGGCGACTTTGCCGATCCTGACAGAGCGGGAGCGGTCGATTACGCTGCCTTGAGAGCATCCGGAGGCACGGGCGCCGAGTCCGCGCGTGCACGGAACGAGGCGGTCCTTGTTGTGCGACAGTTCACGGAGGCACTGCGAGCGCTCGGATTCGGAGAGGAAACGGCATGACCGACGCCCAGACCACACGCTACGACCCGATCGCCCTGAGCGCGGAGAGCACGGTCGTCGCCGAGTACGTGCCGGAGGCAGTCGAGGAGGCCGCCTACCAGTC
>CAZSUO010000264.1:0-2025 GCA_964610065.1 uncultured Coriobacteriaceae bacterium | reverse complement strand
GTCGTCGAGGCGCCCCGAATCGCCGAGTGCCCGTACCAGATGGAGTGCAAGGTCACTCACGAGATCCCGCTGGGAAGCCATGTGCTGCTCGTGGCGGAGGTCGTGGAGAGTCACGCCGACGAAGCGGTCCTTGATGGGACCGGGACGAAGGTCGATGTTGCCGCGCTTGACCCGCTTATCTACATCGCGGGAAGCCGCGAGTACCGCCGACTGGGTGAGAAGGTGGCGGATGCGTATTCGATAGGGAAGACGGTGGACGATCGTTCCTGAAGGGTCTCCACGCGCCCGGTTGGCGAGCGGAATACAGAAGGGCGCCCGCTGTGCGGGCGCCCTTCCGGCGGGACTGACATCGGGGGGAATCGATTTCAGTCACTGCTGACGATAAGGTGAGCGCGCTTTGCGTACTGCTTCTTCAAGCGCAGCATCTTCTGCACCCACTCGGGGGCGTGGTCGACGTCGTCGACTCCTGCCTGGGCCTTGACCTGAGCCTGGGTCTGGACGGGTTCACCGGACTTGACCTGGGCCTGCACGGGTTCGCCCGCCTGAGCTTGCGTCTTGGTCTGTGTCTGCGCGGCCTCACCAGTCCGGGCCTGCGTCTGGGTCTGGTCGGGAACCTGGTCGCAGTCCTTCATCCGCGTCTGCGTCTGATCACCGGTGCAGTCGGCACACGTGCCATCCTGGCTCCGTGTCTGCTGCGCGGCGAGTGCGGGAGCCGCGACCAGCGTGAGGGCTGCCGTGAGCGCCACGAGTCTGAGGGTCCACCGTTTCATGAAGCACACCTTCTTCCGGGCTGATGGGTGGCACACCCACAAGAACGAAGGTGTGTGCACCGGGGTTACGGGCGAATCGCGATCAGCATGGAATAGGGCGCTGGATCACCTGGACCGGACTTGGTTGTCTCCGGATCCGGTGCGGTCGGTCCCTGCGGCGTCGTCGGCATCGATGAGCTGGTCATCACCCGGAGCGGCAGTCTGGCCGTCGCGGGTGCGCTCTTGCGTGCCCGATGTCGGGTCGCTTGTCTCCATGTCTCCGCCGGCACCGGAGTCAGGCGTGCTGCCAGACGCGTCGCCGCCGGTACCCGGGGCGTCTCCCGTATCACCCTGACTCCCGGAGCCCGGGCCACTGCCCGTCCCTGACCCGGGCGCGCCTCCCGTGGCATCTCCGGTATCCGCGGGTCCGGGCGAGGTGACGGCCCGCTCGATCGCATCCCGGGTCTCCCTGGGAGCATCGGCACCGCGTTCGCGGATACGGTCGGCGTCATCGTCCGTCAACGGGCGTTCGTCGGAAGCCGCGTTACGCACGGCCTCACGAAGCGAGCCGAGCGCCGCGTCAACGGAGCCGGTGTCCGAGCCTTCGCGCGCTAGCCTAGCGGCCTCTCCGGCACGTCGTGCAGCGATCGTCACGAGCAGCCGGTTCTCGAGTCGTCCCGGAGGCAGCACGGCAACCACAGCGTTCTCCGCGGCGATCTTGAGGCCGTAGAGCGCGTCGCCCGGCAGGGAACGTTCGGCGGCGTAGGCCACGCCGCCGAATCCAAGCGCCAGCGCCGTTCCGGCAACGGCAAGACGATGGGAGGCGAGCACGAAGATGCCACCCCGGCTGGTTGCGCTCACCTCATGCATGACGCGCTCACGGATAGTGGCGCGGCTCGATGCGGACAGCGGTTCGGCTGCCCCGCCGATCGCCTCGGCCAGCTCGTCTGTCAGCAGCTTCTCGTCACGCACCATCGTCTTCGCCTTCTTGAAGTAGCCGGGCGAGCGTTCTGACCGCCCGGTGCTGCAGTGCCTTGATCGCGTTCTCGTTCTTGTTCAGTGCTTCGGCGGTGTCCCTGATGCTCATGTCCCACCAGAACCTCATCGCGATCACCGATGCCTGCTCGTCGGTCAGCTCGCGCACCACCGCACGCACGCGCTCCGCGTCGGCCCTGGCGATAACCGCTACATCGGTGGGCTCGGCGACCTCTCCCGTCTCGATGGGCTCGTCGACCGGGACCGGGCGGTGGGCCTTGCGACGGTATTCGTCGACCAC
>CAZSUO010000263.1:0-2037 GCA_964610065.1 uncultured Coriobacteriaceae bacterium | reverse complement strand
AACTCCGCGCGCATGTAGTACGAGATGCCGATCCAGTTGAACAGGCTGTAGCAGATGAGCAGCAGCAGGAAGCTGCGCCCCAGCGCGGAGCCGATGAAAATCATGACGTAGAGGAAGGGCAGTGCGCTCCAGATTTCGGTCAGGCGCTGGCCCATGATATCGACCCAGCCGCCGAAATAGCCCTGCACCGCGCCGATGACCACGCCGAAAGCCATGGCCCAAAGCGCGAGCAGCAGCCCGAAGATCATGGCCGTGCGCAAGCCGTAGAGCACGCGCGCCAGCACATCGCGGCCCGCGGCATCAATGCCCATCCAGTGCCCCCGGACCGGCGGATAGGGCCAGGCGATCTCGCCGAGGGCGCAGGCCACCGACGCGTGGCGGTCTTTCCACGCGATCCGCGCGGAGGGCGCGGTCCCGGCAAAGGCTTCGGCCGCGAGCTTCAGGATCTCCGGCTGCCGGTCCGAGGGGATGCCGCGCCAGGCGCGGCCGGTGACCGGGAAAACCCCTCCCGTCGCATCGCGCCGGAAGCGGAGCTGGACCGGCAGGTCCGGAGCCGAGAGCTGCCGGAACATCAGCCGGACCGAGGCGGGCGGCGCGGCGCGAGCAGACATTTCGGGCAAGGTGACGCGCGCGCGCATGCCGGCTTGTGCCGCATGCGCAAGGACAAAGGTTTGTGCGGACGCGGCAAGTCCTCCGACAAAGCGTGCCGCGAGCGCCGCGCGCAAGTCGGCGGGGATCGTCCAGTGGTCCTCAAGCCGTAAACCGCCGATACGAGCAACGCCGGGAAAGAAGGGTTCGCAACTCTCGGGCCGGATGACGGTGCCGTCCGGCAGCACGTTGATGCGGCCCACATGGACTTCGGGCACGACGGAAACCTTGACGGTGCGGTAGGCGCTCAGGGTGGCGGCGTTGACCACGTCGCCGGGGCTGTAGGGAACCGGCGCCCAGAGCACGCGGTTGCGGGGGTCGCCGGTGAACGCCGGCGACGCCACGAACGCAGGGTAGTTCACGCGCGTGGCCTCGGCCTCCGGGCCGGAAAGGTCTCGCACGGTGAGGTTCTGGAGAAACGGCAGATAGTGCCTGCCGTTGACGCGCAGATAGAGCGGCCGGCTGTTGCAGAGCAGCTCCGAGACGAGGCTCACCGCAAAGAGCGCGGCGAGCAGAATCAGCGCCGCGCGCGCGCGCCGGATGCGCAGGAAGTTCTGCAGACGCTTCCGTGTGAGCGGCGAGAGCCGTATGAAGGGAACGACGTTCATGATTGGCCGAAGTGAATGCGCGGATCGATGAGCAGGTAGCAGAAGTCGGAGAGCAGGTTGCCGACGAGCTGGAGCAGCGAGGTGAGGGCCAGCAGGGCCAGGAACACGGCGTAGTCGCGCCCGGTGAGCGCTTCCCAGCTGAGGCGGCCCATGCCGGGGATCTCGAAGATGCTCTCGATGATGATCGAGCCCGCAAAGAGCACGCCGAGGATCGAGCCGAAGCCCGTCGCGATGGGGATGAGCGCGTTGCGGAAGGCGTGCCCCCAAATGGCGCGGCGACGGGTCGCGCCTTTGGCGAGCACGGTGCGCACGTAGTCGCTGGCGATCTGGTCGAGCAGCGAGTTTTTCATGATGAGCGTGAGCACCGCGAAATTGCCCGCCACATAGCAGGCCACCGGCACCGCCATGTGCCAGGCGCGGTCCGCCAGGCGCTCGCCCCACGAGGCCGAGGCGGCCAGGTCCGACTCGAAGCCGCCGAGCGGGAAGAAATCGCCGAGCCCCTCGACCGTGCCGCAGAACAACATCTTGAGCACCATGCCGAGGGCGAAGGCGGGAATGGCGTAGCCTGCGAACACGATCAGGCTGGAGACGGCATCAAAGGTCTGGCGGTGCCGCAGCGCCTTGGCGATGCCGAGCGGGATGCAGATGAGATAGCTCAGCACGAAGCTGATGATGCCGAACCAGAGCGAGACGGGGATACGCGACGCGATGAGCTGCCACGCGGTCCGGTTGGGATAGTCGTACGAGGCGATGCGCATCCCCATGCGCTTGTCGACCAGCC
>CAZSUO010000262.1:0-2044 GCA_964610065.1 uncultured Coriobacteriaceae bacterium | reverse complement strand
CTACGGCGGATTCGGGTACGTCCCTGACGCTCGTGTCATCCGGGAACCGCGCGGCATCCTCACTGTCCAGTGGCAACTCGATCGTCACCGTCGTTCCTACACCGGCCTCGCTCTCGATGCGAAGCATGCCCCCGAGCATGCGCACGAGTTGTTCGGATATCGCGAGACCCAGCCCGCTGCCAGGACGGGGCTCGTTGTCCCGCGAGCGGAAGAACTCACTCGTGATATGTGGGATGTCTTTGGCGGGGATGCCGCAGCCGGTGTCTCGCACGGTCACCACCGCGGTTTCCCCATCGCGACTCACCGCCACCTCCACATGCCCGGAGTCGGTGAACTTGACCGCGTTGCCCACGATGTTGACGAGCACCTGACGCAGCCGGGCCTCGTCGGTCCGGATCCGGATCGGGCCGCCATCGAAGGCGGTGCGCATCGCCAGGCCCTTGGACGACGCTTCAGACTCGAGCAGATCGGCAACGCAGGCCACAACGTCTTGCACAACGACCTCCCCGTACGTGAAGGTGATGCCGCCGGCGCTGATAGTCGAAAGGTCGAGCACGTCATTCACCAGCTCGAGAAGTTGACGCCCTCCGTCGCTGATCATCCGCACCTGGCGGAGCTGCTCTGGTCCGAGCGGACCCGATATCTCGCGCGCAAGCAGATCGCTGAAGCCGATGATGGCGTTCAGCGGGGTGCGGAAGTCGTGGCTCACACGGGCCAGGAAGCGATCCTTGTGAACACCGGCCTCGGCGAGATCGGCAACGGTCCGCTCGAGTTCGGCTGCGCGCTCAGCAACGAGCCGCTCGAGCTCTGTCTGTCGGTCCTCGGCCGCGGCGACCCGCATCGCCACGAACTGCAAGCGTCCGACCAGACCCAGAACGACCAGGACCAACGCCGTCGCGCCTGCCACCGCCACCCGGCGTGCCGACAGTGGAGCGAGCACCGCGGCCTTGTCACTGACGACCGCGATGCCAAGGTCGGTGCCCTCGACCGGCTGGACCGCCGCGATGATCTCACGCCCCGCACCATCAAGCGCCTCGAACGCGACTGGCGGGAAGGACCCGACGGGAACGTACGGCATCACCTGACCGGCGCGGAGGCGCGAATCGTCGCTGCGTGAGTCGAGCAACGCACGGACCGTGCCGGACTTCGTGGAGTAGACAATGACGGCGTCGACACCCGCGACCGAACGGGCCCCGTGCAGATCGGGCGACCAGTACCTTTCGACCCGCGAGCGCATCAGCGCAGTCGCGACGACCGTCTTGCCGTCCACCGACAGCGGTACGACCCAGTCGACCAATGCCATGCCATCTTGCGTGACGTAGGGACCGGCGGCGGCGATGTGGCCGCTGGACGCCGCCTCCGACATCGCGCTCACGGTCTCGCTGTAGAGGCTGAACGAGTCGGTCCCCACGGTCTCGACATGCGTGCCATCGGGCGCGAGCAGGACGACCTCGTCGAATACGTGGTACTCGATCTCGGGCAGCAGCCGGACCCTGACGAGCGTCCGTTCCTCGAGGTTCGTCGGATCGGACACAAGACGTCGGGCGCGGGCTGCAAACCCCGTGGTCTGCGCGAGCGCCTCGCTGTCGTTCACCCCCGAGCGCCACCATTCGGCGATCTCCGACGCGGCCACATCCGCGGCGATCTCGAGTACGGCGGACTCGTCGGCGATCAAGGATTCGCGGGATCCCTGGAGATACACGGCGGCGATCACCAGGACGACCACGCATGCGAGCGTCCCCAGAAACACGGTCTGACGGCGCAGCCTGATGTTCGCGGGTCCCACTCGATGGCCCTGGCTCATCGCACTCCGACCTGAATGACAGCGTCATGGACGGATCCTGGCATAAGTATACCCCCGCGGGCGGCGGTTTCGGCCACCCGCGGGGGTCACTCATGGTCGTGCCTGATGAGCGGAGAGGTGCCCGAGTTACTGGGTGATGGTGCAGTTACCGCATGCGCCCTGACCGCCCATGCCGCCGCGGCCTCCACGCCCGCCGCCCATGCCGCCCCAGCTCGGGCGACCGGTCTCATCGGTGCTGAC
>CAZSUO010000261.1:0-2058 GCA_964610065.1 uncultured Coriobacteriaceae bacterium | reverse complement strand
GGGTGGAGTACCGGGCGCCGAGTCGTCAGTGCGCGTTGGACGGGCTCGACGAGTGGCTTGCGGCCCAGATGCGGAGACATGGCAACAACGCCGAGGTGATCCGCCAGGAGCTCGAGCGGGATAAGGGCGTATCGGTGAGCCTTCGTACGGTCGAACGCGCGGTGCTGGCGCATCGGAGCCTCGCGCGCGCGGAAGCTCGGGCCACGACGCGGTTCGAGACGGGCCCGGGGGAACAATCCCAGATCGACTTCGGCGAACGCTACGTCATGATCGCGGGGGAGCAGACAAAGGTCTACTTCTTCGTCCTGACCCTCGGATTCTCGCGGCGGAACTACGTCCGAGCCTTCACCAACGAGCGCCTGGAGTCGTGGCTTTCGGGCATGGAGGGAGCCTTCCGTCACTTCGGCGGGGTGACCAATGTGGTACTGCTGGACAATCCGAAGCCGCTGGTGACGAGCCATGACGTGAAGACCCGGGAAGTGGTCTTCTCCGAGCGTTTCAAGGCGTTTGCGAAGCATTGGGGCTTTACCCCGCGGGCATGCGCCCCCTACCGCGCGCGGACGAAGGGCAAGGACGAGCGCGGGGTCGGCTACGTGAAGCGGAACGCGATAGCGGGCCGCCAGTTCGACTCCTGGGGCGATCTGGAGGCTCATCTCGACCGATGGATGCGCGAGGTCGCCGACACCCGCATCCACGGGACGACGGAGGAACGCCCTATCGACCGTTTCGAGCGCGAGCGGGCTCATCTCGTACCGATCGGCGGGAAGCCTTCGTTCGTCCAAGTCCGCGAGTACCGGAGGGTGGTCCATGCCGATCTCTGCATCGAACTGGACACGAACAGCTACTCGGTCCCGTGGCGACACATCGGGCAGGACGTCACGGTGCGGGTGCGCGATGGGGTGGTGAGCGTGCATCATGCCGGCGTCGAGATAGCGCGCCATCCCGAGTCCGCGGGGAGGAAGGAGCGGGTCATCGATACCCGCCACTACCATGGCTTGGCGCTTCCCGGCGCCGCGAGTCCGCGGATCGGGGAGCTGTCGCGGCCGCTCGAAGAGTACGCCCGCGCGGCGGAGGTCGGCTGATGGACGCGCTGGATACCCTCTCCCCGATGCTCACCAGGCTCAAGCTCACCGTCGTTCGGGACCGGCTGGACAGTCTCCTGGACGAGGCGACCCGCCGAGACCTGACGCTCAGGGAAGCCCTCGCCTTTTTCTGCGAGGCTGAGATCGCCTATAAGGATCAACGGCGGATAGCGATGGGCATGTCGATCGCCAAGTTTCCCGCCGTGAGGACTCTCGAGGACTTCGACTTCACCGCCCAGCCATCAGTCGACCCGAAGCTGGTTCGGGAGCTCGCCACGAGTCGCTGGGTCGCCAACGGCGACTCGGTGCTGCTCCAGGGGCCGCCGGGCGTTGGCAAAACCCATCTTGCGATCGCTCTCGGCCGCGAGGCCATCCAGCGCGGCTATTCAGTCCTCTTCGTCACCGCGCTCAGCCTGATCGCCATCCTGGCCAAGGCCCAGGCCGAAGGGCGGCTCGAGGAACGCCTCAGCTATTTCGCAGGTCCCAAGCTGCTCATCATCGACGAGCTGGGCTACCTGCCGCTCGAGAAGAACGCGGCTAACCTGTTCTTCCAGCTCGTTTCCCGGCGCTACGAACGCGCGGCGACCCTCATCACTACCAATCGGTCCGTCGGCGAGTGGGGCGAGATCTTCGGCGATACCGTCGTCGCCGCCGCAATCCTCGATCGCCTTCTGCACCACAGCCAGGTGATCACCATCCGCGGTGACAGTTTCAGGTTGAAGGCAAAGCGCAAGGCCGGACTTGTAAAACCAGCCCTCGTCGAGGGCTCGAATTAATCGGGAGGGGGTCAGAAGTTCGTGTCGTCAGGGGGTCAGTTCTGGATGTCGCTTGACACCAAATCCCATAATCGTCGGGTCTCCGTTCCGTCCAGGTAGTGCCCGAATCGCCTGAAGTCCAGATGGTTTCGTTATAACGGCAAACCGCCAGCTTGCTGCCGTCGGCTGAACTGGTAATGGGGATATAGTCGATTCTTGTG
>CAZSUO010000260.1:0-2084 GCA_964610065.1 uncultured Coriobacteriaceae bacterium | reverse complement strand
CAACCGTCATGCACTTGCAGGATCGGGGAGGCTTCGGCGCGGTCGTCCGCGCACCCCGGATCATGGCCAGGCCGTCGTGGGTAACCGTGCAGTCCTTCGGGTTGTGCCCGCCGAATGCATCGGTGCCGTGCCCGGCCATCGATCTGAGGTAGGCCAGCGCCTTGTCGCGGTTCAACTCCCACGGCTTGGCGCGACGCGATATCCGCGTGAGGTTCTCGTCAAAGAGATCCATGCGGATGAAGAGCTCCTCGTACGCCCAGATCTCCTGCGTACCCGCGCGCGTCCGGCACTCTCCCAGGAGCGTACCCTCCGACCGCACCCGGCTCGGGAGGACGAACCGCGACACCGCGTGTTCGCGATACGAGTGATCGCAGGTGGGGCAGGTATAACCGGGACCGAGCGGCACCTCGCAGAGCGGGCACTCGGTGGGCCGGCCAGCGATGTAGACCTCGGGCTTCGGGTTGCACTTCGGGCAGCGGACGGTGCGGATCCCGGTCTGCACCATCGCTCCGCCGCAGAGCGGGCAGCGCTTCATCGCCGCCTCCGCACTGGTGCCTTGCACGAACACCGACGGCTGCGCGGGAGCGGCCCCCGGCAGAGCCACATCCGGCTCTTCTCGCCCTTCACCCTCTCGACGGCGGCAAAGCGCTCCTCGAGCATCGCGAAAACCTCCCTAGGCCACTTCGCGTCCTTCGTCGGGTAGTAGTTCGCGACGAGCGCGCCGCCGGGCGCGACCGCGCCCGCGATCTCGTCCACGGTCAGGACGAGATCCTCGAGCGTCGGCTGGACGTTCAGCACGTTCGATGCAAAGACGAGGTCGTACTGCCGGTCGAGCGCGTCCGGGTCGTGGATCCCCGACACGTAGTTCCGACCCGTGTCGTGCGCGGTCACATCGTAGCCCATCGCGCGGAGCGCTGCGGCATCGTCGTCGTCTTTGCCCGATCCGAAGTCGAGGATCGTCCGGGGCCGGATCTCCCCCGATGCGAGCAGGTTCATGACCGCGCGCGGCACCGCGTTCGCCCGACCGATAGCCGAACTGTTGCGGTACGTCGAGTTCACGGTGCGGCACCAGTCGTGAGAGCGAGTCATCGATCCGGGTTGGGGTGGATGTCGGGTATATACGTTTGTCTTAAAAAAAAAGAGTTAGCGGATCCCGCCAAGGTAGTGGCGGATCATCTTCTCGGCCTTGCCCGACTTGATGACGCGGTCGGCCCCGGCCTTGAGCCGCTCCATACCGAACGGCTCGCCCATGAACCGCTCGCGCATGGCGTCGGCCGTGGTCGCGCCCGTGCGCCCGGATCGCGCGGGCGAGCCGCGATCCCGCCGGACGAGGAGGTCGAACCGCTCGACCTGCGTCGGCGACGGCTCGACCACGAGCCACCACTTGCGCGGCTCGATGAGCCGCTCGACTTCGCCGTACCACTCGAGGTCGGCTTCGCGTTCGGACGGGAACCGGTTTCCGGTCAGGCGGCTCGGCACCCAGCTCCGGGCGTTGCCCATGTCCACCTGGTCGTACTCGCGGCCGTTAACGGTCACGACCTCATACCAGCCGGCACCGAACCCGTAGGCGACCTTCTGGACGAACGCTGCGGGCGTCCGGTCGGGGTCGTTGACGACCATGCCTACGCCCTCCGGGGAGCCTTCCGCTTCGCTGGCTTCGCAGGGCACCGGCATGACGCGCGCTTCGCCTTGCGCACCGGGCGCATCGCCCCGTACATCGGCCTGACGAACGACGCCTGGTCACGTACCCCGACGGTTCCCGAGATGTTGATCAGGCCCGCTTCCTCGGCTAGCCGGGTCACCGCCACCTGCCACCGGCCAATGGTGCCCGGTGGCACGTAATGCAGATACCCCATGATATCCACGCGCTCGTACGGGTTGCCGGGGATCCCCATCGGCACATCGCCATCCATCGCGATGTACGCGCCGCCCGTTTCGAACTCCTTCAGCACCCTGTCCACGAACTTCTTCGCGGACACATCGATCTCGTTCTGTTCTGTCATGTTTCCGTTCTCCATTATCCGATCTTGATGCCTTCCCACCCGCAGTTGCCGCACTTGCACTCGTTCGCGAACGGCGCGCCG
>CAZSUO010000259.1:0-2086 GCA_964610065.1 uncultured Coriobacteriaceae bacterium | reverse complement strand
GTGCCGACCAGCGCCCCTCTGCCTCCTCTACCGCCCCGAGGGCCTCATCGCAGGCCGTCACGCGGGCCGTCACGCCCTCAAGCGCCCGCAAGGCCTCCTGCGCCTCGCGCAGGACCTCATCCACGGCCGTCAGGTCCGCCTCGCTCACCTCATCGGGGATCTCCGCGTCCTGTGCGTCGAGGGCGGCTGTGGCCTCATCAGAGGCGCGCACGGCGGCCTCAAGCCGCGCCTGCAGGTCGGACGCGGCCGGCAGCGACGGGTAGGCCAGCAGACCCGCCTCAGTCTCGCGCACCCGCACCGACGCCGACTGCACGGCCATGCCCTTCTCGCGCGCCACGGCCTCCGCCGCCTCCGCCGACTGCTTCGCCGCCGTCAGCGCCTCATCCGCAGCGACCTGTGCCGCCTCCGCAGCGGCGACCTCCGTCTCCGTCGGGGTCCCGGCGGGCAGGTCCGACCGGGCCACCAGGACATCATCAACGAGGACAACCTGCATCGAGCAGCCGGGGCAGGACAACAGCCGCGGCAGCTTCGCCCGCAGTGTCGTGGCCTCGTTCCACGCGTTCTCGAACGCGCGCCCGGCCTCCTCAGCCACCTCGCGCGCGGCTTGTGCGGTGAGCTTCGCCTCGTCGAACTCCGTGTTGGCCGCGGCGAGCTTCCCATGCGCCTCATCGATCATGCCGCGCAGCTTCTCCCGTTCGGCCTCGCGCGCCGCCCGCGCCTCATCGGCACCGGCGACCTGTTCGCGCAACGACGCCACCTGCGCCTCAGCCCTGTCGAGCTCCGCCTGCGCCCGCTCCCGGGCGGCGAGCTTCTCGGCCCGCTCCAGCCGGCGGTCGCGCAGCCGCTTGCCGCGCTCCTGCGCGTCGGCGATGGTGCCCTGCAGGGCGTCGCGCTTGCGCTGGAGCACCGACAGGTCCCCGGCCCGCGCCGCCCGCAGGGCGTCATCCATGGCCGTCTGCGCCGCCTGCGCCCGGCTACGCGCGTCCTCCAGCCGCCGGTTCGCCTGCAGCCGCTCCTCCTCCGCAAGCCCCTGCGCCCGCGAGAGCAGCTCCCACCCCGACAGCGCCGTGAGCTTCGAGAGGACCGTGCGCCCGAGGTCGGCGTGGCCGTTGAGGCGCCCGATCAGTCCCTCGAAGCCGAGGTCCACACCGAGCGTGTTCGCGAGGATGCCCGCCTGGTCGAGCGGCTTGGCCGCAATCAGCGGGTCGCCGCCCATGAGCCACAGCAGCTGCTCCGGCGGCACTCCGAGTGTGGCCGTGATGCGCTGCTCCGCCTCGCCAAGCGTCCTGCACTTCTCCCCGTCGAGGTTGACGGTGATCGAGGACTTGAACTCGCGGCCGATGGCGAACTCCGCGCCCTCGCCGTCGCCGAGGACGATAGCGCCCCAGCCGTTGCCCCACGCGGGGTTCTTCAGGTCGTCGCGCGACATCTTCTTCCCGTCGGGCCAGAGCGCGTCGCCGGTGATCGTGGCCGAGATGGCCGCCAGCACCGAGGACTTGCCCGACCCCTTCTGTCCGGTGAGCATGACCACCGGCTCACGCACCTGCACGGCCGCTTCAGCGCAGCCAAGCAGATGATCTACCCGAAACTCCCTCAGTCTCCACATGATGATCCTCCCGCTTCCGTTGATTTCGACCGACAACAACGCCTACGCCACGAGCCGCCCGCAGATGTCGCACCCGGCAAGCTGATACTTGATGAACCGCAGCGTGAACTTCCCGTAGAGCGACACCTCCTCGCGGCCGTGCCAGTCCTCCGTCACCCCGCACCGCCGCAGTGCCTCCCGCACTGCCGGCGGCAGCTTGCTCGAGACCGCCGCTCCCGTCCTGGCCGGGAGAAGCTGCACCACCCGCCCCGCCCACGTCCGCCCCACGGCCTCAATGAGCGCCTCCGCCTGTCGCCAGCACTGCTCCTCCACATCGCGCCCCTCGGCGTCGCGCTTCTCGCTCACAAGCTCATCGCGGCACCCCATCATGCTTCCGCCTCCCGCGACGCCCGTCTCGACCAGGCGCCGGCAGCCGGTTTGAGCCGGCCAGAACGCCGCGCGTGCCGGAGATCAGGTTGATGCGGCTGTAGGGGCGCGGGC
>CAZSUO010000258.1:0-2088 GCA_964610065.1 uncultured Coriobacteriaceae bacterium | reverse complement strand
GCCGGATCACACCGACAAGGAGAAGCACCAATTGGCCCAGAAGAGGATCAGCATGAAGGCATTGAGACAGATCATAGAACTACACGCAGTGACGAGGCTCAGCGTCCGCAGGATCAGCGCCGCGACAGGAGTATCGCGTCCGGCGGTATCCAGCTACATCGAGGCCTACACACGCGCAGGGATGGGCTACGAGGCGTTCTGCGGGCTCTCCGACACGGAGGTCGTGCGGAGGCTACAGGGCGATGGGAGGGAGAAGGACAAGCGACTCGCTGACGCCGTGGCATTCTTCCCCTACATGGTGAACGAGTTGCCCCGTGTCGGCGTTACCCGCGACATCCTGTGGAACGAGTATAAGGGCAAACACGAGGACGGCTACGAGTACTCTCAGTTTTGCCACCTATTTCGCACCTGGTGCAGCGCCGAGACGGAAGTCAGCCTCACGATGGAGCACAAGGCTGGGGACCGGATGTACGTCGACTTCTCGGGGGTTCGACGCAGCTACCGGCAGAACGGCATCGAGAAGGAAGCGGAGCTGTTCGTCGCCATCCTCGGGGCGAGTCAGTACACCTACGTGGAAGCCGTGCCCTCGCAGAAGAAGCGAGACTTCATCATCGCAAACCTGCACGCTCTCTATTTCTTCGACGGCGTGCCGGCGGCGATCGTGCCGGACTGCCTCAAGAGCGCCGTGTCGAAAGCGGACAAGTACGAGAGCGAGATCAACCCGGAGTACGCCGAGTTTGCCCGTCAGCACGGCACGGTCATCTTCCCTGCGCGGCCGCATTCACCCCGAGACAAGGCACTTGTGGAGAGCGCGGTCAACATCATGTACACGCGTATTCTCGCACCGCTGCGCGACCGCGAGTTCGATTCGTTGGAGGAGCTCAACGAGGCCATAGGCGAACTGCTGGAGGTGCATAACTCCAAACCATTCCAGAAGATCCCCGGCACGCGGGCCGAGCTCTTCGAGTCGACAGACCGGCCCGCGCTCCGGCCGCTGCCCGAACGCCGCTACGAGTACACTGACATCAAGCCAGATGTGTCGGTCGGCATCAACTACCACGTCGAGATCCGGGAGGATCGGCATTTCTACTCGGTGCCGTACCAGTACGCGGGCAAGCGGGTCTGCGTGGTCTATACCGACCGGACGGTCGAGATCTACCACGACAACCAAAGGATCGCCTTCCACAAGCGCGTAGAGGCCCCCGGCTACTCCACACTGCCCGAGCACCGCCCTGCCCACCACCGCTTCCACCTCGAGTGGACGCCCGAGCGGATCATCAGGTGGGCCGGGGACATCAGTATCCACACCCGTTCCCTCGTCGAGGCTGTCCTGAACCGCGCCGAGTATCCCGACCAGGCGTTCCGCGGTTGCATCGGGATCATCAATTTCTCGAAGAAGTACAGCGTGCAGAGGCTCGATACCGCCTGCAGGATCGCAATCTCCGAGAAAACCTATAGCTACCGGGCCTTGAAGCGCATCCTCGAGAAAGGGCGCGACCTACAGGTCATCGAGGATGAAAAACAGCAGTACCCACTGCCATTCCACGAGAACATCCGCGGCCAAGCCGCATACCAATGACAACGGAAAAGGAGTCCACTGTGAACAATGCTGCCACCATCGAGAAACTGCACCTGCTCAAGTTGCATGGGATGGAGCGCGCCTTCCGCGCCCTCCTGGATACCAACCAGGACCGTGCCTTATCACCCGACGAGATGCTCGCGCACTTAGTCGAGCTCGAATGGGATGACCGCCACAGCCGAAAGACAGCTCGGCTGACACGAGCCGCTGGGTTCCGCAACCGGGCTGTCCTCGCCGAGGTGGATTTCACCGTCAGCCGCGGTATCGACCGGCCTTCACTGGCCCGTCTGTCCGACTGTTCCTGGGTCAAGGCCGGTAAGACCGTCCTTGTCACCGGCCCCTGCGGAGTTGGCAAGAGCTTCTTGATACAGGCTCTCGGTTCCCAGGCCTGCGTCCTCGGATATCGGACCCTCTACTTCAACTGCGGGAAGTTTTTCCAACTGCTCAAGGAGAAGCGCTCCGACGGTGGCTACCGGCGCTTCATCGCACGCGTTGCACGTATGCCGCTC
>CAZSUO010000257.1:0-2089 GCA_964610065.1 uncultured Coriobacteriaceae bacterium | reverse complement strand
GGCGACCGCGCCGGTCACGCCGGAGCAGGGCAGCGGGCAGCAACTGTGTGATGACAGCGGCGACCTGCTGCTGAGTTACGACTACCACCACTCGCGCGACAGTTGGGCCGTGTGCCGCAGCGGGCACGGCTGGGACGGGCGGGAACTCGCGGAGTTGACGGAGGCCAATCATGCTGACGCCGAGCCAGTGGGCACAGAGTAGCGGGGGAGGCGGTGGCTCTGCTGGTGCCACCAGTTCCGCGCGGAGGGATTACGAGATGGAGAAGGGCTTGCGTGTGTTTTCGTTGGCACGGAGTGCGCGCGAACTGAACACATCAGCGAGGGCGACTGGGAGCCAGTCCGTGCGGGAAGCCGTGAGGGGTTCCGTGAGGGAGCGAATAGCCGAGGCCCGCAGGATCAAGTCCGGCGGGAATATCAGCACGCCCTACTTGTGGAGTTGAGGTGGATAGCCATGTTCCAATACTCCCAGTCCTCTGGTGGTGGTGGCGGTGCTACCGGCTCACCTGCCCGCCCGTCTGCCCATCCCGCGCTTGCCGGCGGCGTCCTCGCGCAACTGGACGCGCAGCGCTGGCGCCGCGTGAAGGTGGCGACGCAGGACCTGGTGGCCGGGGCGCGACGGGCGAACCCGGAGGCGGCGCGGAGCATTGCCAAGGTGGCGCGGATAAACAGCGGGCGCACGGGCGCAGGACTACCCAGATAGGCAGCTAGATGGCCCTCTCTCCCACCATCCAGAAGAAGATTGCCGCCCTCGGCATGCAGGAGGCCGTGGTCTACGCGGCCCTCCCGCCCGAGCGGCTGGTCTACACGCACGACGTAGCGCCGAACCAGTACAACCCGAAGACCTGCCAGGACGAGCGCCTCCTGTCCCTCGCGCAGTCGCTGAAGCTCAACGGGTGGCTGCCCTCGCAACTACCGCTCGCGTGGCACGATCCCGAGGGCGCGAAGCAGTGGAGCATCATCGACGGCGAGCACCGCTGGATGGTCGCCTCCTGCGCTGGCTTCGTCAAGTTCCCGCTGATCGAGGCGACCGCCGTCAAGACGCGCACCGACGCAATGGCGCTGACGATGGCACTGGAGGAGGCGCACGCCCGCCGCGACAAGGACAAGTGGGCCGCGAACCTCGTGGAGTTGGCGGTAGCGGGGCGCGACGACGACCTGCGGCGCGTGCTGCGAATCAAGGACCCGGAGGCACTGCGGCAGAAGCGCGAGGCCTTCGCCGGCAAGCTGCAGGAGGCTGCGGCGGCCGGGGGTGTCGCGAGTGCCGCGCCGAAGCTGGTCAGCCTGACCTTCACGGGCGCGCAATACGAGGCGTACCAGGCAGCGCTCGGCAAGGCACGCACGCGGCTGAAGATGGCGCAGGAGACGATAGGCATGCTCGATGAACTCAGCGACCGTGACGTGGTCGCGATAGCGGCGACGCTGCGAGGTGAGCGATGATCGTGATACTGACGCAATATGCACAGAGCAGCGGAGGCGGGGGAGGGCGGGCCGGGGCGAGGGCTGGAGGTGGGGCGACGAATGCGTTCGCTTCGAGAGAGAGCAAGGCGCGGGTACTGCGCGGGTTGGCCGAAGATCGTCGCAGGCAGCGGAAGTCGGTGCGTGATGCGGAACGCCGCGGCTCAAGTGATCGCTGGCAGAAGCAGTACAGGACGTATGTCGCGGAGACGCAGGCGAAGATCGACGCCGTCCGCGCCCGCCCGACCATCAAGGGCCGCAAGCCCGAGCGCTACGCAACGGCATTCAACTTCTGAGGTCCCGGCCATGACACAGTACGCGCAGAGTTCGGGCGGCGGCGGCGGGGCTGCAGGCACGCCCTCCACCGTAGGCCAGGGCATGACGCCAACCGGCTACAGGGCGGGCGTGTTGCGCTACGAGATGGCCGCGCTGCGCCGGGCCGGGAGCCCGCTGGCAAGCACGGCACGAGGGAGGTATGTGGCATGATCCAGTACGCGCAGTCGAGTGGAGGAGGGGGCGGTTCGATGGGTGCTGCCCGCAGTGCCGCCCGCGCCCTCGGCTACGGGCCGATGGGGACCGCGAACTTCGTGCGCGGGGCGCGGCTGGAGGAAGCGGCGACGGCGCTGCGCAGGTC
>CAZSUO010000256.1:0-2091 GCA_964610065.1 uncultured Coriobacteriaceae bacterium | reverse complement strand
ACGTGTCCATCCTCGTGAAGGAGTACAACAGCAAGAAGATCTCCGTCTTCGGCCGGGTCAACACGCCAGGGACCTTCCCTTACGAGGAGGGCATGAACGTCGTCGAGGCGATCTCGAGGGCGGGGGGGTTCACTTCGATGGCCCGGACCAACGACACGTCGGTCACGAGGGTGATGGAAGGCGTCGAGAAGAAGTTCAAGATCCCGGTCGAGGCCATCGGCCAGGGCAGGGCGTCGAACTTCATCCTGCGTCCCGGAGACATCGTTTTCGTTCCCGAGCGCATCTTCTGAGCTTCGGCCGGCTTCGCGCCATGTGCTGGCGCCGCCAGCGGTTCGCGCCAGGTCTGATTCGCATCCACCGGGATGAAGACTGAGGGGAGCCCCGACACGACTGAGGTGGAGCGCTGATCTGGGTGCGTGGGAGAGCGGCGCACAAATTCGCAAAAAGAGAAGAGAGCCCGGCAGAGGCAAGACAGCTCGCGTGTTACAGCGAGCGAAGCCGAAGGCCCGCCTTCGATTTTTCGGCGTCGGAGCGGAGCGGTCGGCCCAATCACCCTCTGCCGGGCCAGACGAAGATGCGTTCGGCGTCGCGCGGAGGCAAGCACAAAGGAGGCGGATTTGAAGGACGAGACTAGGATGGCGCGCCGTCTGGCGGGGATGCTGCACGCGCGGCTTCCCGAGGCGGGATTCGTGAAGGTCGCGGACCCGCGGTCTGCGGACCGGCGCGTGCGGTGGGGCCTGCCGACGCTGCTGCGCGGGGCAATCGCCGGGATTGTTTCCGGTACGCAGAGTTGCCAGGAGACCGAGGAGTTGACGTCGGGGCTGAGCCCGGCTTCTCGTCGGCTGCTCGGCGTCTCGCGGCGGCTGCCGGACACGACGTTGCGGGCCGTGCTGACGAAGGTCGAGCCCGAGGAGTTGCGGAAGTGCCTGCGGCGGCAGACGAAGGCGGCGCAAAGGCGCAAGGCGCTCAAGCCTTCCGGGCTGCCGTTCGGAGTGGTGGCGGTGGACGGGAAGCACACGGCGATCTCGGCGTGGGACGAAGCGTACAGCCAGAAGCAGAGCGAGGGCGCGGGCGGCGAGGCCGGTGCACACGGCGTGGTGCGGACGTTCACGAGCACGCTTGTGAGCGCTCAAGCGAAGCCGTGCATCGACGCGGCGCCGATCCCGTCGGCGACGAACGAGATGGGGCACTTTGCGACCGTGCTCGAGGAGCTGTGCCGCGCGTATCAGCGCAGCGGGCTGTTCCGCGTGGTGAGCGCGGACGCGGGGTCGTGCTCCGAGGAGAACGGGCGGCTCGTCGTCGACAAGAAGCTCGACTACCTTTTCGGGTTGAAGGGCACGCAGCCGACGCTGCTCGTCGAGGCCCGGGCGCAGCTCGCGCGGCGCGCCCCCGAGACGGCGGACGCTACGACGGTCGACATCCGCGGACCGCACGAGGTCGTGCGGCGGCTGTACCTTACCGCGGAGATGGCGGGCTTCGAATGGGCGCACCTAGGCACCGCGCTGCGCGTCGAGACCGAGAAGCGCGTCATCGCGACCGGCGAGGTCGTGCCGCAGGACGAGGACGACGTGAACCGCCACTACGTCTCGAGCCTCGCGGCCGACGCGCTCTCGCCCGCGCTGTGGCTTCGCCTCGTTCGGTCGCACTGGGGCGTGGAGAACGAGTGCCACTGCACGTGGGACAAGGCGTTCGCCGAGGACGACCGCCCGTGGATCGTCGCATCGCCGCAGGGCACGGTCGTCGTGATGCTGCTTCGGCGCATCGCGTACAACCTGCTCGCGCTCTTCCGCGCCGTGACGCAGCGGTCGGAGGAGAAGCGCGGCACACCGTGGAAATCGCTGTTGCGGAAAATGCGCGACATGCTCGTCGCGTTGCGCGACGAAGACCTGGCCGGGCTCAGGGATAGGAAGGCGCTCGCGGCCTTCGACTGACAACGCTCCGCTCCGACGCCGAATCGGAGCCCGGCCGAGACATAGCCGCGCGCGGCGAACAGCCTGCTCGAAGTCGACGGCGCAAGCCCCGACCTCGGCGGCCCGTTCCCGAACGCGGACGGATCGAGCGCCGACCTGATCGCTGCTCCCTGGAAATCTC
>CAZSUO010000255.1:0-2101 GCA_964610065.1 uncultured Coriobacteriaceae bacterium | reverse complement strand
CGGCGCTTGTGACGTGACAACTCACACACGCCTGGTCCGACGTTGCATACCCCCAGCCCCAACCGGCCAGGATGATCACTAGCAGCACGATCACGCCGCCGGGCAGCCACCTTCGCCAGGGTGGTCGAGAAACCGCGGGCCTCGTGTCCAGGTGCTGCTCGACCTCAGCACGTCTAGCGCTCCGCGCACTGTCCACCACGAGCCACGACACGACCAGGATGAGCAGCGCGGCGACCCCGACCGTCGCGATGACGAGTAACGCTGCGAGGGGATCCTCGCCGGGGTGGCGGAGTGCACGTGAAGCGAACTCCACCAATGCGTTGACGCGACTGATGGCGGCGTCGACTGAGAGTGTTGCCGTGACACTGGAGGTGGAGACGACAGATACCGCGGTCGAGCTCATGAGCCCGCACCCCCAGGGTGAACATGCGCTACGTGGCACCGCATGCACGCCTCCACCGCGTGACAGGTCTTGCATCGAGTGTCTCGGGCATCAACAGCGACTGCAGAGTGACCCCGCAGGAAGCCATCAGGGTGCGGCATCTCGATTCCGTGACAGCTCTCGCAAAGCGAGCCCTTGTGGCATGAGAGGCAGGCCTCCCTGGATTCCATCGCCAGTTCGCCATGCACAGCAAGGAAGTTCTTCACATGGGGCAATGGGATATCGTGGCACTTCTGGCACTTGGACCGCTCATGGCAGAGCGTGCAGGTGTCTAGGACTCCCATTCCGTGAGTGGACTGCCAGTTCGCACCGTGCGTCTTCGACCACTCGACATCAACGCGCCTGGCGACGTCCGCCGATTTCTTGCCGATATGGCACGTCTCGCATGCGCCGGTCTCCTTGGTGTTGTTGTGGCATCTGGCGCACACGCTCATCGTCGCCTGTCCAACACGATGCTCGGATACCTCATGAGCTGTGCCCGCATGGCATTCAACACACCGATAGCCGGCTTCGGCGAGTCCAGCGTGAGACATGCGGAAGAAGTTGTCGATCACGACTGGGTCCGCGCTCTCCAGACCAGCGTGACACTCAACGCATGCATCGTCCGGCACTCGTGGGCCGCCACTTGGACTCCCAAGAACGTCTCCGAGCAGGGCGACGCTGTTGCCCACACCGAACAAGGAGGCGCGATCGGTGTGACAATCCCCGCACGACACGGAGGCGTGAGGCGACTCCAACCAGTCATCGTAAGCAGCGGCCGGTGAATGACAGGACCGGCATAGTGAGGGCTCGGCGAGGCTCACCGGTCCCCAGAGGACCAGCGCAGCGAACGCGAAGACGCCGAGACCCGCAGCGGCCCTCCAGGTTATCGCGAATGATCGCCGAACGTCGGGCAATGTGGATCCTCCATGGCCGCGTGCGGTGTGACATGCCGGGCCGTGCATCCGAACAGTGCAGGCGCAACGAGGTCAAGTGACGGCCTCGTGCGCGGTGGTGCGAGAAGCGAGCGTCGTGCCCGAGAACACGTGTGGGCAGTGACTCCCAGGAGCCGGACGGAAATGGGGCACCGGTCCCCCGGTGCCCCATCCAGTACTCACGCACTTGAGAGCGGTATTCTCCTCCTAGTACGTGATGCCAACACCGGCGCTGCTGTCAGCGTTCACGTGACAGGCCACGCACTGCCCATCAGTGACCTTCTGCGTGGACGCAGTCAGATCAGGCGCAAACTGAGCTCCAGCCTGCGGGGTCACATAGGTGACATTGCGGGCCGAGGCGACACCGCCACTCGTGAACTTCCAACCCGTGTTGTTCGCAGGCAGGATCGTGTTCACAGGGTTACCGGACTTCAGCGCGCCGCCAACCTCGACATCGGCGTACGCAGCGTGCACGCCAGCCGCCGTGTTGTGGCAGGCCAGACAGTCAGCCGAGTCCTCGAACGCGATGACCTGCGTGCCGTAGTTGTCGGTCTCGTAGCCAGCCGATGCCGTCACCAGCGGGTGGGTCTCACCAGCATGCGTGGCCGAGTTGTTGCCCTCGTGGCAACGAGTGCACATCGCATTGACGACCTCGACCTGCGTGGCGCCGGCGTCCTGCACGTAGAACGCAACGGCTGCGTTCGCATTTGCCGCGTGCGGCATCGCGTTGTGGCAGTCGATGCAG
>CAZSUO010000254.1:0-2110 GCA_964610065.1 uncultured Coriobacteriaceae bacterium | reverse complement strand
GCGGCAGGCACGTGCAGCACCTGGGCGGGCTCCTGCTGGTGGCGACGATCGCCTCGTACGGGCTGTACGACGCGGCGCTGAAGGGGTGGTCGCGGACCGCGCGCTGGCGGGACCGGCTGCGGATGGCCTTCGACGCGGTGATCCTGGCGCTGGGGCTCGGGCAGAAGTGCGTGGAGGGGGTGCGCAGGCTCGAGACCTCGACCGCTCATCTCCTCCTTCGCGCCGACCACGCGCCGTCGGAGAGCTGGGTGCGGCGGATCCTCAAGCGCTACGTGGACGGCACCGGCATGGCGACCAAGCTGCACCTGCGCATGGCCGGCTTCTATCTGGACGCGTCCCACGAGACGGGCGACGACGGCCCGGCGGTCTTCTACGTGGACAACCACATGCGGGCGTACACGGGGAAATTCACGCTGCGCAAGGGCTGGCGCATGCAGGACAAGCGCGCGGTGCCGGGCGTCACCGACTACTACGTGCACGACGAGGACGGACGCCCGGTCTGCCGCGTGGAGGCGCCGGGGCACGACGCGCTCACCGACTTCCTCGGCCCGGTCGCGGGGCTCCTGCGCGGCGGCCTCGACGACGACCAGCGAATCCTGCTCGCCTTCGACCGCGGCGGCGCCTTCCCCGAGCAGCTGGCGAAGCTGCGCGATGCCGGCGTGGAATTCGTCACCTACGAGCGGCGGCCGTACCCGCTCCTCTCGCGCACCGCCTTCGGCGAGGAGCTGACGCTCGACGACGGCGAGGTCGTGCGGCTCCACGAGCAGCGCCTGAAGAACCTGGGCAACGGGCGCGGGCGGGTGCGGCGCGTCTGCGTGCTCACCGCGGACGGCAACCAGGTCAACGTGCTCGCGGTCTCGAGGGAACCCGCCTGGCGGCTCGTCGAGATCATCACCGGGCGCTGGGTGCAGGAGAACGGCTTCAAGCACGGCAAGGAGCGCTGGGGCATCAACCAGCTCGACCGTCGCAAGCGCGTGCGATTCGCGCCGGGCACGGTCATCCCCAACCCGGCACGGCGGCGGCTCGACTTCTCAATCCGCGTCTCGCGCGAGCAAGAGGGCAAGCTGCGCAACAAGCTCGCCCGGCTCGAGAGCGGCACGCCGTCGCACGACGCCGTCGAGGCGAAGCTCCACGAGCAGCTGCGCCTCCAGGCCGAGCTCCTCGCCCAGCGGCCGAGCCTGCCGACCCACGCCCCCATCGAAGAGACCGAGCTCGCCGGCGAGCTCACCTACCACGACCCGCACTACAAAGTCGTCCTCGACACCCTCCGCATCGCCTGCCTCAACGCCGAGGCCGACCTCGCCGCCGAGCTGGCCGAGCACATGCCCAAACCCGCCGAGGCCAAGAGGCTCCTCGCCAACATCTTCGCCGCCCAGGGCGACCTCTTCGTCACCGACACCGCCGTCACCCTCCGCCTCGACATCGCCGCCCGCAAAGACGAACGCCAAGCAATCGACGCCCTCTTCTCGACCATCAACTCCAAAAACCTCTCCCTCCCGGGCGACCCCCAATCCCGCCCCCTCCGCTTCGCTTCAGACATTTGATTGAACCCAACGGTCGGAACTCTGGGGCCTGGATCCGTTCCTCCGTGTACTGCGGGGGAGTGAAGACCAGGGCGTCGCAGTCGCACCACGGCACGCACTGATCTTCGGTGAGGCCGGTCTTCTCGTTCGGGCTTCCGAACAGGGCCGCCGGCCCGCCATCCCCCCCCGCGTCCGAAGCCGTGTCGGCGCCGGCGTCGTCCGCGCACGCGGCGAGGCGAAAGGAAGCGGCGAACAGAACGATTGCGAAAACGCGCTTGAATGGCATTCGATTCTCCGTTGTCGTCTCCTCCTGCCAGGAACGCGCGCCGTTGTCAAAACGGAGGCCGCTCGCGAGACGGGCCACATCTCAACCAGTGGAGCCGGTAGATCCTATCGGCTAGCTGCGCTTGGCGCAGGTCGGGCACAGGCGGTTGCGGGTCTGATCCCACGACAGGAAAGACGCCCCGCAACAGAGACACTGGACCGTTCCCGAGCGCTCGGGATGGGGCTGCGGGCGCTTGAACCGGGACGAAGCAGCGGGCTTGGCGGCCTCGTCTCCGGTTTCCTCGGACTCTGGAACGGGCTGT
>CAZSUO010000253.1:0-2120 GCA_964610065.1 uncultured Coriobacteriaceae bacterium | reverse complement strand
CCCGCCTTGCCGCGCGCGACGGTCTGCTGGGCGCCAAGAAGGAGCTCGCGGAGCAGGTGCTCGCCGGTGCGCGCGACGCGCTCGGGGCGCTACCCGATGACGAGTACGTGGCATTCATCGCCCGCGAGACCGCGCGGGTCGCGGTGCCGGGGCAGCGCGTGCGCATCGCGTCCGGAGACGCTGTGCGGCTCGGGGACCTCGGATCACGCATGGCGGCACTCGGCATCGACGTCATCGTCGAGGGCGAGGCGACGGACCTCGCGACCGGTGTGCGTGTGGAGGGTGACGGCGTACGCATCGAGGTATCGCCCGCCGCATACATCGCGGAGCACCACGACGATATGCTTCACGTGGCCGTGCGCGAGCTCTTCTCAGAGGAGGCCTAGGCGCATGCTGACCTCGACGCGCGATGACATCCGGTACGGCTTCGCAGTCGGGCGCGTGCGCGTCCTGCAGGCCCGGTTGTTGTCGCGGTCGGTCTACGAGCGTCTGATCGATGCGCCCGACTTCGCCGAGCAGCGGCGTGTGCTCTCGGAGACGGCCTTCGGGCGCTACCTCGAGCATGCGGAGACCGCCGAGGACGTGGAGCGCGCGCTCGAAGCATCACTCGGCGACCTCTATGACGAGTTCCTGCTCGAGGCGGGACTCCCGGATGCGGTCGTTCGCTATTTCCGATTGCCGTACGACTATCGAAATCTCCGAACCGCACTCAAGCCTCGCGTGCTGGGGATGAAGGCGCCACACCTGAGTGCGCTGGGCGCGGTCGAACCGGCTGCCTTCCTTGGCTCCGGTGAAGACCTACCGGGTGATCTGGGAGCGCTGCTCACCGCCTGGGACGAGGCCGACCAGGCGCCTTCGCTCGCAGAACTCGAGACGGCGGTCGATCGGGCGCTGTTCAAAGCGCTCGCGGCTGAGGCGAAGCGCTCGCGCGTGACGTTCCTGCGCGAACTCACCGTGCTCAGGATCGATCTTGCGGTCATTCGCGTGCTGCTGCGCGCCAACAGCAAGCGCGTTGCTCCCGCGCTCGTACGGGAGTCGCTACCGGTCGGCGGAACGCCAGCGCTTCTCGGACGTGCGGAGGATATCGGACGGATGGATGCCGAGGAGCTTGCGGAGGCGATCGTCGCGATGCGCGCCGTGCCTGGCCTCGAAGTCTCCGACCTCACGGACCTCGAGCGATACGACCTGGTCGCCGCCGGGCTCGAGGCCGCGCGGATGGTCTCGGCGCGCATGGTGCCGAGCGGGCCAGAGCCTGTTCTCGCGTACGTACTTGCCCGCGAGGCCGAGGTGGTGGCGCTCAGGATCGCACTCGTCGGCAGGCTGTCGGGTCTCGATCGGGACGCCGTGCGCGAGCGGTTGCGAGGTGTGATGTGAGCGAGAAGCTGCTGGTGGCGGTTGTCGGGGATGCCACGAGCGTGGCGGGATTCAGGCCGCTCGGCTTCGACGTGCGCGTGGTGGAGCACCCCGAGCAGGCGCGGGACATATGGAGCGAGCTCATCGGCGGATCCCACGGGGCCGTGTTCGTGACAGAGCCGGTGTATCAGGTGATCGCCGATCTGGTAGGAGAGACCACCGAACGGGCGATTCCCGCCGTGACCGTGATTCCCGCAGCGGGAAGCACCGGAGGGGTGGGCGCCGCGAAGTTGGATCGGGCCATCGAGCGTGCACTCGGCACATCGATGGCTTCAGGAGAAGAGGAAAGCTAGATGGACCAGGGCACGATCCGGAAAGTCGCAGGGCCACTCGTCGTTGCTGCCGGACTGGAGCACGCCAGGATGTACGACCTGGTGCGCGTTGGCGAACAGGGCCTCATGGGCGAGATCATCGAGATGCGCGGCGATCGAGCGTCGATCCAGGTGTACGAGGAGACCGAGGGCCTCGGACCCGGCATGCCCGTCGTCTCGACGGGTGCACCGCTGTCCGTCGAGCTCGGGCCGGGGATGCTCGAAGCCGTGTACGACGGTGTCCAGCGTCCGCTCGATGCGCTCAAGGCCAAGTCCGGCGCGTTTCTCGCGCGCGGTGTCACGGCACCCGGTCTCGACCGTGAGAAGCGGTGGGAGTTCGTCCCCACGCTCGCTCCGGGTACGTGTGTGACCGGCGGCGACATCATCGGCACCGTG
>CAZSUO010000252.1:0-2122 GCA_964610065.1 uncultured Coriobacteriaceae bacterium | reverse complement strand
TCCGCGCGTCCTCCTCCGGGACGCCGAGGCTCTCGAGCGCCTGCTCCATGAATCTCCTAAGCTCCGAATCTCCGACGTAGACGCTGTTTTCCACAGGTTGAGCGCGCATTCCTCACACTTCCCTTCTTTTCTTCTCGACGCACGGCTTTCGGCGGCCGGGCATCCTTCCATTGCCGTCAATAGTGTATCATTATCGCGGGCGGTCCGCCTCCGGCGCCGGTTCGAGGCGGGGCCGCCCGACCTTGAGCGGAGGGCGGGGTTGGCATTTGAAAGGTCGCGAGCGCCGCGTCGCAGTCGCAGGCGCGGCCAACCTGGACATCATGGGCTTCACGGAGGCCGCGCTGATCCCGCGAGACTCCAACCCGGGGAGGGTGGAGAGCCGGGCGGGCGGGGTGGGGAGGAACATCGCGGAGAACCTGGCGCGTCTCGGCGTGCCAGTGTCGCTAGTGACGGCGCTCGGTGACGACGCGGGGGGGAGCGCGATCCGCGCCTCCTGCGAGCTGGCCGGGGTGGGGCTTGAGCACGCACTGGTGCTGCCGGGACGCACGTCGTCCACCTACATGGCGATAATGGACGAGGGCGGCGACATGGCGCTCGGCCTGTCGGACATGAGCATACTAGACGAGCTGACCGCCGAGAGGCTTGACGAGTGCGCGCCTCTGCTGTCGGAGGCGCCCCTCGCGGTGGCGGACGCGTGCCTGTCGGAGGGCGCGCTCGCGCGTCTGCTCGACCTGTGCCCGAGGCTCTTCGTCGACCCGGTCTCGGTGGGCAAGTGCCGCCGAATGGAGCGGCTGCTCGGGCGTTTTTACTGCGTCAAGACGAACAGGCTGGAGGCCTCCTTCCTGTCGGGGGTGGAGATAGGGCCGGAGGGGAGCCTGGAGGAGGCGGCGCGGCGCATCCTGGCCCGAGGCGTGCGGAAGGTCTACATCACCCTTGGCGCGGAGGGGGCGTTTTACGCCTCCCCGGAGGAGTGCGGCCGGGTCCCGGCGGTGCCGGTGCGGCCAGTGAACGCCACGGGCGCTGGGGACGCCTTCACCGCGGCGGTGGTCTACGGCGAGCTGCGCGGCTGGGGGATGGAGAGGTCGGCGCTCTTCGCGTCGCGGGCTTCGGCCCTTGCGCTGGCGAGCGGCGGCGCTGTGAGCGGGTTGATGAGCGTGGCGGCGGTGGAGGCCGTCAAAGCGGGTTTTGATACCAAGGAGGAGCAGGATGATTGACGACAGGGTGATCAGGGACAGGGTGAAGACATCGCCCGAGGTGGCGGCGGCGCTCGAGGAGGGCAGGGCCGTGGTCGCGCTGGAATCCACGATAATCAGCCACGGGATGCCCTACCCGGAGAACGTGGAGAGCGCGCGCATCTGCGAGCGCATCATCCGCGAGGAGGGCGCGACGCCCGCGACGATAGCGATAATCGGCGGAGTGATACGCGTCGGGCTGAGCGAGGGGGAGCTTGAGCACATGGGGCGCTCGCCCGGCATCCGCAAGGCGAGCAGGCGCGACCTGCCGATGCTGCTGGCAGGCGGCGGGGACGGAGCGACTACGGTGGCGAGCACGATGATAGGCGCGTCGCTCGCGGGGGTGCGCGTCTTCGCGACGGGAGGCATCGGCGGGGTGCACAGGGGGGCGCAGCAGACCTTCGACATCTCGGCCGACCTGATGGAGCTTGCCCGCACGCCCGTTGCGGTGGTCTGCGCGGGGGCGAAGTCCATCCTGGACATCGGCCTGACGCTGGAGGTGCTGGAGACCCACGGGGTGCCTGTGATAGGCTTCGGCACGGACGCATTCCCGGCGTTCTACGTCCGCGACGGCGGCTTTCAGGTGGACGAGCGAGCCGACGATGTCCACGACATCGCCCGCATCATGCGCCTCAAGTGGTCGCTCGGGCTCTCGGGGGGGGTCGTGGTCGCCAACCCGATCCCGAGGGAGCACGAGCTGGACCCGGCCCTGATCTCGCGCAGCATCGAGGAGGCGGTGCTGGCGGCGGAGTTCGGCGGCGTGCGCGGCAAGGAGATCACCCCCTTCATCCTGGCGAGGCTCAACGAGGCCACGCAGGGGCGCAGCCGCGCGGCGAACAAGCAGCTCGTCTACAACAACTCGCGGGTCGCGGCCAGGGTGGCGGTTGCCT
>CAZSUO010000251.1:0-2137 GCA_964610065.1 uncultured Coriobacteriaceae bacterium | reverse complement strand
CGATTCAACGCGCTTCTGGACATGTTCATGCCAGCCACCGAGTACGATAAACGCCTCATGGCCGCCATGCTCTGCTGCCCGCTGTGGTACATCCCGGGAATCCCGCGGCCGGCATGGATAATCGACTCGCGCGACGGCCAGGGGAGCGGGAAAACCACCCTCGTCGAGCTTGTGGCGCAGCTCTACGGAAACCCGCCCATCACGGTCAACAAGAACCAGCTTGAGAACCACATGGAGCTGGTCACGAAACGGTGCGTCTCGCAGAAGGGGCGCCATCGCCGCGTGTTCCTGGTGGACAACGCGACGGGGAACTTCTCCTGCGACGAGTTGTCGTCGATGATGACGGCCCGCGACATCACCGGGATGGCACCCTACGGCCGAGGCGAGGAAACGCGCCCAAACGACTTGACCTACGTCATCACGTCCAACACCGCCACGGTGGGGACCGACCTTTCCGATCGGTCCCTATACATCTTCGTCCGCAAGCCCGGCGACACTGACGGGGCGATGGAGTCGTGGAAGGTCAAGGTCCAGAACTACATCGACGAGCACCGAATGGAGATCGTGGCAGACATCATCGCCATGCTGGAGAAGCACCGCCCGTTCCCCGGGCTGCGCCTGCGCACCCGATTCAAGGAGTTCGAGCGTGACATCCTCCAGCCGTGCTGTGGCGACGCCGATACGACAACGCAGGTTCTGGATTACGTGTTCGGTGCCCGCGACGAGTCCAACATCGAGCACGAGCAGGCCCGCGCAATCCGCGAGACCTTCGACCACGAACTCGACGTTCTAGGGCTGGCAGGACGACCGGCATTCATCCGATCCGAAGTGGTCAACGCCTGGGGACGCCGGGCGCTGAACGAGGCGAATGGACCCGAGTACAAAGGGCACCCAATCCAACTTGTCCGCAACCTGGCGAAGGCTGGGTTCCTCCCGCAGATCGACAAGGACGTGCGGAGGATCGAGAGGAACGGGAAGCGCGAAAGGCACAGCGGCGTCTCATGGAACATCCCCGATTCGGCCGAGAATGCCCTGCTGGTTTACAAGGACGCGGATGGGACAATCAGGAGTAAGTTGATATGATGAATAAACAAAAGGCGTCACTTTCCCACGATTCCCACACTTCCCATACTGGGCGCGGCATACTTCACTTTTCAGGTTTCGCAATCTTCCCACACCTTCCCACCTTCCCAGGCCTTTTGCTTAACTTACCCCCGTACGGGAAATTACATGTCAAGTCTGTATAGGGGAGAGTAGGGAAACCACTATGGGAACATGGGAAGGTCAACACCAAAGGAGAACAGCATGAGACACGAGACACACCCAGCACTCAGCACCTACACCCTGAGCTTCGACCCCAGCACCTACACCTACCGGGACCAGGAGGGCAGCGACTACATCTTCGCCACCGCGTTCGTCTCCCGCTTCTTTCCAGAGTTCGACCAGGCCGGCGCCGCGGCCAGGGTCTCGGCCCGCACCGGACGCCCGGTTCCCGCCATCCTCGCCGAGTGGAAGGCCAAGGCGGACACATCGAAGGCCCGCGGCAACGCCGTCCACAAGATCGCCGAGGAGATCATAGCTGGAAGGCCAACAGGAACGCACAGGGCGCCCCAGGACTGGCCGCAGGCCGTCGGGGTGGTATCCGCCGCCCTCGAAACCCTGCGAGCGTCCTACGACATCTGGCAGGCCGAGGCGCTTGTATTCGACCCCCTATACCGGCTGGCCGGGTTCGCCGACCTCGTTGGATGCCGGCGCGACACCGGGGCGCTGTGGCTCGGGGAGTGGAAGTGCGTCGAGAAGATCACCGAGGACGCCTTCGGCCGCACGGCGCTCGCCCCGATCGAGCACGTCGGAGACTCGAAGCTCGCCCGGTACGCGCTCCAGCTCTCCGTGTACGCCTGGATCATGCTCGACTCAGGCTACGTCCCCGCCGGCACCCCCGTCGAGCTGGGCATCATCCACCTGCCTCCTGGGTGCATCTCCCCGAACTGGCTCCCGGTCCCGTACATGGGCGACGAGGTGAGCGCCATGGTCGAGCACTGGATGCACGACGGGCCGGGGGCATACCTGCGCACCGGAGTCCCGTGGCGCCATGCCGAGGCGGCGTGGCGCGCGGCTGCGGCTGGAGACGCCACGA
>CAZSUO010000250.1:0-2148 GCA_964610065.1 uncultured Coriobacteriaceae bacterium | reverse complement strand
CAGTTGCATCGTCCGTGGCTCCTCACCGACAATCTCGAACCGCTCGCGGAGCTCGGTCGCGCTCATCTCGCAGCACCGGCCGAGACTCACGCTGCCGGTGCAGCGCATGAGCCGCACCACGGCCCACGGCGATTGCGACGCGACGCTCTGCACCCGCAGCCGCAGCGGCCCGCCATGCGCGCGCTCGTAGTAACGAGCAGCCTTTGGGTCGCGGGGCGCGTAGATTTGGCCGACTGCGACTGCTGGTCCCATCGTGCTCACCTACGCCGCGAACGAGAGTCGCTTCTCGGACTTCGGCTTGCGCGCCCTATCCTCGCGGACGAGCTTGTTCCGGTTACGCGTGTTGTAGATGTCGAGGAGCGTCATGGTAGCCGTCTCCTCATCGTCTGCTTGCCGGTAACCGGTCTGCTCGCGGGTGATGCGAGCAATGAGGTACTCGGGCCGTCCGAACTTGATGAGCTTCGCGCCGAGCACATCAGGAGACGCGCTCGCAAACTCGAAGAGGAAACGTCCTACGTACGACACGATCCGCTTGTCGTAGGCAACCGGATCGTGAGCCCTCGCACAAGACCACGACCGCAGCACGGAGAGCGTTGGTGCAAGCGTCTCGTAGCGCCGATGCACCTTCTGCATCGCACCAACGGCAGCGATCGCGTTCTTGCTCGCGCTCGTCGCGAGATGAAGCCCGGCGGCCTTCACGATGCCGTTGATGGCGACGGCCTCCGGCTCTTCCGCGATGATGCGCGCCTTGAAGGCATCGTAGACGCGCACAGGGCTGCGACCGCTGTTGAGCTTGACGAAAAGGTCGGCCTCGTCCTTCTGAGTGAGCCCCTCACGGACATCGACCGCAAGCACCATGTCGGCCTTGCCAGCGAGCTTCAACCCGGCGACGCGGTGCTGGCCGTCGATCGCGTAGAGCTTCCTGTCGGCGCGCAGCGATACGACGATGATGCCGCCGAGCGCGGGGTCCCAAGCCTTGCCGATTTTGAGCGCCCGCTTCTCATCGAGCCGACGCTGGTATTCCGCGTCGATCGTAATCTCTCCCACAGGGACGCGGAGCATCTTCAGACCGTTCACGTGAACGAACTTGCTGGTTGCCATGATCTACTTCCCTTCCAAGCGGCCCCTCAGCTCACCAAGAGCAGTTCGAGCCGCCGAAACCCGTTTGCGGCACTCGGCCAAGTCGGCCTGCGTCGCGCCCTCTACGATGGTGTGCCACTCCCTCGCCGCTGCCGCCCATGCGTGTGCCGCCGCTCCGATGTCATCGGAGAGCGACTGAATGCGGGGTGCAGAGCCGCGAGACAGCCCCAGTCGACGCCTGGACGCGAACACCGCGCACCGGTTGATGCCGAGAATTTCCGCAATCTCCTGCGGGCTCTTCTCCTCGTTCCAGAGACGCAGCACCTCGGCATCGCGCTCGGCGAGCTTCGTGCGCTTGGGACTGGTCGCGTCGAGCACCTTCGACGGACTCGGCACGTCGAGCGACGCCTTCGCCGCCTCGTACTGCTCGGCCGGAATGGCCGCGAGCTTCTGCGCCGTCGCCGAGAGCTTCTTCGAGATGCCCTGCTCGGCGAGGGTGGGCACGTCGGATTTAGGCGGTTCCGCGCGGGTACCGCCTATTGGCGGCCGGCCCGCTCCCCTCGTTCCCTTCGCCTTCTCCTGCTTCCGCAGCAGCTCGCCGAGGCGGCGGGTGGCGTCGAGGCGGATGCTCTCGACCTCGCGACGCTGGGCCTCGAACGCCTCGCCCTGGCTTCTGAGGTACGCCACGATTGCCTCCGCCTGCGCTTGCAGTTCCCGCAGTTCCTCAACCGTCGTTGCCGCTTCGATGCGCGCTCGGGCCTGCACCACGTCGATCGACTGCATCGCGTGGCCGGCGTGAACGAGTTGGTTCATCCTCATCACCTCTCGGCCCGAGGGCCGAGCTACGCGGCTTCAGACCATGCCCGCGGCGGCACGCCGAGGTCAGCGAGAGTGGACGCCGCTTCCCGAGAAGGTGTTGCGTCTCCGCGCAGCCACCGCAGCACGGACGCCCGATGCACGCCGACGCTGCGAGCCACATCGGCCATCGACCAGTCGCGCGATGCCATCACGACTGCGAGCAGCTTGGCTCCCCGGTTCGGAGGCTTGGGTTGACCCATGCGTGGTAGT
>CAZSUO010000249.1:0-2150 GCA_964610065.1 uncultured Coriobacteriaceae bacterium | reverse complement strand
CCGACGCCTTGCAGTACTTCGGCGGTGCCGCGACCACGTGCATGATCGACAACACGCACGTCGTGGTCCTGCGCGGCACGGGCAAAGACATGGTGCCGGTGCCCGAGATGGAGGCCTTCGCCGAGCGCTTCAACTTCAAGTTCGCCGCTCACGAGAAAGGCGACGCCAACCGCTCGGCCCGCGTCGAGGGACCCTTCAACTTCATCGAGCGCAACTTCTACCCTGGCCGCACCTTCGCGGACCTCGACGACCTCAATCGCCAGCTCCGGGCCTGGTGCGAGCAGAAGAGTCACCGCTTCATCACGACGATCCAGGCCAGGCCCATCGACCTGTATCAGACCGAGCGGCTGCACCTGCGGCCTCTGCCGGCCCACATCCCCGAGGTCTACGCGCTCCACCAGCGCATCGTGGACCTCGAGGGCTACGTCCACCTGCACACCAACTGCTACTCCGTGCCGCCATCGTACCTCGGCCGGAGGCTCGAGGCCCGCGAGACCAAGGACATGGTCAAGCTCTTCGATGGCCCACGTCGCGTGACCGAGCACCGCCGACGGATCGAGGGAGCCCGAGAGCGCGCGACCTTGCCCGAGCACTGCCCCGAGGGGCGAACCCGTCCCCGGTCCCAGCTCCATCCTCTCCTGGCAGAGGAGGCCCCGCTGCGCGCCGCTGGCCACCCCGTCGCCGACTACCTCGACCTGCTCGTTCACAGGCACGGTCGGTCGGCTCGAAAGGTCCGGCGGCTCCACCGCATCTACATCGAGTACCCAAGTGAGGCCGTGCGAGCCGCGCTCGACGAGGCGCTCGCCTACGGACTCACCGACCTCGAGCGCGTCGAGCGCATGGTGCTTCGAAAGGTCGCCGGCGATTACTTTCGACTCTCGGTCAACAGCGGCTCCGAGCCCGATGAGGGCGGGACGCCGCCCACACCCCATCACCAGAACGGAGGATGATCACTGCCATGGACGACAATCTCGAACAGCTCCTTCGCAACCTCAAGCTCCTTCGGACCATCGAGGTCCTCGAGCGAGAGCTTCAGCGAGCGACCAAGACCGGCGGCAGCTACGAGGAGTTTCTCGCTCGCCTGCTCCGGCACGAGTATCAAGGCCGGCAGCAGCAGAGCCTGGAAGCGCGTATCAATCGCGCCAGACTCCCCGAAAAGTGGAGCCTTGAGACCTTCCCTTTCAAACGACAACCAGGTGTCTCTCAACGCACCATTCGCCAGCTCGCTCAGCTCGACTTCATCCAGAATGCCACCAATATCGTCTTTGTCGGTAAGACAGGCGTCGGCAAGACGGGGCTCGCCTCCTCGCTCCTGATGAAGGCCATGGAGAACGGCTATCGTGGCCTCTTCATCAAGGCCCAGGACCTCTTCGATGAGCTGTACTCGTCCCTCGCCGATCGCTCGACTCGCAAGCTGCTCAACCACATGATTCACATCGATGTGCTCCTGATCGATGAGCTGGGATATCTCAATCTCCGCCCCGAGCAATCGAACATGTTTTTCAAGCTGATGGAGGAGCGATATACGCGCAAGCCGACTCTCATCACGACCAATCTCTCCTACAACGAGTGGTACGAATTCCTCGGCAACAAGAAGATGGTCGAGGCACTCCTCGATAGGCTTTGCCACCACTGCCACACGATCACTATCGAGGGGCCGTCGTTGCGCGACCCGGAAAAAACCGAGGCGCCCCAATGATCACTCGCGAGCCGCTCGACTCTGCGCGCGTCCGCCGTATCGGTGGCCAGAGCTTCACCTTTGTGCACCACCGCTTCCTCCTGGACGGTTTCTTCGCCTCGCTCTCCCACCAGGAACGCTCGCTCTACCTCTTCCTCCTGCTCGCCGGCGACCGTTGTGGCGTGAGCTTCTTTGGATATGACCGTATCTGCTCGGTCCTCGAAATGACGCTCGATCAGTACCTCGATGCCCGCAATGGTCTTCTCAACAAGGACCTCGTCGCCTTCGACGGCAGACGCTTCCAGGTGCTGGAGCTTCCCGCCGCGCCCTGTCGATGCCCAAGCCGGCCCCTGCAAACGACCGCCGACTTCGAGAAGCGCGATCCCGCGACCGTGCGTCGCCTCCTCACCGATGCCTTCGGTGATGATGGCGTCCAGCGCGTTGGAGGACGCCCAGCGGTAAACGACTTGCA
>CAZSUO010000248.1:0-2154 GCA_964610065.1 uncultured Coriobacteriaceae bacterium | reverse complement strand
ATGACGCGTTACATCGAGGCCCTGCTCGCGAAGGGCGTGAAGCCCGAGACGCTGCCGTCGATGAAGCCGTCGAAGCGCATCACGAAAGAGGCGATGGAATCCATCATCGGCAAGCCGTCGGAGGACGACAAGGACGAGCTCTTCCGGAGCTTCGCCTACGGCAACGTCGACTTCGAGCGTGCGGAAGGTCCCGCGCGCCGCCTGCTTGCGGCCGGTGCGAAGGGCTCGAATCCGGATCTCGTGGTGGCGCTTGCCGCGAAGGCGCCGGAACACGTGAAGGACCGCTTGGACGAGCTTCTGTGCGGCTCCAACAAGGGGCGTGCGAACGGAGCCGTCGCGAACATCGTCAGCCGCCTGACGAACGAACAGCACATGTTCCTCTACCAGCGCAAGTTCGAGGCCTGGAAGATGCTTTACCAGTGGGCGAAGGAGAAGATGGTCGCCTCGAAGCAGAAGCCGACGTACGAGCTCGTGAAGCGAGCAGCGTACGCCTGTGGCGTGACGGGTGACTTCGCCGGCGTCCGCCGCGAGACCGATTGGGCGGTTGCGGCGAATCCCGACCTCAATAAGACGCAGGTCTTCACACTCCGCGCGTTTGCCGCGGTCGCCGAGGCGAAGCCGGGCCTCATTTCGTTCGGCGGCCGCCGTGCCGCGGTCGCCAAGGCGCTCGCCGCGCTCGAGGACGTGTGCGCGCGCGGCGTCGCGGCCAAGGATCTTGCCGGTGCCATCAGCGCTGTCGGTCCGCTCTTCTCGGAGATCGGCGACGAGGACGCGGTGCACGGTCTCGACGACTACCGTCTCTCGCTCCTCGCGGCAAAGCCGAAGAAGACGTACGTCGTGAAGTTCTCAGGCCGCGAGCTCGGCGGCGCCGCCGGCTGGGCCAATCTCAAGTTCGCGCCCGAGAAGGCCGTCTTCGACCGCAACTACGGCACGAGCCAGGACTTTCTCGCGACGGACGTGACGACGGGTGCGCGCGTGGCGAAGAAATATGGCGAGAAGCTGGACGAGAAGCCGTACATGGAAGTTGTCACGGACGCCTGGGGACTCCATTTCCGCTACACGGTCCGCGACCCGAAGGCGCTTGACCAGGCGGTCGACAAGTCGGTCGGCGCGTCCTTCGAGGGCTACATCGCGACGGGTCCGAACGAACCTTACATGTGCCTGACGATGGAGCCGGGCATCGAAAACCGCCTCGCGTTCTGCTACAACACGAGCTACGACACTTTCGGCCACCGCCGTCTCCGCACGACGGACCTCGATCGCTACCGTCTCGACACGGCCTTCACCGAAGGCGCGGTCGTCTACACGCTCTCGTTCTCGTGGGAGACTTGGGCGGAGCGCATCCCTGCGGACGGCGGCGTCTACGACTACGAGCAGATGATCTGGTCGCGCGCGGGCAACTTCTGCTGGAACGGCACGGAGTCGATCCACGGCCGCTCGACCTGGGGTCAGCTCAAGTTCGAGCTCACCGACGCGCAGCGCGCGCAGATCCTGCGTCGCCTTCTCGCGAAGTACTGGAACTTCTACCGTGGCGAGAAGCGCGAGTGCGGCGACGGCTACGAGGGCTGGCTTGCCCACTGGTCGGATCCCGAAACGGGAGCTCCGATGTTCTACGCGACCGAGGTCGTTCCCCTCATGAGCCGCCTCGACGCATACGGCGCGGAGCTCACGCCCGACGCGGACGACGAGACGATCCTGAAGCTCGCCCGCGAGGCGCTGCCGTTCTGGCGCAACATCCGCTTCGAGGTCGACCGCCGTCGCGCCGAGTACCTGAAGCGCACGGCCTGCGCCGCCGCGCCGAAGGCCGAGACTCTCTTTAACGGCAAGGACCTCTCGGGCTGGTACGTGAAACTGAACGGACAGCCGAAGGGCTCCGATACGAACAAGGTGTTCACCGTCTCGACGAACGGCACGCTCCTTGTCTCGGGTGACGGCGCTGGCTACATCGCGACCGAGAAGGAATATTCCGACTACCACCTCACGCTCGAATACCGCTTCTGCGGCAAGGGCTGGTATCACCGCGAGAAGACGCCGGCCGACTCGGGTCTCCTCTTCCACGCCTTCGGTCCCGACGGCGCGGTTGACGGCGGCACGTGGATGGCAAGCTACGAGTGTAACATCATCGTGGGCCGCACGGGCGACCTGATCGTGGTC
>CAZSUO010000247.1:0-2156 GCA_964610065.1 uncultured Coriobacteriaceae bacterium | reverse complement strand
CCCTTCGAGCTGGATCTTCGCGCCCTCATCCCACGCGTCGTTCAGCATCGCCTCCGTGTCAGCGATCTGGTAACCGTCGAACAGGTGCATGTTGCGGTTGACCGTCCAATCGTCTAGGCCACGAAGGCGTACGCGGTCGATCAGGGCCTCGCTGCACCCCTTCCCGGTGGCCCCCATCAAGTGGTGACGGTTCGCTTCCTTGGCCCGATCGTGGTGCGTCGAGCGGTGAATATAGGCACGGTAATCGATGGTCAGACGCTCCCGCACGTCCTTGCCAGTCAGCCGTGTGAGAAGGTCACACTCACGGTTGAGAATGTCGATATCGATCAGGGCGCCCGCGCCCAACACCAGCGACGTCATCGGGTTGACGAAGCTCACTGGAAGCTGCTGCAGCACCACAGGGACACCGCCGAAGTAGGCAGTGTGCCCGGCGTTGGTGGCCCCGGTGCGGACACCGAAGTCCACGTTGTCTTCTACCGCGCAGTAGGCAGCGATAGCGCCCTTGGCTTCGCTGCCCCACCCCCCACCCACCACGATTTGAACTGGGCTAACCATGCTCATTCGTTCCCCCTGTCTTCGTCGCTCATCGCCATCAGGACCCTCAGCGCCATGGCTACAGTCTGCACCAGCTCGTCGCGCAGTTCCCCCCTCACGCTTACGATCTCGTGCGACGGGATAGACGTGCGAGTCAGGTCCACGGCGGCTTTCAGCGCCTCACCAGCTTCCTCCGCCACCAGCGCGGCCCTGCGCAGCGGGTCCACGGGCACCCTGCGTCCGGCCGACTTGTCCATCTCGGCCTCGACCCAGTCTATCACCGGAGCCGCAATTCTCATAGCCACTCCTTCTCATCCGTCCCCGTGATAACGCTGAGAATGTAGGGGAGACGACAATCCTCGTTCTCAAACGTCAACCCTTCCGTCTCAGCCGCGAACCAGCCCTTCTCGATAGTAGCACGGAATGTGCCATCCTCTTTGCTCGTGCGGATGACGACATCCGACATGAAGCCCTGCTCCTTATGGCCCGCGCGGATCGTGCGCCCGGTCGGCTCGCTGCTCGGCTTGCCGTTGCGAATGACGTCCTTATACTCGTTCTTGGTCTGCCCGATACTGACCACGCTGCAGCGCTCCTGCGCGCGGAAATGCTTGAACAGCGAGCGCCATTCGGCATTGACCGGGCCGTACATGTGGTCGAGGCGCCCGCGCGGCGTCAGCTCACCGAAGCGGGCCAAGCGCAAGATCTCCCAGCCTTCCGAGTCGGTGTCCATGATCACGGTACGCGCCCAATTATCGATGGCGTCCGTCCACGCCGTGACCATGGAATTCCAGATCGGACCCGCCTTGTCCGCGATCTGCTGCGGCGAGCCGCTGAACGCGCCGCCGAAATTCACGCACCGGATCTTTTTGGTGCGGCTGAACTGCTGAACTACGCCTTCGATCTTCTCCGCCGTGTGTGCTAGGCCGATAGGTCCGGGCATGGTCAGGGCCAGCCTAGTGCGCCCCGTTCCCGTGTCACCGTAGACCAGGACCTCCGCCACCCGCCGCGTGAACTCGGTGGGGGCGTCAGTCCATCCCGTCGCCGCGCCAGCGCTCTTGTTAGTTCTTATCGTCATTGTCCTATCCGTCCTATTCGTCGTCCAGATCCGTGCCACCGTTGCGAACGACGGTAACGTTGATAGCGCGCGGGCCTTTCACGTGGGCCACGTGCGTGAACTCAACCGTGGTGCCTGCCTCGATCTTCTCGAACTCGCGGATCTGCTCATCGCGCGGTGCTTCGTCCATGCCGAGCAGGGCAGACGGCACGGTGAACCGGTCGATCCCATCCTCGCCGCGAATGAAGCCGTAAGGACCTAGCGCCCCATACAGCCTAGAAATCAGTACGCCCTGCATCTCACACCTCGTGCATCTTTCCGTTGTGCCACAGCCTCAACGGGGGTAGCTCATCCTCTATCTCATACTCCAGCGCCCGCTTCTGTGCGATCCTGCAGTTATCGATGTCGGTATCACCGCCGAGCCAGCGTCGGCCGCACATCGCCGCGCTCACCAACGTAGAGCCGCTGCCGCAGAACGGGTCAAAGATGAGATCGTCGGAGTTCGTTAGCAACGACACCAGAAAGTTCGTAAGCTCCACCGGCTTCTGCGCCACGTGGCAGCGACGCG
>CAZSUO010000246.1:0-2158 GCA_964610065.1 uncultured Coriobacteriaceae bacterium | reverse complement strand
TGATGCACCGATCATTCACTCTGTCGTCGATTGCGGCCCGCTGACCGGCCGCGTCGTAACCGTTCAGGCCGCGTAGAAGCCGGATCATCTCGATCACTTAGAAATCGACGATCGACAAGAAAATCGAGGTGTGATCTCTTGCCGTCGTGGACGGCGTCTCGGAAGTCGATCAGCTGAGGGCAGCCCTCGCCGCGCGCGACGCCGACCTCGCCGCGCGCGACGCCGACCTTGCGGCCGAGCGGGCGCGTCGGGCCGAGCTCGAAGCGCAGGTGGCGAGGCTGACCGAGGCGGTGCAGGAGCTGCGAGCGCTGCTGGGGCGCAATTCGAGCAACTCGAACAAGCCGCCGTCGAGCGACCCGCCCGGCTCGAGCGCCAAGGCGCCGCGCAAGCCCAAGGGAGGCCGCCGAGGTGGGCAGAAGGGCCACCGCGGCTCGTACCGGATGCTGCTGCCCGAGCCCAACGCGATCGTCGACCTCTACCCGCCCGAGTGCGAGAGCTGCTGGGCGCCACTGCCGCGCACGCCGGATGTGCTGGCGAGGCGCTATCAGTACACGGAGCTCGAGCCGCTGGCGGTGCATGTCACCGAGTACCGTCGCCATGCCGTGCGTTGCCCCCACTGCGGCTTCACGACGCGGGCAGCGTACGACGCGGCGCTCATCCCGCGCTTCGCGTTCGGCCCGCGGCTGATGGCGGTGGTGGCCATGCTGACCGGCGTCTACCACCTGAGCCGGCGCGAGACGGTGCGGCTGCTGCGCGAGCTTCTCGGCGTACGCATGTCGCTCGGCGCGGTGAGCGCGATCGAGGCGCGCGTGAGCGCATCGGTCAAGCCCGCGGTCGACGAGGCATTCGAGATGGCGCGGCGGGCCCCCATCAAGCACGCCGACGGTACGAGCTGGCTGCGCGCGAGCGCCATGCTCTCGCTGTGGGTGATCGCCACCGCTGCCGTCACCGTCTTCAAGGTGCTCGATAACGGCCAGACTGACACGCTGCGCGACGGTCTGTTCGGCCGCGTGCGCGGCATCCTGGTCAGCGACAGAGCGACGGCGCTCAGGTTCTGGGTGATGAAGTGGCGCCAGATCTGCTGGGCGCACCTGGCGCGCAAGTTTGTGTCCTTCTCCGAGCGCGCTGGCCCCGCGGGCGCGTTCGGCAAGGAGCTTTGCGACTACACCAAGCTGCTCTTCGAATACTGGTCGCAGTTTCGACAGGGCCGGATCGATCGCGAGCGCTTTGCCGAGCGCATGGCACCGGTGCGCCTCCAGGTCGAGGCGGTGCTCGCGCGGGCGGCGGCTGCCAAGGTGCGGGACTTGTCCGGCTCCTGCGAAGACATCCTCGAGCACCGCGAGGCGCTTTGGACCTTCGTCGAACGCGACGGCGTCGAGCCAACGAATAATCACGCCGAGCGTGAGCTGCGGCGCTTCGTGATGTGGCGACGGCGCTCGTTCGGCAGCCAGAGCGTGCGCGGCGACCACTTCGCCGAGCGGCTGATGACCGTCGCGCACACCGCGCGCAAGCAGGGGCGCGACGTGCTCGCCTTCCTCACCGCGTGCTGTGGACCGCGGCCCGTCGAGGCGCCAACGCCTTCGCTCCTCGCTGCGGCCTGACCGCGCGACCTCTACGTGCCCATCGGGAAGTAGCGGGTGAACTGCCGCTGCCCCGCGCTGCGAACCCGGCCGCTCTGGCGCAGCAGCGTCGCAGGATGATTCAGCGCTCGTGGCGTCGAGCCCACCGCCCGCGCCAGCACGGTCATCGTCTCGCCGGGCTGCGCACAGACCGCCTGGTAGAGCCGCTCCTCGAGCTTTGCCACTGCCTCGCGTGGCCGTCTCACCGAAGCAGATCGCGGCGCCGCGGCGGCGCGCTCGCCCTTCTGCGCCTTCGACTGGGGCGGCCGTGCCGCGCGTCGAAATCCTTCGCGAACCGCGGCCGATGCCCGTGCCTCCACGGCGGCCAGGTGCTCGCGCACCAGCCGCTCCACCACGGTCTCGATCTTCAGCTCCAGGGACTCGGTTGAGGTCTTCATGTCCCCCACATCGCACGCGCCGATTACGCGCTCAACCGGGGCACTGAACGGTTACGGCTGGCTCGCCGCGTCGGAGAGAGCGTAGGTCGAGAACGGGGAGTCGGCGACTGGGGTCCGCATCTCGTCGACCATGGTCTCCGC
>CAZSUO010000245.1:0-2161 GCA_964610065.1 uncultured Coriobacteriaceae bacterium | reverse complement strand
CCGGGATGCCGCAGACCATTCACGAATTCATCCCCCACACGTATCGGTCCCTGGTCCATGCACTCCACGTGTGTGTCCCGCACCCGGTCGTCGAGCGTCGCGATCCACTCGTGATGCTCGATCCCGGCTTGCTTGAGCGCCGCGAAATTCGCGACGTTCATCCCGCCGACCACCTCGGTCTGTGCGATGCGCTTTGCCTGCCAATCGGCGAGGCCGTTGAACCGCGTGTTGATGGTCTCGGTGATAGTCTGGATGCCGCGCCCCTCGCGCACGTCGGCTGAGATGAGCCGCTTCAGGTCGTCGTGGAGGCCCTGCGCGACCGTCTTGACCTTGCTCTCCTTGCTACGCAGGTAGGCGGTCACCACCGGGTTGTCGTGGTCGAACGTGAGCCCCTCGACGGCGAGCTCTGCCAACATGTCGGCGCCCTGCTCCTGAATTGCGGCGAGCGCCGCGTCCTTCACAATGCGCCAGATGAGGTTGCCCTGCTCGTCAATGTCAAACAGGACCGCCGGGTCCGGCACCGTGGCCTTGAGGCTCTTACCCTGCTCGAACTTGGCAAGGACCTCTGCGCGCAGGTCATCGCCCCAGGCAGCGATGGCACGTTGGAGCTTGACCTCGTGAGGGCGGACCTTGTCGTCCCACGCCTTGTAGAGCGCCTTGTGACGCTCGGAGCCGCGTGGCGTAGCCTTGTGGCGTGCTACGCCCTCACTGTGCGGCACGCTCGCGGCCTGCGGCTGCGTCTGCTTGCCTCCGGGTGCCGGTGGCTCCTCGCTGGGCTGCTGCTCATCGTCAGGTGCTGGCGGCTCTGTGTCGGGTGTCTCGTCGGCAGGCACCTCCTCAGGCTCCTCTGGGTCCTCGTCGATGCGCACGTACATGTCCAGCGGACTGCGCTTGACGACCTGGCCTCTGCCCTCCGGCCACGCGACGCTGCCCGTCGCCTCACGGTACTCGTCTACCGTGGTCACGCCGTCATTGTACCGCTGACTCTCGCGCTGCACGATGGCGTCCTCCGCCTCGTGCAGGGCGCGGACCACACTGACGTCGAACTCACAGACAACGTCCGGTCCGAACCGTGGGCAGAGGAACTCGTTCAGCAGGTCGCTGACGAACGTGAGGTTCGGCACCATCGTGTCCGACCAAAACTGAATGGTGATTGCGTCGAGCGTCGCGCGGTTGATGTTCTCGGCCTTGAAGATTGCCGATGGCGTGCCGGTCACCGCGCTGATCTCGGTGTCGCTGCGATTGGCGAGACCCAGGAACTCGGCGTCCTTCGGAGCGTGGCCCGTCTCGTGGTACTGGAACCCCTCCATCGCTACGACCTTGCCGAGGTTCTTGACACCGGCGTGGTCCTTGTTGAACTGGTCCAGGCGACGCTGCATCATGTCGTCGTCAACGTCCACGCCGTCCGGCGACGTGAGGATGCCGCCGATCTGCGTGCCGTTCGCGAAGAACGCATTGCCGTACAGCATCCGGTTCCAGTCGGTCACCAGCGTCTGCCGCAGAGGCGTCGCAGCAGGCATCCCGTACCATTGGTCGAGCGGGTTCGGGTACCGGAAATGCAAGATCTCGTCGGGCGAGAACTCGATGGTCTTTCCGTTCGCCTTCATCTCGTAGCCCGCGACACCATGCTCGCCGGGCTTCACCTTGATGGTGCTCGGCTCGATGCGGTAGAGCTCTGTAGGCGGCCGGAACTTGTCGCCGCCGACTAGCTCCCAATAGCAGTTGCCGGATGCGTCAAGGTCGAAGATGGTCGAGTAGATGAGGAACGACCACGTGCTCCCGGTGCTCACCCTATCGAGCAATAGGCGCAGTTCGTGGTCGGCGTCGACGTCCTCGGTCACGAGGCCCTTCGTGCGCAGCCACTCCGCCTTCTCCTTGCCGGTCGGCCACTTGCTCCATTGCCGTTGCACGTGCGCGGAGGTCGCCTTGCTGATGTACCGGCCGCTCTTCTGCGTCTCGCCGTCCGGCACAAGGCGCATGATGCGCAATGGCACCCCCATCGATGCCCGTGCAATGTGGCGCAGTGCGGCGTAGTAGTACGGGTGGCTGACCGCGAACTCCAGGTCCGTCTTGACATTGCTCGGTGGCGTCGCCGGGCCCATGCCGGGCCGGTAGACAATAGCAAGCGAGCGGCTGGCACTCTCGGTGCGCTCGGGAGGCG
>CAZSUO010000244.1:0-2175 GCA_964610065.1 uncultured Coriobacteriaceae bacterium | reverse complement strand
CGACCTGCGTTTTCACGGTTGTTTCGCCTCCGGTGACGTGAGAGACTGAGACTGCTAGCCCCAGGTCGGGTCTGATTGCGCACGCCATCGAGACTCCCGGCCTGTCTGACTACCGCATCCGGAGGTGACGACACGATGGTGGACAAGGGCATCGGCGACTACTTCATCAGTGACACCGATGACGAGTCGTTCGAGGATGACGACCTGCTCGGCGCACCGGTCGTTGTTCCTGTGACGCCCCAGGCGGCTCCCGCTCCGGCACCCGTGCCGGCCGCTCAGGCGCCTGCCCCCGTGGCGCAACCCGCTCCGGCGCCAGCCGCGGTGGTCGCCGCGCCGGCCCCCGCCGCACAGGTGAGGCCGCAGGCCACGACGCGTCAGCTTTCGCGCGAGGAGCTGCTCGCCCAGGCGCTCGACGAGCTCATGCGCGAGGATGGCGACATACAGGCAGCCGCGCTCGTGAGCCTGGATGGCTTCACGATGGCCTCGGCGCTGCCCGCGGGCATGCAGGCCGACCGCGTGGGCGCTATGTCCGCCGCGATCCTGGGCCTCGGCGAACGCGCCGCAGCCGAGCTTGGCCGCGGTCATCTATCACAGGTCTTCATCGAGGGCGACAGCGGCTACGTGCTGCTGATCGCCGCGGGTAGCCGCGCGGTGCTCACCGCTATGGCCGAGCCAAGCGCGAAGCTCGGCCTGGTCCTGTACGACATGAAGGCGACCGCCGAGCGGATCGGCCAGATCCTCGGCTGACCCGCTCGCGTTTCTCTATACGACACGACGCTTCACGGGGGAGTGACGGTTCCACCAGATGGCACTGCGCGGCAACCTCAAAGACTTCAGTCTTCCGGATGTCTTCCAGCTCGTTCAACTGAGCGGGAAGACCGGCGTGCTGCGCATCGTCCGTTCGGATACACAGGGCAGCATCTGGTTCCGCGACGGTGATGTGTTCTTCGCCCAGTCGAACTGGCGGCACGAGTTGCTGGGTGAGCGTCTGGTGAGCGCGCAGCGGATCACTCCGGCGGCGCTCAAGCGTGCGCTGGAGATCCACGATGCCGAGGGTGGCTCGCGCCGTCTTGGTGAGATTCTCGTGAGCGAGGGTTACATCACCCAGCAGGTGCTCGAGTCGTTCGTCCAGGAGCAGATCGAGGACACGATCTTCGACATCATGCGATGGGACGAGGGCGACTTCGATTTCGAGACGCTTCCCGAGGTGGCGCACGAAGACATCGGCCTCTCGGTCTCCGTCGAGAACATCGTGATGGAGGGCAGCCGCCGCCTCGAGGAGTGGAACCGTATCAAGAAGAAGGTCCCGTCGGCGGACATGGTCTTCAAGATGGCCACGGCGCCCGGCGAGGGCACCTTTGAGATCTCGCTCAAGCCCGTGGAGTGGAATCTGCTGCTGCTCATCGACGGCACGCGTTCGGTCCGCGATCTCGCCCTCGAGATCCGGAGCACCGACTTCGAGGTCGCCCGTGTGGTCTACGGGCTGTTCTCGGCCGGCCTGCTCGAGGTTCCCCCGGAGGAGGAGGTCGAGCGGCTGCGCGCTGAGCGCGCGGCACGCGAGGCGAAGCGCGAACGGGCGCACGCCGAGGCGGCGGCAGCCGCACCTGAGACGGTGCCAGAGCCCGCCGTCGAGGCAGGACCGGAGGCCGGACCCGCGCCAGAGCCTGTGATCGGCGATGGCCCCGCCGCCGAGGTGGAGCCGATGGTGGATGAGCCGCGGGCGGAGGCGGCGTTGCCGGAATCAGAGCAGGCGCCTCATGAGGTGCCGGAGTTCCTCGCGGTCGCAGCCGAATCACCGACCGATGACGACATGGCGGTCTTCACCGAGATGATGGAGGCCGTGCTGCATCCGCATGGAGCCGTCCCCGAGGTGGCGGAGCCGCTCGCACCGGCGGCGGAGGCCGCCGTGCCGCTTGCGGAGCCGGTGGAGGCTTCGGACTTCGAGGAGTCCGAAGGTCCGTTCGTGCCCGATGTGCTCGACCAGTGGGCGGAGTCTATGCTCCCGCCCGAAGAGACCGTCCTTGTCGAGCCGGAGCCCGAAGCCGCGGTCGCACCCCCTGTGTTCGAGGGCGCGGTGGGCCCCGATCACCTGGAAGAGCCCTACGCCGACCTCGGCGCGATCTCCCTCGCCGATCTCGCTGACATCCCAGCGCCGCCGGTGGCCGAGGTTGCGCC
>CAZSUO010000243.1:0-2195 GCA_964610065.1 uncultured Coriobacteriaceae bacterium | reverse complement strand
TGTGGGCGGGCTCGTGACGATAGGCGATCACGTATTCATCGGCTCCCGCGCCGTCATTCTGCCGGGGGTGACGGTCGGACGCGGCGCGATCGCGGCTGCCGGCGCCGTAGTTACGAAGCACGTCGCACCGTTGAGCATCGTCGGCGGCGTGCCGGCCCGCGAAATCGGGACCCGGCCTGATGTGCTGACCTACACGCTTGATCATCGCAAGTTTCTGGGCTGAGGTCTGACAAACATGCGCTTGCTGGTCGTATCCGAGTTGTTTCCCTATCCTCCGATCGCGGGAGCGAAAATTCGCGCCTATAGCCTGGTGCGACAGCTCGCGCGGCTGGCCGAGATCGACCTGGTGGCCCAGGTGAACACGATGACGCCGGATCAAGTGGATGCGGGGACCGACCACCTAATGCAGTACTGCCGCACGGTGCAGAGCGTGCACGCCATTCCCTACTCCTACGGCGTGGGGAAGGCGCTGCGCACGCTCGTCGATCCGGTGCCGGCGACGGCGCGCTTCAAGCACAATCCGCCCCTCGAACGGCTCATCAACGCCCGGTTGGCGACTCAACCCGACGCGGTGGTCGCGACGATTTCGGGCGCTCCGAGCTCGACGCTGCACAGCCTGGTCCGGCTGGGGGCGCGGCCACTCATCGCAGACTCGCTGGAACTGGGGGTGTTGCGCCCCAAGTCCACGACCCCCCTGATCCGGCGCGCACGCAACGAGTACACCTGGTGGCATCTGCGCCGCTTCACCAGGCAACTGCTGAGGGCGGTAGACGTTGTAACGGTGACCTCGAAAACCGAGCGCACCCTATTTGGTGATCTGGTCCACGCGCCGGATCAATGCATCGTGGTGCCGAACGTCCTGGACCTGCAAGACTATGCTGGCGACTTCGGTCCGCGCGAACCCAACAGCCTGCTCTATGCAGGCTCGTTCGGGTACATCGCCAACTACGAGGCCATGAAGTGGTTCGCAACGGAGGTGTTTCCTCTGATTCGAGGCCGGGAACGGCTCGAAGTGCGGGTCACAGGGAATACCGCCGGCCGCGACCTGGCGGCTCTGCACGACGGATGTCCACAGATCGAGTTCACCGGATTCGTCGATGACATCCGGCCCTACTTCGCACGGAGCGGCATCTGTATCGTGCCGATCCTGGCGGGCGGCTCGACGCGACTGAAGATCATCGAGGCGATGGCGTGGGGGACGCCTGTCGTCAGCACCCGCATCGGGGCCGAAGGGTTGGCGGTGACGCACGACCAGGATATCCTGCTCGCGGACACGCCAGGGGAATTTGCAGCGTGCATCGAACGGCTGATAAACGATCACAGCCTTTGGCAGCGAATTTCCGATGCGGGACGAAGGGTGGTGACGGAGCACTACTCGGCCGATCGCATGTACGCCCAGTATCGCGATATCCTGGATCGGGTGATATCGGCCAGCCCGCGGCCAGAGGAAGGGACTGCACCGTGAACACGAGCAAGAAAATGAGACCGTGATGAGCCGACTGGAAGATGCCTCCGTCCTGGTGACCGGTGGCTGCGGCTTCATCGGCAGCCACCTTGTGGAAGCGCTGGTGGCACAGGGATCCCGCGTGTGGGTGCTGGATAACCTGAAAGCGGGCAAGCTGGATAACTTGCAGGCCGTACGGAGCTCCGTGGAAGTCGAGATCGGCGACGTACGAGATGCCACACGCGTGCGGGAGGTTGTAGGTCGTTGCCAGCCCCAGGTGGTCTTTCACCTGGCCGCGAACGCTTCCGTGCCCGAGTCGGTGGAGGATCCTGCTTACGATTTCGAGACCAACAGCGCGGGGACATTTGCGGTGCTGGATGCCCTGCGAGAATGGGGTGGGTGTACCAAGGTCGTCCTGGCATCTTCTGGGGCGGTCTATGGTCAACCGGATGTCTTTCCCATCGTGGAAGAACACGCAGTCGATCCCATCTCCCCCTACGGTGCCAGCAAGGCATGCGCTGAACTGGCCGCCAGGATGTTCTGCCGCGTCTACGCGATGCCCGTCGTGATCGCCCGCATCTTCAATACGTATGGACCGCGGATGGCTCGCTTCGTTATTCTGGACTTCCTGCGCAAACTAAGACGAAACCCGTCGATGCTTGAAGTGCTCGGAGACGGACAGCAGAAGCGTGATTTCACCTATGTTGCTGACACGGTGCAGGGCCTGATGCTCTTGGCCGAACGTGGGGTG
>CAZSUO010000242.1:0-2199 GCA_964610065.1 uncultured Coriobacteriaceae bacterium | reverse complement strand
GGAGCGGGCCTGAGCGCCTGCGAGAGCTGCCACCCCGTCCACGGCCCGATCAACGCGCTGCACAACTCGGCATTCGTGGACTCGCCTGAGGCCCCCTGTGCCGACTGCCACAGTGCGAACCTCGCTGAGGAGCACAACGGTCAGTACACGAGCAGCGCCGGACTCACCGGGTGCGACGTGTGTCACGACCTCTATGAGGGACTGATGAGTGGCGCGGTGACTGGCGCCGACACCATGGCGGCGATCGACACCGCAAACGACACCCGCTGTTCGGCGTGCCATACCGCATACCACACGGACTCTGCGGCACACGAGGCGTCCGGCGCGGAGAGCCTCGCGTGCGGGAGCTGCCACGCCAAGGGCCAGACCGTCATCGATGTTGCGGCGTCCGCGCTCCACCCGACGTGCGCAACCTGCCACAAGAGCACGCGCCTCGGCGAAATCTCGGGTCACACCGCCGAGTGCGGTTCATGTCACGCCACCGAGGGCGCCGACTACCATGCCGGCCTGCCCGCCGCCCACAGCTATGACGCGATGGACGCTTCGTGCGTGGGTTCCGGCTGCCACGTGGCTAAGACGCTCCCCGAGGAGCACGAGCGCTTCCTCGCAGGCTCTGGCTACGACACCACGTGTGCGCTCTGCCACCAGAACACCGACCCCGGTCGGATCGACTGGAGCACCGCGACGGCCAGCTGTGACAGCTGCCACACCGTCCACGGCGATATCGCCGAGCTGCACACGGCCACCGCGAGCCAGGGCTGTGTGGACTGCCACGAGACGGGCGACGCACTCGCCATCCACGTGACCGATGACGGCAAGGCCGACTGCGCGCTGTGTCACGCCGCGCCTGCCGGGCGGATCGACTGGACCACTGCGACGGTCGAGTGCACGTCGTGCCACGGAATGCTCGCTCCGGTCGATCCGAAGCACTATCCCGCTCAGGCGCACAGTGCGACAACGGAGACCGGCTGCACGCTGTGCCACTCAGTGGACATGAAGACCGAGCACTTCAAGAGCACGGTCGCGGTCTCCTGTGTGGCTTGCCACGAGCTCAAGGTGGACACATTCACTGCACCGTGGGACAAGACCTGCACGGCCTGCCATCCCACAAAGCATGCGAATCAGGCGATCGCGCATAAGTCAACCAACACCGCGTGCACGGGAACAGGCTGTCACGTCGTCACTGACGTGTCGGTGCTCCACGGCACGAACTGCGCTGCCTGCCATGCGGTCGGTGTCACCGCGTCCACCAACTGCACGCTGTGCCACTCGGGTTCGAACCCGCATCACGTGACCGTCACGCTCATGGCGACGACGGACTCGGGATGGAAGACCATGTGCGGTTCGTGTCACGGGCGAACCCACTCGATGAGCGGCTGCTCTCGTTGCCACTCGGTCAGCAAACTTCACAGTGAGAGTCGCCACGTGGACCGGAACTCCCAGTGCGCTGGGTGCCACAAGATCGCTGCTGCGGATGCGAGCGACGACTGCCTGCGGTGCCACACGTCACTCTCGAGTGGGTCGGGCGGCGGCTCATGGGGCGGCGGCTCATGGGGCGGCGGCTCATGGGGCGGTCGCTAGTCTCCCAGCAAAGCGACAGTACTGGGAGTCGAGCAGCGGCGGGACCCAGTGGTTGAGCGTGGATCTTGGTGCGACGAAGGTGCTTGATCGGGTAGTGGTCAGCTGGTACTCGGACAACTACGCGAGGGCGTACCGGGTGGCTGAACCAGTCAGTACTCGACCACGAGTTGGTCGCGCGGGAGCACTACGATCACGCTGTCATCGATGGGTGCACGTTACGTGCGGGTGTACTGCACCAGTGCAAACAGGAGCGACTATCGGATAGGGGAGCTCGAGGTCTGGGGGTACTAGTGGGACCTCGTTGAGGGGAAGAGGGGCCTGCGATGCAGGCCCCTCTGTGTTTGGTTACACTGATGGTTCGCGTTAACCGTACTTGAACATGCGCCGACCCTGGGGAGGACCGGATGCAGATCCGCTCGCATCGCACCAACCGCCTGGCCGTGGCTTCAGTCGTGGCAGTCTCCACGCTTGCGCTTCTGCTGGCGAGCTCGGCTGTCACTGCGGGCGCCGCACCACAGACCGGCCCGGTTGCGGTACCCGTCCAGGGCGCTGACCGCGTCGCAACAGCCATAGAAGCGTCGAAGCTCTTCGGCACGGCCGACACCGTCGTCCTTGCCA
>CAZSUO010000241.1:0-2204 GCA_964610065.1 uncultured Coriobacteriaceae bacterium | reverse complement strand
AGTCACTCGGCAAAAAAGGGGACCGCTACTACCTTCGTTTCGCTGATGGGCCAGAGTACGAGTTCCGCACCATAGGAGAAATAGCCGAGTGGGCGAAAGACCTAGATGCCAGTACGGAACTACTGCACAAACTCATCCTACGATGGTTTATTGCGCGGGGTGGGACGGCGGCGACCGCTTCTAAACTGGCGGGAAAGACCGCGACGCTTGACCTGACCCTGCTCGCCAACGTCGTGCGGGTGTCCTGATGGCGGATATAGGCCAGATGTGGCTGCCCGCGTACTTCGGGCACAACACCGCGTATAACTACGCGCTCGACGCTGCAAACAAACAGGTGGGTTTTGTGTTCCATGCCCCCGCCAATGGACCCGTGCTGACGAAGGCAGCAATAAGATGCGGCGCTCTCACCGGGGCATCTCCAACCTACGTCGTTTCTATGCAGGGGATTTCGGCAGCAGGGTACCCAGATGGCACCATCAAAGGTGGAGGCTCGCCGGTCAGTGTCGAGATAACGCCTGCGGTCGGAGATGCCGGGAAAGTCATCGAGTGCACGTTCGCCAATAGTTACGACTCTGCCTCAGGCGAAGCGTTGTCCATGGTCATCGCACCCAAGGCAGGGACCACCGTGGATGGCTCGAACAACTGGAGCTTCACGATGGCGATCACCTCCATAAACGCGCAACAGTTGATGTTCCCGGCGTCTGCATATCACAACGGCACAGCTTGGGCCAGATCGTTGCACACAGCTTGTTACGGTGTGAGTGATGGGTCGGCGTGGTATGGAGGGTGGCCCATACAAGCCACCGGGTCTTACAACACCGCTGCCTCTCCTAACTATATCGGTAACAAGATCACTCTACCGTCTGGCATGACCACGACGATCTCGTGTGTCGGTTTTTGGGTGTACCACCAGTTCACGGGTAGCGGGCACACGTTCCGAGCGTCCCTGTACGATTCGGGGAACACCCTGCTGGCTCAAACTGATTTTTCGTCTGAACTGGCGCAAAAAAATGGGCGCGGAGCGTTCATCTGGGACGATGGCCCTATCGATTTATCGGCTGGCGACACGTACAGGATCGTCTTCACCAGTACCGACAGCACCATATACATGTGGTACGACCTTTATACGTCTGCCGACCACAAAACCGATGGTATGCCACTACTCACCAATATATCCGCCACGGAGGGCACAACGGCGGCTTGGACCGACTACGCCAATCGCATCTATGAGTGCGGACTGGTCATAGACGCCATGACTGCAAGCGCCTCGGGCGGTTTCACCGGCCAGCACCAACTACTCGGACTTGGGAGGTAGGACATGGCGAACAATGCTCCCGTGGTCCGGGGCACGGCCTTCACGCTGTACTTCACACTGTACAAGACCGACGGCACGGTCATCGCCAACCCTGGCACCATCACCAAGAAGGTGTTCAAGGACGGCGGCGCTGTGGCCGACGCCACCAATGCCGTCACCAAAGCTGACACCACCTACGGGCTTTGTTCGCTGGTGTTCAGCACCACCGAGATGGACTGCGACGCCCTCAGCTACTACATCAAGGACGATACCGCAGGCTGTGTACCCATCACCGGGACGCTGTACACGGTAGCGCCCACCCGTGGCCTCGCCGGAACCGCTCTCCCCGACGCCGCTGCCGACGCAGAGGGCGGTCTGCCCATCTCGGACGCGGGCGGACTGGACCTTGACGCGCAGATCAAGACGGCTATCGACGGGCTCACCACGGCGGTAGTGACCGACGCGGCAGGGACGAACGTGGCCGCTGACATCATCGCCATCAAGGGGGTAGTGGACACCATCCAGGCGGACACCGACCTGCTCGATGACGCCGCTGGTGGCATTGCCGATATCCACACCGACCTGGGGACGCTGGCAACTACGGTGGGCGTGGCAGGCGCGGGACTGACTGCCATCACCGGGGCCAAGCTCCACGCCGACTACGATGCGGCCAAGACAGCAGCCGCAGCCGGGGCCAAGATGGACTTGATCGATGCGCCCAACGGCACGGCGGTCACGGCGATACAAGCGGGACTCTCCACCTACGACGGCGCGGACACCGCAGGCACCACCACGCTACTGGCTCGGCTCTCCGCTGTGTGGGCGGCGCAGCTGGACGCGGCCGTGAGCACCCGCCTGGCTACGGCTGGCTACACAGCACCACCTTCGGCCGCAACCGTGGCCGCCTCGG
>CAZSUO010000240.1:326-2208 GCA_964610065.1 uncultured Coriobacteriaceae bacterium | reverse complement strand
ACGACATCATGGGTGAGGACGGCGTGCTGGCGAAGGTCGAGGCCTGCGGGTTCGGCGTGACCGGCCACATGGCGGCGATGACCATGAAGGCGAAGCTGCGCGGCCTGCGCTCGGCGACGGACAAGATCCCGATCTTCGTCCGGTCGATGCAGGAGGGCGTGCAGTACGAGCTGGACGGCGCACCGATGGTCTTTTCCGAGAACGGCGCGTGGGACGCGACCGAGGCGCTGATGATCAGCGGCGCGTTCGCCCAGGGCGTGTACGCGATGCGCACCGACCTGACGTTCAAGGTGCTGACCGAGGCTGTGATCCAGGACCCGACGACCGGGAGCATCCTGTACAACCTGGCGCAGCAGGACATGGTCGCGCTGCGGTGCACCATGCGGGTCGCATGGAACGTGCCGAACCCGATCAACCTGATGCAGCCGACCGAGGCGTCGCGGTATCCGTTCGCGGTGCTGACACCGGCGGCCGGATCGTAGAGTCTTCCCCCGAGAGGACGACTGGGGGCGGAGGGCATCGCGCTCTCCGCCCCGCTTTTTGGAGAGGTCAGGAATGACAGTCAAGATCAGGTTGAGGCGCAGGGACGACGGGCTGACACCGGCGGAGGCGTATGACCGGATCGCACGGCGGATGGGCTGGCTGCTCGGCAAGGACGAGGTGCGCCTGGCGGATCCTGCTGATTGGCCGGGCGTGGGGATAGTCGTGCCGGTGTACAACGCGCCGGAGCTGCTCAGGCGGTGCCTCGAGGGCCTGAAGGCGACCGACTACCCGGGCGCGCTGCGCGTGATCCTGGTCGACAACGCGAGCACCGATCAGGCGACGATCGAGCTGCTCGGCGCCGAGAAGGACGTGATCCGGATCGATGAGCCCGTCGGATTCTCCGAGGCCGTGAACCACGGCTTGCGACAACTCGACGGGTTCAAGTATCACGTGCTGTACAACCAGGACGTCCACGTGTTCGACCCGGAGTGGCTGAGGCACCTGGTCCGCTGGATGGAGCACCGGCCGGAGTGCGGGCTGTGCGGGCCGAAGCTGCTCTATGAGAACGGGACGATCCAGCACGCGGGCATGGACCTGCGGCCCGACGGTGGGATACTGGGCCGGTCGCGGACGAATCCCGTGGATGATCCGGAGGCCAACGAATACCGCACGGTGCCGATGGTGACCGGTGCCGTCTACTGCATCAGGGCATCCGTGGAAGAGAAGCTCGGGCTGATGGATGAGCGCTATCAGTTCGGGTGCGAGGACCTCGAGTACAGCCTGCGCGTGGCAGCGCAGATCGGCATGGAGGTCTGGTATGTCCCGACCGCTGAGCTGATCCACCCGAACCACGGCGTCCAGGACCAGACGAAGAGCGAGACGGCGCACCGAGTCGCCACGATGCACGCGGTCAGCCGGGCGGTCTATGAGGCCGAGTGGCGTCGGTACTGCGCGAACATCGGCAGGCGGATCCGGATAGCGTTCGTGCTGCCGGGCTTCAATTCCGCGAGCGGCGGGACGCGGGTAGTCGGCGCGCTCGCCCGCTACCTGTCGAACTGCGGCGCGCGTTCGGAGGTCTACGTTCGGCGCATGGAGAGCGATCCGGACACCGAGTTCCCGGTGTTCCCGATCAGGCGGATCGGCGAGCTCCGATCCGCGGACATCGTGATCGCCACGCGATGCGACACACTCGACGAAGCGCTCGCGGTGGATGCGAAGAAGCGTTTTTACTTCGTGCAGCAGATCGAATCGGTGTTCCCGGGCGATTGGGCAAAGAACGCCGAGTCAAGCTACCTCGACAAGAGATTTGAGATCATCACGATCGCGCCGCACCTGCGGGACGAGCTGAGCAAGCGCGGGCGCGACTGCCACGTGCTCGATGTCGGCTTCTACCGCGACC
>CAZSUO010000240.1:0-316 GCA_964610065.1 uncultured Coriobacteriaceae bacterium | reverse complement strand
GCCACGCGATGCGACACGCTCAGCGACGCGCTTGCAGTGGATGCGAAGAAGCGTTTTTACTTCGTGCAGCAGATCGAAGACTGCATGAGCAAGAACTTCGGGGTGACTTGCGAGGCCGCGCTCGCCAGCTACCGCGACAAGAGATTTGAGATCATCACGATCGCGCCGCACCTGGCCGACCGGTTGGCGGAGATGGGCCGGGAATGCAGCGTGCTCGATGTCGGGTTCTACCGCGATCTGTACCCGATCACGACCGAGAAGGATCGGCCCGGCGAGGCGTTGATGTACGTCGCGGACGGCCACAAGGGGCCGGATA
>CAZSUO010000239.1:0-2224 GCA_964610065.1 uncultured Coriobacteriaceae bacterium | reverse complement strand
GAGCGTGCCGGTTTTTACGATCTCGGTCTCGACCGGCAGGACCTTCTCCTTCGCCTCCTCCTTCACTTCGCAGCCGAAAGCGAGAAACCAGAAGGCGACCAAGGGGATTTCGAGATTCGCTGTTTTCCTCATGGCAAGGCGGAGGATAATTCCGTCGCCCCGCGACATCCACTGTTTTCACGCAAAGGTTCTTGCGAAGAAGGCGTCTACGCAAAGCGCCGGTTCGAGCCGCGCCTCGCCGCGCGCCGAGCGGAGCCATCCGCGCTGTAGCGGTTTTTCGGACGAGCCGAGGTAGCCGACCCGTCCAGGGGCGCGGCGGCAGGGTCGTCGCCGGGCCGGCGAGGGCGCGGGAGGCGTCCGGGAGAGCGGAATCGGCCGGTACGAGGCGATACGGGACGCACGCGGGCGCGGGTCGGCCGCCCAGGTGAGGGAATTCGGGGTTTCGGAAAGCCGTCGGTCCGTCAGCCGGTGCGCCGCACTGAAGCGGTCAGCGAGCGCATCAGGTCGGCCTGGTTCGCGCGGATGCGGCCCAGCGCCATGGCCAGCAGCACCACCAGGCCCAGCGTGACCCGTGCCTCCATCTTGGCTTGGCCGCGGATGAAGTGCAGCTCGAAGCCGAGCACGCGGTCGATGCGGGCGTTGACGCGCTCCACCGCGGTGCGGCGGGCGTAGGCCGTCTTCCACTTGGGCGTGTGGCGGGGCACGGCGGTGAAGACGCGGCGGTCCATCTCGAGGGGCACGCGCACCACGCGACCGTAGGACCCGACGCGGCCGGGCGAGAGCTTCTCGCACTCTGCGCGGCCGGGGCAATCGAAGCCGTAGAAGGCCGCGGGGCAGCGGTACTTCAGCGTCTGGCGGTCCTTCTCGAAGCCAACGAAGGCCAGCTCGCGGCGCTCGTCCTCGCCGCGTCGCTCGGACGGGCACGTGCAGTAGACCCGGCCGGACTCGTCGTAGCCGAAGACGTCGTAGCGCTCGCCGAAGAGCGTGCGCGGCGCCGGGTCGTTCCACAGCTGCCGGGTGTCGATGACCGGCTTGATGCAGTGGTCGTCGTGCAGCCCGCGGTAGTTGCCCATGGCGTCGTAGCCCTTGTCGCCGCTGAGTTCCTCGGCCCGCCGGTGCGCGTCCTCGTGGTGTTCCTGCAGGTCCTCGACCAGCGGCAACAGGTGGTCCGGGTCGCCGGCGGAGGCCGGCGTGACCAGCAGCGCGAGCGGCAGCTCGTACGCGCTGTCGACGACCAGGTGCAGCTTGTAGCCGAACCACCGGACGACCTTCTCCCAGGAGGTCCCGTCTTTCTTCCGGCCCTTGTAGGTCTTGGTCCCCCAGTCCGCGTCGAGGTCGCGGCGGCCATCGGGCTCCTGCTGCTTCTCCTCGTCACGCACCGGCCGGCCGGCCGAGCGGATGGCCTTGGAGTCCACGGCGAGCCGGCGGCCGAGGTCGGGCAACTCGCGGGAGAGCTCGTCCACGAGCGCGTGGAACATCGCCGTCAGCCGCTCGCGGTGCTCGACGACGAGCGCGAGGAAGCGCTCCATCGCGTCCTGGCTCGGCATCGAGCCCGTCCCCTTCAGCGGGTCGAAGCCGCACAGCTGCCGCAGCTCGCCGTTGCGCCACAGCTCACGGACGAGCGAGGCGCAGGACGGGTGCTGGAACACGACCCCGGCGATGACCGCGTTCCACATCGGCCGCACCGGGTAGTCGTCCCGGCCGCGGCCGCGCCGCTCTTCCAGGAAGCGCACCAGCGGCTCGTCGGGCAGGGCGTCGAGCACGAGGCGCAGCCGGTCGAGGTCCGAGGCCGTGTCGATTTGTTGCCACGTGAATAGGGAGGGTTGTGGTATCGTCGCCATGTTCGAACCTCCGCTGGTTGGCTCGTTGGTGTGGTAATCATACGATCCCAGCCAGCGGTTTATTATTCAACGATATCAGCAGGTTGCTGCTGATTGTGCATCGGGGATCGATCCTGGGGTAAGAAACCCGCGAAACGCCCGCTTTTCGCTGCCTCGAGCCCCTTTCGCCGCGTCAATGTGGGGTAGCGCGGTCTCCGGCCGGCCGTCTGGACCAGACCCAGAGCGGATCAGCCGACAGCGCGGATGGCTCTAATCGTCGAGCTCGTCCTTGAGGTACGTGAGGATGACCTCGTCGAGCGACTTGTCGCTTATCAGGCTGTCGCCGAAGGAGCCGCGGGAGTCGGGGGTCTCGAAGATCGAGATGCCCCGTGGAATCGAGACGG
>CAZSUO010000238.1:1390-2234 GCA_964610065.1 uncultured Coriobacteriaceae bacterium | reverse complement strand
GGAACAAGGTCAACACCTTCAAGTGGTTCCGCGACCGCGTCTACAAGCTCGAGGAGCTCGAGGGCTACGATCCGACGGACAGGACCATGGCCTTCGAGAAGTCCATGTCTACGTTCCACGAACTCACGTGCGCCCCCGACGAGTGCAAGATCCCCATCGGCGTGTTCTACCGGGAAGCCGACTCGTTCACCTACCAGGACGGCCTGCCGCAGCTCGACCGCCCGATGTGGAAGCACGCCGAGGCGCCACGGGACATCTCGACGATCCTCGAGGCGTACTGATCCGATCGCGCGTAGCAGGCGAGGACCCGGGCGACGTCGCATCGCCCGGGTCCTTCTTCTCGTATGTTGCCGGCACGCTACTCGGGCAGCGTGTACTCAGGTACCGCCCAGTTGTGGATGAACCAGATCGTATGGACCGCGTCATCGGCGGCCTTCGTGAACTCGCGGGCACCGGGGACAGGGGCGTCCCCTGCCACCGGGTAGTCCATCCCGCTGAACACTTCGGCCATGATGCTGCGATTGCGCAGGCCGAAGTAGAGCTTCCCATCGATCACAACCGGATCGTCGAGGAGCTCCGGAGCGATTCCCTCGTAGACCGGGCCACGGTGATACGCGTACCCACGGAAGTCGAAGTACGTCCCCGTCGCGGGATCGTTGATCCCGAGGAAGTTGTTCACGTAGATGACCATGTCGAGCGTGACGTCTCCGAACTTGTCCGCGGCGCCGGAGAACAGAGACGCGGCACGGAGCAGGTCGGCGGGCTCGATCTCGTCGGAGCCGTCGCCCTTGGCGCGCAGGTGGTCCAGCGGCCCCATATCAGTGCGGGTGATACCGGTGAGATA
>CAZSUO010000238.1:995-1380 GCA_964610065.1 uncultured Coriobacteriaceae bacterium | reverse complement strand
CGCATGATCTCGCGATAGAGCGCAAGGTTCTCGCGCGGCGAGTCGATCGTCTTCTCGGTCCCGTCCGTGAGCGTGAGGAGTATCCGGCCTGCGGGGTCGAGAGAGACCGCTGTGGCACCGTTGATGTTGGTGATCGCCTCCTCGTAGGCGTTGTCCAGCACCCGTGCGCCAGCGCGGGCGACGTTCAGACGGCCGATCTCCACCTCCTGCGTGAGGTAGGCGTACGCATCGGGCACGTGGCCCTCCGGGTCGGTCGGCACGAGCGGGATATCGCCGTCCCACCAGGGCCAGTCAGCAGGAAGCAGCGCTGCATCGGCGATCGGCTGCGGGAAACCACCGGCAACTCCCGCCTCGAAGCTCAACGGCTGTACCAGGGTCTCCCCGT
>CAZSUO010000238.1:0-985 GCA_964610065.1 uncultured Coriobacteriaceae bacterium | reverse complement strand
CGTCAGCAGCGAACTCCCAGGTCCACACATAGCTGATCGGCGCACCGTTGGCGTCACGGACGACCACGTACAGGTCACCGTACAGATCGCCGCGGGCGATACCGGGCTCCTTGTTGCCCGTGCCCGGCTTCGGCTCGGTGGCGTCCGGTCCAGCATACGGCGGACGGTCGGAATCGTCTCCCCCGCCATCGAGGGGAGCCGCAGGCTCGGGTGCCGGAGCGGGCTGGACGACTGCCTTGCCGCCCCCGCCCTTGGAGCCGCCTCCGCCAGCGGCCAAGGCCACCATCGGCACACAAAGCGCAAGTACCAGAACACAACAAAAGACCTTCAAACGAGACACGTGATTCCCCCTCTTGTCGGCAGCGATCCGTGTTCGCGGCACGCAGCGTGACCCCCTGATCCCGCCGTCCCGCAACACGCCTTACAAGAGGACTATAGCCACCAGTGTGATTTCTGTCACACTGCTACTAGAGCATCGTCTCCCACCAGTCCTCCAGATGCGCGCCGTGGTGGCCGCGGATGAGCACGATGTGATTGCCGAGTGGTGCGTGCAGCAACTCGCTCACGTCGCCGTTGCTGAGCTCGATGTCCACCTGCGTACGGCAGAGGTTCTCCGCGTCGCCGCGTGAGACGATCTCGCCCTCGGCAAGCCACAGTGCGTTGAGCGCGACGCCGCCGAGTCGGAGGAGTGTGACGGGGCCGAGCGGCAGGTCGCCCTTGATACCGACGCCCTGCCCCGACTCGAAGTGCGAACGCAGGCTGTAACGCTCCACCATCCCGCGCGGGACCGTGCAGTGCGCGAGCTTGAGGGTGTTGTCCGCCTCGTCGATCTCCGAGGGGTTCGCCATCCAGGGGAGCTCGCCAGTGAGCAGGTACGCCCAGAGCATGCCGATCGTGCTGACGAGATCACCCTCGCAGCCCGCGATGATCCCGGCGTCTGTGAGTTCGGAGAGTGCGAAGCATCCTGTCGTCTCGCGGGAGACGA
>CAZSUO010000237.1:0-2264 GCA_964610065.1 uncultured Coriobacteriaceae bacterium | reverse complement strand
ATGGGCACCGTCGAGAAGAAGACCGAGTGGTCGTGGAGGCGCCACGATACCGGCTCCATCGAGCTGTCGGTTTCCATCGAGCCCGGCAACGCCGCCAGCATCCGCCACCGGATGGACGGGGAACAGCTCGTGCTCGACTGGAACAACGGGAGCCAGATCCTGTATTTGGCTAAAAAGAAATAGACCCACGCGCTGCCCCGCGAGCGAAAAGAGGTGCCGTCGCGCGAAGCGCGGAAGCGGCTCCCGCCGCGGGACGGGGATCCACCTCTCTCGATGTGAATCGAAAATCGGGAAGACAGGACCGCTGGGTGGGGTACCCAGGCTCTGGGCAGGCGGTCGGGCGCTCACGCAGCTTCGTCGGAGACCTTCCGGGCCTTCCTGAAGGCGCGCTTGAACCGCGCGAGCTCGACGAGCACCGCCTTGTCGTTGCGGAAGGCGCCGCGGATCACGGCGAGCGCCGTCGCGTACCTCTGGTAGCGAGCGTCCTGCGAGCGGCTGAACCGCTCGTCGTTAGAAACGTTCAATCATCACAACTCACTTCTGTGTCACACCAACAATCATCCGACCCCGACTCGCCGTTGCAGTAAGCTGTATCAGTTCTCGATGTGACTGTCAGATCGTCGTCACCTATACCTCCAAATAGGTAGTCCACCTCTCCCGAAGGCGTAGAGCCGGAAACAAGCTCATCATTGCCAGAACCTCCGCCGATGGTATCAGCACCAGCGCCGCCGTTAGCGTAGTCGGGTCCTCCGAAGCACGTGATGTAGTCATCCCCATCGTCTCCCCAAAGGTAGAGTCCCCTCCGGTGGTGTACGAGTCAGCGGCTGCGGGTAGGCCGGTCTCTGGATAGAAAGCGGCCACCGCGTCATCCTTCTTGGAATTGTCTAGAAACCAAGGAGAGGAACGCGATGGCCAACCCCAAGATCGACATGTTCGAGGAGCTTTTCAACACGATTCGCGAAGCGGACCAGGATCTCATGCGGGATCTGCTCAAGACGGTGCTCGAACGGCTCATGAGCGCGGAGGCGGACTCGCTGTGCGGCGCGGGCTACGGGGAGCGCAGCCAGGAACGCAACAACCGACGCAACGGGTATCGCCTGCGCCCGTGGGACAGCCGGGTAGGGAGCATCGACCTGGCGGTCCCGAAGCTGCGGCAGGGCAGCTACTTCCCGGACTGGCTGCTCGACATCCATCGCCGCAGCGAGCGGGCGCTCGTGTCGGTCGTGGCCGAGGCGTGGGTGCGCGGCGTGTCGCACCGTCGGATGGAGGGGCTGGTGAACGCGCTGGGCATCGAGCGCCTCTCGCGGACGCAGGTCTCGGAGATGGTGAAGAGCCTGGACGAGGAGGTGGCGGCGTTCCGCAACCGGCCGCTCGACGCCGGGCCGTACCGGCACCTCTGGCTCGACGCGATGCAGGTGAAGTGCCGCGAGGCGGGCCGCGTGGTGAACGTCGCGCTGGTCCTGGCGACCGCGGTGAACGCGGACGGGCGGCGGGAGGCGCTGGGCATGGACGTCATCACGAGCGAGGACGGCGCGGGCTGGACGGCGTTTCTGCGCGGGCTGGTGGCGCGCGGGCTGTCCGGCGTGAAGCTCGTGACGTCAGACGCGCACGAAGGGCTGAAGGCGGCGGTCGCGGCGGTGCTGCCGGGCGCGAGCTGGCAGCGGTGCCGGACGCACTTCATGCGCAACCTGCTGACGCGGGTGCCGAAGTCGGCGCAGAACATGGTGGCGACGGTGGTGCGCAGCATCTTCGCGCAGCCATCGGCGGAGGAGACGTGGGCGCAGCAAACGCGGGTCGTGGCGCAGCTGCGCAAGGGCTTCCCCGAGGCGGCGGCGATGCTCGCGGACGCGGCGGACGAACTCCTGGCCTTCACGGCGTTCCCGAAGGAGCACTGGAAGCAGATCTGGTCGAACAACCCGCAGGAGCGGCAGAACCGCGAGATCAGGCGGCGCACCGACGTCGTCGGCATCTTCCCGCACCGCGGCTCGATCATCCGCCTGGTCGGCGCGCTGCTCTCGGAACAGAACGACGAATGGCTCGTGGCGTCGCGGCGCTACATGAGCATCGGCTCGCTCGAGAAGCTAGCGAAGCCGAGCACGGCATTGGAAATGAAACTCGAAAACAAGGAGCTACCCGTGGCGGTGTGAAACGGAATCAGGATGATGCGGTGCGCTCATACACCACTTGACGGGACGTGACCCCTGAAAACGGGTTCATCCGGATCCAGCCGGGGTGACATGAGGGGGCTGGTCTGACAGGGCCGC
>CAZSUO010000236.1:0-2270 GCA_964610065.1 uncultured Coriobacteriaceae bacterium | reverse complement strand
CTACGTCGATACCGATCGCCGTCGGCTCGACGGTGCTTCTAACCAATTTGGACATGATACTCCTCCTGTTTCAGATGCGTGTTCGACAGCCGTTCGCAGCGAAGAGTTATCGTAGAGATACGTCCTCGCCAGGTTGTGTGAGTTGCAATGCTTCAGCCAGCCATAGTATGCACCGACCGCTCCAAGGACTGCCACCGGGCACATCGTCTGATCACGCCCCTTGTGAGGGGCGGAGCTCGACGCGGGCGCAAAAGCTCCGACCGGAAGCCGCCGGACTGTTATCCGCAGTCCGGCAGCCGGGCCCCGCACGCAGCGCATTGTTCCAACCGCCCCCCGCACGCAGGATATTCCCGTTCGCCGTAACGGCGTACAACTGATCTGTGAGATACGTGTCCGAACTTCCGCTCGTCGCGGACGGTATGAACGCAAGCCCCGCAAGATCGTCGTGGAGCAATCCTGAGATATACCCGGTTGTCGTCGCCATCCCAGTGCCTGCCTCGTAGGACCCAGCGGCCAGCGTACCTGCCAGAGTGCCGAGACCGTCCCTGCGGATCAGGCGGAAAGACCCATCAAGGTCGACGTTTGCCCCGATGATGAATTTCCAGGTGTTCCCGTAAGGGTTTTCGATCCCTCGCCAGCAGACCGGGGTCTGCCCGTTGACTCCATCCCCAGTGCCGGTGCCGTTCTCGGCGAGCCTGGAGTCGATGTTGTCTACTCCGGTCAGTTTCCCGGCGAACCCGGTGCCGCTCAGCAGATTGACGATCCCCTTGCCGAGTGCGGTCTGGATGTCGAACGTACCGTACTCAATATACATCAGGAGTTGGTCCGCACAGTAGCCCCAGAACGATTCGCAGCCGGCGTTGCCGGGCGAGATTCGGGAGGCGTAGAGTTCGGCATCGTTGATGTGGAATCTGCCGCTGTTAGGCAGATCCGAATAGGCTACCCCCCCGGTGATAGGGATTTTTCCGGAGGCGGAACCGAGCCGGAACTCCCCGTTGTAGATGAGCCCGTACGACTCGTAGGCGCCGCCGAACATGTACGGGGCAGGCACTCCTCCGCCGCGCATGTAGAAGTAGGGGTGGAGAGAGAACCCCGTAGCCGGGCGGGGAGAGACCCAGTACCGGGCCAGATCAGTGCCGGCGTCGAACTCGTGCTTGACATAGAACGCCTGTTTCCGGACCAGCACGTCGGCCAGAGCCCCGGTCAGGTCCAACCCGTCTCCTCTGGCGTTGGAACCATACTCGATCGCGCCGGTCGCCCGGTTCCGGGTGCAGCGCCACCGTCCTCCGAACGTCGGGTGGCTGTCGAAGAATCCGAGTGCAATACCTATGATCTCTTTTCCTGCCGCGTCGATCCGGGTGAGGGTCGGCGAGGTGGAGAGCGTATCCCACTCGATCCCGATCACCTCGGCGGGGCACGAGTGCGGGTGCCGCCATGCCGGGGCAGCACCGGGGCCGTTGGTCGTGAGCACCTGCCTAAACTGCCCGGGGGAGAGTTTCGTCCACGCGGACGCAGTGCCATAGATCACTGCCCCGTGCTCGACTTCGAGCCCTTCTACAGTCGCGACGGGCGCGGACGCCGGGGTCGGATCGATGTGGATCGCGGTCGCAGAGGTCGCGTATCCGATAGCTCGGACCACGTTGCCCGTGCTCGGTTTGGTCTGTGTCAGTGCGCCCGCGGTCGCCGGGGAGATGTAGACCGCTCCGCCGGGGGTTAGTGTCCATGCGCTGTTCGCTACGTAGCCGAGTTGCAGCACGCGCCCGGTGCCGTTGGCTGCCGCAGTGTCGAGGGCGATTGCAATGTCGCCAGCGCTCGTCGCCTCCGCGTTTGCCCGCGCGGGATACCACTTGCCGTCGGTGTGCAGGTACACGACCTGCATCGGAGTGATGGCCACTCCGAACGTCTGCCCGTTGATTGTTACTCCTGACCAGTTTGTAGTCATTCGATCTGCTCCTGCTTGCGCCACTCGTAGAGCGTGGCTTTACTGATACCAAGATGTTCTGCTGTCTGGTTCTTGCTCATGGTCTGCTCCATGCGGAGGAGGAGTTCCTTCAGCGATTCGCGCGGCGTGCCGCGTTCGAGAAGTACGGCGGCCTGCTTCGTCAGCGGTTCGAGGCTCAGTCCCTTGACGCTCCGGAGCCCCTGCGCGGTGTCGGGAAGGTCGTCTGCGAGCGCGAGCCTCTGGTCGCACATGCAGTTGTACGGCTGATCCTCACCGACGACGTACGCGGTTTTGGGATAGTCTCGCGGCTGCCCCTTCGCCCCGGTTG
>CAZSUO010000235.1:0-2282 GCA_964610065.1 uncultured Coriobacteriaceae bacterium | reverse complement strand
CGGGTTTGCGGGTCATGCACATCAACGTTATGCAGACTGTAGAAGTGTGGGTTAGGCCTAGCGCTTGCGCGGTCGCGCCAGCTACTTGGGGGTAGCCACGTTGGTTATCTCGAGTATCCGCGCCTGGTCAGTTCCATACAGCGTGAATCGTGCGTCACCAATCACCGTTTCGAGCATCTCACCCTGCGTATTGGCGGACGCCACGTTCTCCTCAATCCACGCCTGGGCTGCGGCCGGATCGGCTCCCGTGTACGGAATGGTCGCGCAGTAGCCCAGGTACGCGGATGCGATCGCGTTGATGTCGTCAGGATTCGTCGGCGCGATGCATGAGAACTCCACCAGGGGCACTCGATACTCGCTGCCCTCGAGGGACCAGTAGATCATGCAATCGAGCATCGCGCCGGTGACCGGATCGGTGCCCGTGCCCAGCGTGCTGCTCATGCCGTCAGCGCCTGCGGAGTCCTGACCAAATTCAATCCCGTAGCGGTCTTCCAGATTGATGATCACGTCGGGCTTCGCGAGTCCCGGGATGCCGGGTCCCCAGTCATCGGTGGCCGCCTCGATGGGCGCGGCATCCTCCACGACGGGCTCCTGCTCGGCTGGCGATGGTCTCGTGGTTGTGCTGCTTGAGCTCTGTCCCAGACTGATCAATCCAGCGCACGATCCGCACGCGCAGAGTGCTAGGAGCGCCACAGCGGCCAGCACGATGATCAGTACCTTCTTGTTGTCCACGAATCCCCCTTGGATCGCTCGGCCCTCGGCCCGATGCTACCCTCGCTGTCTGACAGCCACAAGCGCAGGCCTAACCCGCGCTTCCTTAGTGTCACTCTGCCCCCGTGGGCTACCCGATCCAACTCGGGTAGCCTCGGATCCGGCGGCGGAGTGACCCACCGCGCTTCTGTCACCATCACGGGTTGACCGTTGGCTGTTATGTCCCCCGCCGCCGGGTACCGAGGGGTCGCCGTCGTGACCTGATAGGAGCCTGGCCAAGAGGCCCCAGCTAAGGCGTGTCCGCCGCCGACCCCCACCGCATGAGACTCGGCGGAAGGGGACAGTGATGATCGTAATCGGCATCGACCCGCACATGAAGACCCACACCGCGGTGGCGCTCGATGCGGCCACCGGCCGCAGCATCGGCGAGAAGACGGTGGCCTGTACCGATACCGGACATGACGAGCTTCTGGCCTGGGCTCGACGCCTGGATCCTGCGCGCGTCTTCGCCATCGAGGACTGCCGACATGTCTCAGGCAGACTCGAGCGCCACCTCATCCCGGCTGGTGAGCGCGTGGTGCGGGTACCTCCCAAGATGATGGCCGGGGCACGGGCGAGTACCCGCACCTACGGCAAGTCCGACGGAATCGATGCGGCGTGCGTCGCGCGTGTGGCACTCCGTGAACCGCAGCTGCCCGAGGCGTGTCTCTCTGGACCCGAGCACGACATCAGGCTGCTCACCGATCACAGGGACGCCCTGGTCAAAGAGCGTGCCCGCATCCAGAAGCGCCTGCGGTGGCACTGCCATGATCTTGCGCTGCCGCTCGAGCTCCCGCCGCGCGTGCTGGACCGCTACGTGTGGCTCGACCGGCTTGAAGCCGCGCTCAGGGCGCTCCCCGAAAGCACCCGGTGCCGGATCGCGCTCGATGAGCTTGCGCGATGCCGTGAGCTCACCGTTGCGGTCCGCGGGTTCGAGCGGGAGATCCGCGGACTGACCAAGGCACTGGTTCCGGAGCTTCTGGCATTCCCGGGGTGTTCGGCGATCGGCGCGGCCCACCTCGTGGGGGAGACGGCGGGCATCTCCCGTTTCACGTCGGAGTCCGCCTTCGCGATGCACGTCGGGACCGCGCCTCTGTCGGTATCGTCAGGCAAGAGCGAACGCCATCGTCTCAACCGGACCGGGAACCGGAAGCTCAACTCGACGATCCACATGATCGCGGTGACCCAGGCGCGCATGTACCCGCCTGCGATCGCGTTCATGGACAAGAAGCGCTCCGAAGGGATGAGCAACCGTGAGGCGCTCCGGTGCCTCAAGCGGCACATCGGCAGGGCGATCTTCAAGACGATGCTCAGAGCGGAGCGGGCCCGCCCGGAGCCGGTCGTGCACGTCGATTTCGGTGTACGCGCGGTCGCCGTGGCGGTATAGGATTGACATAGGAGCAACACACAGACGGCGCGCCTCGTGAGGTAGACTCGAGTGGCAAGCGCTCGCCAGCGCGCCGCTGGTGAAGCGCCGAGACGTTGATATGAGATTGCCGGTCAACCCGCGATCGCTCACGGCCCTCTCTGGT
>CAZSUO010000234.1:0-2296 GCA_964610065.1 uncultured Coriobacteriaceae bacterium | reverse complement strand
GTTTAGGAAACCTGTGCTCTATCCCCTGAGCTAAGAGGGCGCGTAGCGGATTCTACCACCCGGGGCGAGCAGTCTCCATGCCTATGATGACGCCTGGATGCCTACCGTATTGCGCTGTGAATCGCGCTCTCCACCGCCGGAGTCACCGGCCCCGTTCCGCCGAGTATACGGACCTCGGCAATCTCCCACCGGTTGTCCGACAGCGCCGTTCGGACACTGGGATCCAGATATGTTCCGTGAGTAAGCAGCAGGAACGAGCCGGACTTTCCTTGCACCGGCCCGCCAGCGAGTGCATCTGGGTAGTCCCAGCCCGTGGCCACGGCAACGTGATTCCACCTCGGATACCAGAGGGAATCCGGGTTGTTCATGGCGTAGTCGGCAAGGTTCAGGGATGTAGCCACGCGATCGGCACCTGCGATACGCGTAGCGTTACCGAGTACGCTCCGGAGACGTGTCTCAACCGGGGCGGGGACGGCACCGGTGCCGCCCAGCACGATCGCAGACGTCACGCCTGCACCGCTCATCGCATAGGCCGTCTGCGCGTTGTCTCCGGCGCTGGGGTTCACAAGGTAGATGGGGACGAACCGATCGTACGCGAGAGGCGATGCGGCGAGCGCGTCGGGATAGTTGGCTCCGGTCGCCACGAACGCCACTCCGTCATACCAACCGTAATCCCAGCCGTTGATCTCTTCGATGGTGCGCTCTGCGATCAGGCGCGCGGTTTCGTAGCGATTCAGTCCACCGATGCGCTCCACGCTGACGCCTGGAATCGCATCAACTTGCGCCATCGCGGTCGATGAGACCGCTCCAGCTCCTCCGAGCACGTATACCGTGGATGCGCCCAGTCGCCTCAGCTCCTCGTCCACCTCAGGAGGAAGCTCCCCCTGACGGGTGAGCAGAATAGGGCAGTCGAGTGCGCCCGCAAGCCCGGACCCGCCAAGAGCATCCGGCCAGTCATAGGCTGTTGCGAGAACGGCGGATGCGGAACCAGACGGGAAGGCCAGCTGTGAAGCTTCGATTGCGGTGCCGATGCGATCAGCCCCCGCGATTCGTGTGACCTGGATCCCGTCATAGTCGACGCTCCAGGCCAGCTGATACTCGCCCGTCCCACGGGATTGATTGACTACGACATAGTGCGTACCGGATTCCGCCGCCCGAACGATCACGTGCTCTTCAGAGCCTCCGTAGTGACTGCTCTCCAGATGAGGCTCCCGCCCGTACTCGTTCGGCGGACCGTACACGTGCAGATCGAAGTCCGTCCCCACGGTGCCGGTCAGACTGATCTCGATGACCTCCCCAGCCCACGCATAGAAGGAGTAATGATCGTCGGGATCACTCAGCAGATCGAACGATCCGGAGACCGGAGATGGGGAGATAGAATCGCCCGGAGGGTTGTCGTTTGATTCGCCACTGGTGATCTGCCACTCAAATGAGTATGAGGCCGATCCCTGGAACCCCTCCATTGCAGCGACTGTGAGCACGTACTCGCCATCTGCGGGGACTGTCGCTGCGAGTGGCTTCTCCGGGTACCACCAGCTCCAGCCCCCGATCCCGTCATAGGACGGCAGGGCGTAGAGGTCGATGCTGATGGCCGCTGCTTCCGGCTTGTCGAACCACACGAGCAGCTTGTCGCCCGCCTCGAGAGTGAGGGTGTAGTCGACGCTGTAGTTGTCCTCATCGATGGTTCCTGTGACCGGCGCTACCGGAAGCGCACTTAGGTCGATGGTCGACCCCGAGGATGGAATCCGGGCCTCAACCTCGCCCGTGCTCCTTAGGTCCAGCACCTGCGGCGGAGTCGTCCCGGGTGGAACGGCGGCAGCGACCGTTGAGAAGGCGATGCCTGACATGAGCACAAGCGCGGACAACGCTCCCGGGAGGATCCGTCTCACGTATCGCCGTACATGTCTCGAACTCCCGTTGGGTTGCGGACTCGCATGCATCAAGGCAGCCTCTCCTCTCCTGGGTGCACGGGTCGCGGCTCAATAGACGCAATCGCACTCTGCCCTGAAGGCCCGGCACCAGTCACGGTAATCGCGTCTCCGGGCAGCCGCGGTACTCCTCACTTATGGTATCAGAGTTGCCGATGGCCAGGTGACGCCTCGTAGCGTTGCAGAAGTTCACACGAGACGAGTCGGATGAGACAACGCTGACGCACACGGCGTATGGCGACTACTACACACGGCTGGGCGACCTCACACACCTCTACGAGGCGCTGTGCACCCGAGAGACCGAGAACCGGTACGAGATCACCGATCTCCTGCCGTAGAAGCCAGTTCAAGCGCCTGCGCTTCCGCTC
>CAZSUO010000233.1:0-2299 GCA_964610065.1 uncultured Coriobacteriaceae bacterium | reverse complement strand
CCGCGATTGTACCCGCGCGCGATGACATCAGGGGAATCCAGATTGAATCTAACGTCTTGGCGCTTCAGCTGCGCGCCAAGCCTTCGCTTCACACGATAACGCTTGGCGCGCCAGCTGGAAGCACTTGTTAGGCGTCTGAGGCAGGCTCGCGCAACCAGGGCCACCTGCTGGCCTCAGTCTCTCGCTCCTTCCTGCTACAGGTATCCGCCGGTTTCCGAGATATCGAAGCTGACGATGCCGTCCTTGGTGATCGTGACGATGCCCTGGTGCAGGTCCTTTACGTTGCTGTAGGAGCGTTGCGGATTCCCATTCTGCGTGATCTCAGCGGGGGCGTACTTGCTGATGGTGTAGACCCTGTCGGGGTCGTCCTCAGGCGAGAAGGTGAGGTTGTCTCGCCAGAAGGACATCTCCATGTCCATCGTCACAGTGATTATGATTTCGCTTCCATCTGCGGGAGCCATTGCGAGCAGGTCAGTCAGCCCTCCCGTATCTGCTGGGCTGATGTCCGCCGCGATACGCACTCGCGCGTATGGACTACCACCCGCATACAAGATTGACGTGCGATAACCCCCACCATCCCAACCGATCATCGCAGTTCCAGACTGTGTGTTGGCATACGAGTGCTCGAGACCGGTGTACTGATTGCGGTAGTACTCGGTGAACGCTGAGGTTCCGCTTTCGCCGGATCCCCAGGCCGCAGGGATGGTGCAGTCGTAGCCGTGCTCGTTCGCCTTCCCTGAGACGTAGTAGCTTCGTCGGAGCGCAAGACGGCCTGACTCCTCGTCGGGGAGAGCGTCGGAATACATCTCGAAATACTCGTCGTACGTACCTGGTGCCGTATCCGGAAGTCGGACGACGAGCTTCACCGCGGTTTCGGACCCAGCATCCGAGTCCAGAGAGTTGACGCCGCCATCGGAGGTCCGATGAACGAGCGCGTGGACCTCCAGGTCTCCAATCAACCCGGTAGCGCCGTCGGAATTCGCCTCGGTCTCCGCAGAGCCGCCCATCAGCCCTACGTAGTAGTCGAGAACCTGCGAGGGGCTGGCATCGGTGAGGAAGAGTACCTCGTATGAATCCTGATCGCTTGCCGCAGAAGCGTCGGGGAACTCGGTGAAAGTGCACTTGTTCACGAGGGAGGCCTCATACAATGGCACTGAGTCCTCGGGGTAGCCGTCAAGGATGTACCCACCAGGTACCTGGTGGAATGGTCCGCCTATCTCCTGCTCGACGGGGGCCGAGACCTCGCTCGTCGCGTCTCCGCTCGAATCGCTTGGGGACACTGATGCCTCCCCTGCACCGCTACACCCCGTGAGCAGCACCGGTGCAAGCGCTACAAGCATGAGCGCACCCAGAAACCGAGCCTTCGCATACGTACTCACTCAACACCTCCACAGTCCCGTTGGGTGAACACAGCCGCAGTCACAATGCACCTTACTCTGCACATCAGCCCATGGACCTCGCGAGGCCATGTCCCGTCAAGTGGTGTATGAAGCCCTCTGCTCCGACCTCGAGTATCTCACTTAGCTGGCCATGAGGGCAGGTATCACCTCCCGATCGAGACCGTCTTCCACGGTCGGCAGTGGCTCCATCGTCTTCTCGATCGACTCGATCGACATGTAGCGCCGACTCACCTGCCACTCGTCGTGTTGCTCGGAGAGTACCGAGCCCACGAGCCGGATGATGCTCCCGCGGTCGGGGAAGATGCCCACGACGTCGCTTCTCCGGCGGATCTCGCGGTTCAGGCGCTCTTGGGGGTTGTTGGACCAGATCTGGCGCCAGTGACAGGTCGGAAACGTCGAGAACGCTGTGATGTCGGCGGCAGCCTCCTCGAGCATCGTCGCCACATCAGGGAAACGATCTTCGAGCTGGTCGACGACGCGGGCGAGTTGGGCGGCAACCTCCTCGGCGCTCGGCTGCGCGAAGATCGTGCGCACGAGGGTTGCCACGAAAGGCTGGGCGCTCTTCGGCACGCGGCAGAGCACGTTTCGCATGAAGTGGGTGCGGCACCGCTGCCAGGCAGCACCGGGAAGAACCGCCTCGATCGCTGCGATCAGGCCCTTGTGGGAATCGGAGACGACGAGCCTCACGCCGGAGAGTCCTCGGGCCACGAGGCCGCGCAGGAACGCCGTCCAGGCGGGACCGGACTCCTCGGTGAACGTGTCGAGCCCCACGATCTCGCGACGGCCCTCGGCGTTCACTGCGGTGGCGACGATGCAGGCGACTTTCACCACGCGTCCGCCCTCCCGCACCCGGATGGCGAGGGCATCGACCCACAGATAGGGGTAGGCACCGCCGTCGA
>CAZSUO010000232.1:0-2304 GCA_964610065.1 uncultured Coriobacteriaceae bacterium | reverse complement strand
GAAGCGGCGGCCATCAAGGGCGAGTCGATCCAGAGGAGGGAGAATGCACGAGGACTCCAGCGGTGGCGGGCGGGTCTTACGGATGACGCGCGGCGCCAAGAGAAGCGACGACGCAGAGGCGCGCGAGGCGGGGTGCGCCCCGCCTCGGAGTGACGTGTGCAACGGCCACGTCCACCTGTTCGCGACGGCCGAAATGACCGTCCGGGAGGAGCGGACGGGGCGCATACTGAGGCGGCTCGTCCCGGTGCCAGGCGGGTACAGGGACGTCCACCGCCCAGGACAGGAGGGCACGTGAGAACCTACGCGCTAGAGCGCGACATCGAACGCCTGCAGTCACGCATGACGTCGGTCGAGGAGGACTACGCCGACGCCGAGAAGTCGCTCGAGGCGGTCCGCGCGGACCTGCGCGCCGCTGAGGGTCGCGTCGAAGAACTCGAGGCCAAGCTCCGCGCCGCCGGGGCCCGCGCGGCTGACGAGGAGCGGCAGCGTACCGAGGCGATCACGCGGATCTGCGGTGCGTTCGGGATCACGTCTGCTCTCCAGCTCGCAGCCATCGCGGAGCGCGACGATGAGACGACGCTCGACCTGGTCGTGAAGCTCATCAACCGAGTGCACGCAGCGGAGAAGGCCGCCGAGTCCCGCGCGGCGCGGCTCCAAGAGGCACTGGAGGAGATCGAGGGCAAGACCGGGCACTTCGGCGAGGCGCCGCCGCCGCCGGAATGGATGCCGATGCTGTCGCTCATCGCGTGGGTTGGGCGTACCGCCCGCGCGGCGATCGCGGCCGAGGAGGGGAAGTAGTCGTGGGAGAGATCCTGACGCCGATCGCGTTTCAAATCGAGTTGCTGCGACTCACAGAGGGCACGCTCGCGGCGAACAAGCGGCGCGGACACCCTGCCGATATCGCCAAGGGGCGGAAGGCTGCGGAGCGCGCAGAGAAGGCGCTGGATGCCCACAACGCCGCGCTCCGCGCCGAGGTCGAGCGGCTGAAGAACGATCGGGACTTCTACAGGGAGAACAGCGCAGCGCTGGGGCACGCGCTGGAGATCGGGAACGCCAAGATCGAAGGCCTCCGGGCGCTGTTGCTCGAAGTCGCGGAAGGCGGCGTCGAGTTCGATGACCCGCGCGTGCGGTACGTCGCCGTGCAGATCGACGCCGATACGTGGGCGCGGGTAAAGGCGCTCACCGCTCCGGCCGAGGAGGGGAAGTGAAGCGCGGCTCCGGATTCCGCGTCGAGTGGTCCGCAGAGGACGGGTACGTAGGCAAGGGCCGGCCGCAAGAACTCTACGTGGCCGAGTCGGACGTCGAGGATTGCGCGACAGACGAGGAGCTTGAGCGGTTACTGGACGACATGGTGAGGGACGATTTCGACAACAAGGTCTCGCCGTCCGTACGCAACAGCGATGAGTTCATCGCGTGGGCGCGTGGCGTTATCGAGGCAAGGCGTCTCGCAGAGCCGAACCTCACCGCTCCGGCCGAGGAGGAGGGGCGCGATGAGTGACGCACTGAGTGTGAAGTGCCCGTACTGCGCGGCGAAGCCCGGCTACGCCTGCACGAGTGCCTATGACTATCGCGTGGTGCGAACCCACGCCGCCCGCGTCCGCGCGGCCGAGCGCGAGGAGCGCGGGAAGGAGAAGGGCAAGTGAGACGCATCTCGCTCATGTTCACAAAGACCGAGTTGGGGCACGTTCTTGGCTGCCTCGACCGCGACCCGTTCGGTGGGCGGACGAGAGTGCGCGTGGCGCTACGAAAGCGCATCGGAGCGGCGCACGAACGGCTTGCCGAGGACGACAGGATCGAACGCGCGCTCGTCAAGGCAGGTGACATGTGACCGCCCCCGCTTCCATCCCCGCCCTCATCGCCGAGGGGCGCCGGCTGATCGCGGAGGCGACGCCGGGGCTCGCCGTGGCGTGCTACGAGACCGAGGCTGACGGATCGGAAGGGCGCCCGATCGTCTGCCTAGGGCAGGACCACAGCGGCCCGCTCATGTCATCGGACAACACTCAGGGCCTCGTGTGCCTGACGACCGAGGACCGCGACCGCTTCGTCTTCGCCGTCAACAACCTCGCGGCGCTCCTCGACGTGGCCGAGGCTGCCGTGCGCGGCATGGAGGAGGACGCGGCTCTCGGGCGAGGCGAAGTCCGCCCTCGACTCCGCCCTCTCCCGGCTGCGGGGGGTGAGGACGTGACCGCGCCCGCCGCGCGCACGCTCGCGGAGATCGTGGAAGAGGGGAGACGGCTGGAGGCGGAGCGCGACACGCCGTTCCGACAGACCGAACCCGGTAGCGAGTTGGAGCGCATCGTCCTC
>CAZSUO010000231.1:0-2310 GCA_964610065.1 uncultured Coriobacteriaceae bacterium | reverse complement strand
GTCGATAGCGGCGAGGGCGTTGTCTACCAGCCGCTGTTCGGATTCGTCGCCGCCCTTGATTCCCTCGATCATCGCCCGCGCGCTCGCCCGCTTGCCTGAATCGGACAAGCTCGCGGGGTCCAACAACGCCGTCGCCAGCGCCAGCCAGCGCATCGCCCCGGTGCGGTGGTAATCGTCCGCAATGGCGATGACGCGCTTGCGGATGCCCGGCAGTTCGGTCTTGTCGCGCGCCATGATGGCCGCCACGCACAACGGCTTGATGTGCGGATCGCCGCCGTCGGCCGGCGGTTCGGTGGCCGCGACTGGGTTGTGCCAGCCGTCCACCTGTTCGGCCGTGAACGCGCCGCCGCCGTACAGTGTATCGCCCGCCGGTTCGGGCGCCGGTAGCAGTTCGAGTTCCGGCTTGGCCTTGCGGGTTCGCTTCGACGGCTCGACTGGCGTCACGTCGATGACCTCGGCGGGCGTTGCCTGCGCCATCTCCTCTGCCGAGTACAGGCCCGACAACTCCGCCGGGAAGGCTCGCCGCAGGGCCAGCATCTCGGCACACTTGGCCAGCATCAAGGGGCCGAACTGGGCCCACATGTGCGAGGTCTTGCCGTCCTTCGTGGTCTGGACGTACTGGTCCCACGTTGCGACCGCCCATAGCGGCTGGTCGAAGTCGCGCCGCAGGACAGCCACCTTGGCCGCGCGCGGCGGCTTGGATTCCAGCCACACTTCCCGCCACGTCTCGCCGTCGTCGGTCCACAACGGCCCGATCTGCCCGGCGTACTGGCCGCTGCGCTCGGCAATCAGCCGCGCGCCGTCGATGCTGACCTGGACGGTCATCGTCTCCCGGCGCTCGCGGCTGTCCCATCGCTTGACGGCGTATATCTGCCGGGCGAAGGGGTCGAGTCCCGTCCTGTTGGCGACCTGGACGAACAGCGCCAGCTCGTCATCGGTCGCGCCCTTGGCGATGGTCCGCTTCACAAGGTCAACGTGCTCGGCCGTCATCGCCCCGTTGTCCCGCGTTGCTAGTTGGTTCATGCGCTCGCCTCCTCTGGTATCGTCACCACAATCTCATCCCATCGCCCATCATGTGCGGCCATCACGATGCCTCCCCGGCCAGCAATGCGTCGAAGTACATCTGGTCCACGCGGCGCAGCTCGTCCGCGGCGCGCTCGATCTGTGCGAGGTAGCGCGCCGCATCCTCACCGGCGCCGATGCTGCGATAGAAGGCCAGCATCTGAGCCGCGAACAGGAGGTCGTTGCGCAACCTGCGGCGCTCGGCCCGCTCCGTCTCGCCGTTCATACCGCCACCGCCTCGGGATCCACGTGCCCGGTCCCGCCGCAGATGGGGCAGGGGTCGCTCACGTAGCAGGGGCCGACGTTGCGGGCGGTCTCGGCCTGGAAGTCGCGATACTCGTTCACCCGGCCACTCCCGCCGCACGCCACGCAGTTGTGTCGGGCGCGATGCTGAGCCCACCAGCGCGCCGTGGCCGCCTCTCGCTCGACTCGCTCCGCCTCAGCCAGGGCCAGTTGCTGGCGCTCGTGCTCCTCGGCCGCGGCTCGTTCGGACCGGAACCGCTCGATCTCCCACTGCGCGACGCCGTGCGTGCGCATGTACGCCGCGGCCTCGTCGTCGTACCCGTCCTCGAGCAGATCGCTGGCGATCTCGACCGGTGTGCGGTAGCGGAGTCCGTCGTCGGTGGCGTAGTACCTCATCGCGCACCGCCCAGGAGGTAGAGCAGGTCGGCGTCTTGGCTCAGCGTCGGGGCGAGGTAGCGGCCGTCGGCAGCGCGGATGCTGGTGCGCCGCGCGACGAGCTCCTGGTGGATCGCATCCCACTCGCTCTGGTCCATGTCGCGGGCCGCGAGTCGCGCCTTGCACCGCTGGCGGACCAGGTCATGTGCGACAGAGCGGACCTCTGCGTCCTGCCCGTGGTGGGCGATGAAAACGAGGTCGTCGTCGGAGCTGGAGTCGAGTCGGTCGCGGAGTGTGCCGCGTGCCACGGCTGCGGCGTGTTGCCGGCGGGCGCAGACGGCGCGTCGGTGCTCGTCGTCGGTTGTTGCGAGGTGGATACTGGGGTAGACTGGGGATCGCATCTCAGGCCTCCATCCTGGGGTGCCGGGCCTCGGGGTGTTTCCGCACCGCCGGGGCCACTTTGTGGGGTTGGTAACGTCCAACGATGCCCAGTTTACAGGAGGTGCCGCAGAAATGCAAGCCGAAGTTATGTTCTAGGAACGCGCGTTCTACAGCCCGACTGGCATCTCCGATTCGATCTGCTCCGGGTCGAACAGGTAGATCGACCGCTTGCCCGAGGTTTCGGCGATG
>CAZSUO010000230.1:0-2311 GCA_964610065.1 uncultured Coriobacteriaceae bacterium | reverse complement strand
CCGCGGCGCAGCGTCGCGATCGCGTCGGCTGGCCGGTCGAGGCGATCGGCGAGGGGCGCACGCCCAACTTCGTGCTCCGCCCGGGAGACATCGTGTTCGTGCCGCAGCGCGTGTTCTGATCCCGCCGTCCGGCCGGGCAAACGGACGTTGACCCCTGCCGGGATGTGGCATAGTGTAACTCCTGTAGGTTCAAGTGCTACATACGGGAGCACGGAGGGGTCATGGAGATGAGCAAGAACGAGAAGCAGGTGGACAGCCGGTCGGACAAGAGGAAGCAGAGCCTCTACTTCCCGGAGGAGATGCTCAACGAGATCATCGCCGAGGCGAACCGTCAGGACCGCTCGCTGTCCTGGATCGTGCAGAAGGCCTGGAAGATCGCACGCAAGGAGATCATGAAGTACCCGTCGGTGAACGAGGGCCCGGAGGGGGACAAGAAGGGCTAGGGGGTGTCCCTAATTGACTTCGGGCTCGCCCGAAGGTGCCAACCTCCGCTTTTCAGACCGCCAAGAATTTGCGTCGGCGATCGCCATCTGGCGCTCTTGGGACATGCGTAGACATGAGCTGACCGACGCGCAGTGGAAGCAGATCGAACCGCTCGTCCATCGCTACGGCCGCAAGTCGACGCTCGGCGATCGCAACTTCATCAACGCCGTCGTCTACGTGCTCAAGACCGGCACGCCGTGGCGTGATCTCCCCGAGCGATTCGGCAACTGGAAGACGATCTACAACCGCTTCGCGAACTGGGCGAAGGCCGGTCACTTCGAACGCATCTTCAAAGAGCTGCAAATGGACCTCGACGACACGGGAAGCCTCGTCGACGCGACGATCGCCCGCGCCCACCAGGATGCGTCCGGGGGAAAAGGGGGATCGAATTCAACGATCTGGGTCGTTCACGTGGTGGATTCTCCACCAAGATCCACGCGGTCGTCGACGCGAAGGGACGGCCGCTCCACCTCGAGCTGACGCCCGGGCAACGGCACGAGGCCACGGTCGCGGACTCGCTCATCGAACACGCGCAGGGGCGCGCCTTCATCGGCGACAAAGGGTACGACTCGGCGCACATCCGCGAGGCGGTGAAGGCGTGCGGCATGAAGGCGGTGATCCCGCCGAACGGCTGTCGCACGAAGCAGTACCGCTACGACAAGCGGCTCTACCGGATTCGCTACCGCATCGAGTGCTTCTTCCACAACCTCAAGCGCTGCCGCCGCATCGCGACGCGCTACGAGAAGACGGGACGCAACTACCTCGCGCTGGTGCACCTCGCCGCCGCACTGGTCTGGGTGTCGTAACGACACCGGCACTGCCTTCGGAGCAAACACCTGTGGGTAGCTTTGTCGCCATGCGCCCGATGGCGGGCGAACTCGGCTCTCGTCCCTGCCGATCAGGGGAAGACGGCATGCGGCTTTGCGGAAAGAAGAACGCGTCGGCGATGATGCCGTGCGTCAATTAGGGACACCCCCTAGCCGAGCGCCTCCTCCTCCGTGCCGCCCCGCCACCACGCGGAGAGCTCCCCGAGGGTCGTCGCGACCGGGCACGGCGGCAGCGAGCCGAAGAAGACCCGCCCGTACCCTTTCGTCCACAACCGCGTGTCCAGGACGGCGACGATGCCGCGGTCGTGGCGCGTCCGGATCAGCCGCCCGAAGCCCTGCTTGAGCGCGAGCGCCGCCTGCGGGAGCTGGTAGTCGGTGAACGGCGTGCCCGCCGCGTCCTCGATCCGCCGGATGCGCGCGTCCGTGATCGGATCCTGGGGCGGGGCGAACGGGAGCTTGTCGATGACGACGAGGCGCAGCGCGTCGCCGGCGATGTCGACGCCCTGCCAGAAGCTGGTCGTCGCGACGAGCACCGACGCCGGGTCCTCCGTGAACCGCTCGAGCAGGCTCGACTTCGGCGCGTCCCCCTGGACGTAGAGCGGCCCGGGCACCTCTCCTGCGAAGCCCCGGTGCAGCGCGTGCATGCCGCGGGTCGAGGTCGACAGCACGAGGGCGCCGCCGCGCGTCAGCCGGATCAGCGCGAGCGCCTCGGCGACGGCGCGGTCGAAGAACTCCTCGTCCCGAGGGTCCGGGAGGTCGCGCGGGACGTACAGCCGCGCCTGGCTCGCGAAGTCGAACGGGGTCGGGCACGAGAGCTCGTCCGCGTCGAAGTCGATGCCCAGCCGCGACCTGAGGAACTTGAAGTCCCCGCCCGTGGAGAGCGTCGCGCTCGTCAGGACGGCCGACGGGATGCGGAAGAGCACGCCCTCGCGGAACGGCTCGGCGACGTCGATGGGCGAGGCGCCGACCGCGATAGAGCGCGCCTTCGCCTCGACCCAGCG
>CAZSUO010000229.1:1239-2394 GCA_964610065.1 uncultured Coriobacteriaceae bacterium | reverse complement strand
ACCCGTCGACACGCGACTTCAACGCTTCGATCACAGGCGTGTGGGCTTCGAGGTCGAAGAGCGTCTGTCGCGCGGTCGCCAGATCCTTGAGCGCCTGGTCCTGGGCCTTCGCCACCTCGAATGCCGAGTTCGCCTTCTTCGCTGTGCTCTCTGCGGTCTTCACTGCCTGCAGCACTGACTCGACATCAGCGCTCGTCCGGACGGTAAGTTCGTCGAGCACCGCATCATCTTCGGCTCCCACGGCCTTCAGATGCGTGTTGCGCTCGATCAGAAGCTCCTCGCGCTTCTTCATGACCGTCTTCGCGCGGTCGGCCAGCGCACGTTCGATCGCTCCGAACCTCTCGGTACGGAACAGCTGGCGCAGTATCTCCTCGCGCTTGTCTGAGCCCGCCGAGAGAACATCGCGGAACTTGCCCTGCGGGAGGACGACCACCTGCCGGAACTGGTCGGACGAGAAGCCGACGAGCGACTCCACCTGGCCCTTTACGGCTGTAACGCCGGTTCCGAGAACCTTCTTCTCCGAGCCGTCCTCCTCGATCTCCCAGAGCGTGACCGAGGCCGGGATGTTGACCTGACGATCTGGGCCGCGCTTGGATGCGTTCAGCTGCTGCGGGACACGAAGTGCGCGGAAGCGCCTATCGCCGAGGTCGAAGTCGAAGATGACCTGGGTCGGCAACGCCGGGTCGGCCGACTGGCAGCGCATCTGCGTGCCCGAGCGCTCGCCGCCGCTGGTGTCTCCGTAGAGGGCGTAGCAGATCGCATCGAGGATCGTCGTCTTGCCCGCACCCGTGGTGCCGTGGATGAGGAACAGCCGATTGGTTCCGAGCTCTGAGAAGTCGAGCGTCTCCGTGCCCTTGTACGGACCGAACGCCTGCATGGTGAGCTTGAGAGGCCTCATGAGGACACCTCCCGGTCCCCGCGGTCTATCTGTGCGATGACGTCGGTGAGGACCTCCCGCTGGGCGTCGGTGATCGCGTCTCCGGTCACGTCCTCGAAGAACTCGGCGAACAGCTCATCTGCTGTCCGGGACTTCGCAGCGGCGGTCGGCCCTTCGAAGGCCCCTGCGTACTCGTCCTCTCTCCTGAGGTTGAGGATGTTCGGATACACGACCCGGAGCTTCGCCATCGGATCGAGTACGGACGCCGCATCGAGCAA
>CAZSUO010000229.1:0-1229 GCA_964610065.1 uncultured Coriobacteriaceae bacterium | reverse complement strand
CTGGTGCACTCGGGATCTGCGAGCAGCTGCTCGATAGTCCCGGTGAGCGAGACCAGATCGCGCCGAACCGGCAGCTCGATCGTCTCGATCACCGGCGCGGCACCCTTGACGAGCTCGACTAGTGAGACCGACTTGGCGTGGTCCACCTCCGAGAACGAGTACTTGAGCAGGGAACCGGAGTAGCGGACTCTCGGCGTGACCTGCTGAGGCCGGTGGAGGTGGCCAAGTGCAACGTAGTCGAAATCGTCGAAGATCGCTGAGGAGACCTGCCCACTTCCACCTACGGAGAGCGGACGCTCCGATTCGGACTCCGCTGCCCCGGTGACGAATGCGTGGCCGACGATCACGTTGTGATGGCTTGGGTCGATGCGCGAACGGATGCGGTCGATCTGGGCGACGAGTGCGGCCTCGTGTGAATGGATGTCCGGATCCGAGAGCTCGCACCGTGCTGTCTCCGGGTCCGTATAGGCGAGCATCCAGAAGGTGGCGGTAGTCCCGTCCTTCCCGGTGATGGACACACCGCTTGGCTCAGGACCCACCGGCCCTACGACGTGCAGACCAAGGTGGCCCAGCATTCCGCTCATGTAGCCGATACGCACCGGGCTGTCGTGATTGCCGGCGATCACGATCACCGGGATCTTGAGATTGTAGGTGAGTTCGTGGAGCACATCGTTCAGGAGTGTCACGGCTTCCGTGGGTGGGACGGCACGATCGTAGATGTCGCCCGAGATGACAATCGCGTCGATGTCGGACTCCCCCGCCAGGCGCACCAGAGCCTCGAGGGTGTAGCGCTGGTCCTCGGTAAGGTGCTGGTTGTGCAGCAGTCTCCCGAGATGCCAGTCAGATGTGTGGATGAAACGCACTTGAGTCTCCTCCCAGGCTTGCCGAGACCATCATGCCTGCGGCGCAGGGTGGGCGGTCTTCCAGGACTTCGTCGCGGTAATGGTCGCCTCTGCAAGCTCGAACGCCTTCTTCGATTGGTTCGTGTAGGCGACCTGCCCGATCTCGGCATGTTGACGCAAGTGCACCTTGTTACGCTCTTTCCGCAGTTCGTCTAGCTTGCCCGACAGCTCAGCAGGGATGATCTCAAATTGCTCGGAGACAGCTATCAGCCAGAGGAAAGATCGCTTCCCCACCTGCCGGTCGATGTCCTTTACCCGCCAGTTGACGAGTTGCCGACACGCCGTTGGATCGCTGAACTGGTAACCCTCCCCCAGGATGAATCCATA
>CAZSUO010000228.1:0-2394 GCA_964610065.1 uncultured Coriobacteriaceae bacterium | reverse complement strand
ACGGCTACCTTCATCGCTTCTCACGTCCTTCGTCCTGTGCGGCCGACCGGACCTCATCCCACATCCGGCGCTTGAAGGTGATGCGATGCTCCTCACCACGCCGAATGCGGCCTATGTTGGACCGGTGCTTCCAGATCACATACGCGGCGACGACGAACGCGAACACCGCGAGCGCATACCTATCGGGATACATCAGCAAGCATACAACGGGAAACGCCACCGCGATGACGACCGACCCGAGGGATACGTACTTCCAGGCCAGCACGGTGAGCAGGAACAGCACGAGCATCACGGGGATCACCCGGGGGGCCGCCACGAGTATCGCTCCCGATGCGGTGGCCACGCCTTTGCCGCCTTTGAAGCCGAGGAACGGCGAGAGCGTATGCCCGGTGATGGCGGCCATGGCGCCGAGGACCACGAACCAGTCGGTCCCCGCACCGCCCCACGCGTCGGGAGCCAGCAGCGACCCGATCCACACGCCCGCGGCCCCCTTGAGGGCGTCGAGCGCATACACCGCAAGGCCCGGCACGGTGCCGAACACGCGCAGGACGTTGGTGGCGCCGGTGTTGCCGCTGCCGAAGTCACGGATGTCCTGCTTCCAGAACAGCCGCACCACGATCACCGCGAACGGGATCGAGCCCACCAGATAGGCGCCGAGCGCGGTGCCCAGTATCGAAAGCGCGCCCTCCACGTCAGCTCTTCTGCTTGAACCGCAGCCGGATCGGGGTTCCGGTGAGGTCGAACGCCTCACGCAGGCGGTTCTCCAGATAGCGCTCGTAGTTGGGATCCACCATGCGCGGGTGGTTGGCGAAGAACGTGAACTGCGGCGGGCACGTGCCCGTCTGGGTCACGTACTGCAGGCGCAGCATCTTGCCGCCCTTGGAGATCGTGTGCCCCGTGGCGCGCAGCTCGGTGAGAAGCCGGTTCAGCGCGCTCGTGGCGATCTCCTGCGAGTACGCGTCGTGGATGACGGAGAGCATAGGGAGGATCTTGTGCACGCCGGTGCCGGTCTTGGCGCTCACACGCACGACCGGTGCGAAACCGACGAACCCGAGCTTGTCGGGGAGGCGCTCGACGATCTCGATCTTCTCCTCCGGCGTCTCGAGCAGGTCCCACTTGTTCAGGACCACGAGCATGCCGCAGCCGCGCTCCTCGGCGAAGCGGGCCACGCGCTGGTCCTGGTCGGTCACGCCGGCCTCCACGTCAACCACGAGCAGGGCGACGTCGGCCCGGTCGATCGCGCGCATCGCACGCACGAATCCGTAGTACTCCACCGACTCGTCGATCTGCGACTTGCGGCGAAGACCGGCGGTGTCCACCAGGCGATACGTGCGTCCCTCGTGCTCGAGCACCGTGTCGATCGCGTCACGCGTGGTGCCCGCGACATCAGAGACGATGGCCCGCTCGACGCCGAGCAGCTTGTTGTAGAGCGACGACTTGCCCGCGTTCGGCTTGCCGATGATGGCGATGCCGATCTCGTCGGCAGCCTCCTCGGCCTCGACCTCAGGCAGCGCCTTCACGATCGCGTCGAGCAGGTCGCCCGTGCCGTGTCCGTGCAGCGCGGAGACCGGCCACGGGCTATCGAGGCCAAGGCCCCAGAAATCGTGGATGGCATCTTCGCGGCCGGGCGTGTCGAGCTTGTTGACAGCGAGGAACACCGGCGTCTTCTGGCGGCGGAGGAGCCCCGCGACCTCCTCGTCTCCGGGTGCGATGCCAACGGCGCCGTCCACCAGGAAGACCACGACGTCGGCCTCCTGCGCGGCCACCACGGCCTGCTCGCGGATCGAGTCACCGAAGCGGTCATCGGTGGTGAACTCGATGCCACCGGTGTCCACGAGCATGAACTCGCGCCCGTTCCAGTCGGTGCGATGGTAGCTGCGGTCGCGCGTAACCCCGCTTGCGGGGTGCACGATGGCGTCTTGCGCCTGTATGAGTCGGTTGACGAACGTGGACTTGCCAACGTTCGGCCGTCCCACAACAGCAACGATAGGCAGGGTCATGGTCGTGTCCGTCCTGTTCCAGTGATCAGGGCCCGGGCCAGGGCGGCCCCGTCGCTTCCCACGATGCGTATGTCGCCCCCGGAGCGTTCCGGGAGCGATGCGGCCGGTACATCGTCGAGCAACAGCCCGTCGGAGTTTACTACAACGTCCGGCACGAGGTAGGTACCCGTCGCACCGTCATCCCGCACCGCGCGGGCGATGTCCTCGCCGCCGAGAAGCCCGGTGACGGACACGTTGCCGCCGAAGAGACGATTGGGCACTGCGAGCACACGGGCGTGCGTGAGGCCGGAGCGATCGAGGGCCTCGCGCAGCACAGGAGCGAACAGTGTGCCGCTCACGGCGGTGACCGGTCCCCCGGCGGCCGTTGCGCCGCCCGCTGCGCCCGCCTCGGCGG
>CAZSUO010000227.1:1597-2401 GCA_964610065.1 uncultured Coriobacteriaceae bacterium | reverse complement strand
GCCATCGGAGGCGTCGAGTTCACGGTTTCCAACACCGTGGGCGTGGCCGTGGGCGACACGGGCACGATGCAGACCTTCGCTCCTGGCGGCGTCGAGCCGAAGGTGGGCGACTTCTACTACGTGACCTACCGCTACCTGAAGCAGGACTACTCGACGCGCATCTTCCAGCAGCTCAAGACCATCGAGGCCAACTTCGGCCCGACGGGTGCGGAGAACCGCGTCACCCTGGGCGCGCACCTGACGCAGCACGTCGAAGTCCAGTCGAACATCCGCAACCAGAGTGAGCGGATGGGCTTCATCGGCTTCGCGAGCGGCACGACGCCCATCTCGGCCCAGGGCATCGCCAAGGCCCTGAACTCGAACCGCATGGTGGCCTTCTACCCGGACAGCGCGGTCATCACGCTGACCGACGAGCTGGGCCAGAGCTTCGAGTCCCTGGTGGACGGCAGCTTCTTCGCCGCCGCCTGCTCGGGCGCGGTCGTTTCCCCCACGGTGGACGTGGCGACCCCGTACACGAGGCGCAAGATCCAGGGCTTCACCCGGATCCCGCGCATCATGGACCCGGTCGAGGCCAACCAGACGGCCGTGGCGGGCATCACCATCCTCGAAGACCTCGACCCCATCGTCCGCATCAGGCAGGGCCTGACGACGAACATGGCGAACGTCCTGACCCGACTGCCCACGGTCACGCAGATCGCGGACTTCGTGCAGCAGCAGAGCCGCTACTCGCTCGACTCGTTCGTCGGCACCAAGTTCCTACCGAGCCGTACGAACGAAGTCGTCGTCTCGATGACCTCGCTGTTC
>CAZSUO010000227.1:0-1587 GCA_964610065.1 uncultured Coriobacteriaceae bacterium | reverse complement strand
GGCTGAGATCGTCGCTGCCTTCACGGGTCTGTCGGCGGCGGTGGACACGGAAGATCCCACGGTGTTGCGCTTCGAGGCGTTCTACCAGCCGATCTTCCCGCTGCTCTACCTCGTTTTGTCATTCAACCTCCGAGCACGAATCTGACCACATACACCTACATGCGAAAAACACGGTGTTTTCGCATGATCCCCTCCGGACGATGAGGAACGGGCCTATCAGGAGTTCCTTGCCGACCGGGAACGCAACCCGGTGCCATGTCCGCGCGTCTGATTTGGGCCGCTCCTGTGTAGTATAGGGGTATGGCTGATCCCGTACCCCTCGCTTTCCTTTCTATACCAGTGTCTCAGCAGAGGTCATCCATGATCGACGGACGAAACGCTTGGGCAGAGGACTACAACCGCAACCCGAAGCTGGCTGCGAGCGAACCGGATGAGATGGCCGAGGATGTCGGTGAGCTTCTGATCGCCGATTATCTCGTGTTTCTGTTCGCGCTCGACACCTTCATGCGGTACATCGAAGAACGGGTGGGGACACCCGTCTCCGATGATGAACCCGGTGCGGATGCCGATCTGGACGCTCTGCTTCGCAAGGGTCTATCCCTACTTCGTCGGGCGGACCGGGTGGCCTTCACCGAGCTGGATCGCATCATCCGTGAGGGGCTGACCAGCCCTGGTGCCATCAAGATGCTCGATGTCGCCATGCGGACCACGCCTACGGCTCGTGGTACGGGTGTGAGGGCTCTGCGGCTCCGCACGCTGCTCACCCGTGGCGGTCCGGCAACTGCCAAGCGGGTGTTCGACAAGAACCCGCGCGCCCGCAAGGAAGTGTTCGACGCCATCGAGGCGGGGATGCTGACCGATGCGGATGCCGCTCTCTCCAAGCTCAGCATCATCACGCTCAAGAACAAGCTGCTGTCCGGATGGATTGACCTCGCGTCCGACGCGGCTGTCCCCCTCACGGCCCCCATCACCAATCCGGTGCAGGAAGCGGCCAAGAAGGCGACGCAGCAGGCCACAGACCTGCGCACGAGCAATGTCATCAAGGATGGCGCTGATCCAGCTTCCGAGGAAGCCTCTCAGGAGACGATCAAGGAACAGACCACGCTTCAGGTCATCGAGACTGAAGCTCGTGAGGCAGCCCAGAAGATCCTTCAGAAGTCGGGGGAGGAAGACCGGCCAGTCACCAAGTCGGAGGCTATCGGGATCGCAACGGCGGCTGCGGCTGCGGTGTCGGCTGATCCGGACAACGACCAGAACATTCCCGAGACGCTTCGCAAGCTCGACTCCGAGCAGCGTGCAGCAGCTCTGACGGATGGGCGTGTGCTGGTTGCAGCCGGTGCCGGTGCAGGCAAGACCACGACCCTGATCGCCCGCATCCGTTATCTCGTACAAGACCGTCGTGCGACCCCCTCTCGTATCTTCGTGACCAGCTTCAACCAGAAGGCTGCCAACGAGATCAAGGCTCGGATCGCGCAGAACCTCGGTGACGACACCCTCAAGCAGATGAGCGCGGGCACGATGCACTCGTTGTTCCGGCGCTTCGTCATGGAGTACGGGCTCCCGGCCGAGCGTTCTGCCCTGGAGAAC
>CAZSUO010000226.1:0-2404 GCA_964610065.1 uncultured Coriobacteriaceae bacterium | reverse complement strand
GTGGGTGGAGCAGTTCCAGCCGTCGGAGACGTAGGTGGATCCGTCGAAGTGCGTGTCCGACGGGAACTCGCCGAGGAGGATCGACGTCGGACTCATGATCTTGGCGTAGAGGTCGATGTGGCCGGTGCCGTCCTGGCAGATCGGATTCAAGATGATTATCTGCTCGCAGCCGTAGTGCTCGGCGAGCAGGTCGTCCACGTCGTCGTTGGACCACCCCGAGGGCTTCTCGTAGCCGTAGACGATGTTGGAGAAGAAGCAGGTGCCGGCGCCGTCGGACATGATGTTGCCGCCCGCGAGCCCGTGGTCGTGCGAGTGCACGGGGAGCGACGATCCGTCGCCGTTGATCCAATCGTCGTTCGCGATGGCCGAGGGGATGACGTCGTCGAGCGGGCGCCCCGAGTAGTACGCGTCGATGATGTGGCGGTCGCCGCCGGTCTCCCTGACGAACTCGGGGCCGTAGTCCCGAATCCAAATCGAGTTCACGTCGTAATCCAAGTAGGTCTCCTGCATTCGGAGTGGGTTGAATGGGATTGGATGAGCGCAGAAAGGGCGTAGGGCGGTCGCAAGGACCGGAGGCGAGGGACGGCGAGCCTTTTGATGGGGCTCGCCCTCGCCGGAGGCTCGACGGGCACGCTTCGGGCGTGGCTCGGCCGGCCAGCGAGTGTGGTGGGCGCTGATGCTAGCTATCGCCGGGGCCTACCAGGGGCACCAGGGTCCGGGCAGAGGCGGGTCGAGGACCACACCGCCGCAGCAAAGGAAGAGCATTCCTATCAGGGCGCCTGCGCTGTGAAAGCCGAAGGCCCGGCGAGCGATCATCCGCAGCTTGTTGTTGAAGCCCTCGGTGAGCCCGTTGGTGAGCCTGGTCCTGACGTAGGCGAGGATGCGGTCCTTGTATTTGCGCACGGTTCGGGCGGCTCGGACGAAGGGCACGAGCTTGGAGCGCGAGGCCCATCCGAGCCAGCGGTCGAGCTCGGCGCGGGCTTGATCGGTGTCGCTTTTTTCGAAGACGCCGGCGAGGGCCTCCTTGAGCAGGTAGGCGCGGTAGAGCGGCGCGTTGTGCTTCTGGATCGCGCTGAGCTTGTCCCAGTCCCTGGGCGTGAGGTCCCACTGTTTCTTGAGCAGCGCGAAGCGCGACCGCTTGATCGCATCGGCGGCGTCCGGGTCGTCGAGGCTGCAAAGGCGCCAGGAGAGGTCGCGGCGCACCTCCTCGAGGGCGTCGGAAGCGAGCTTGAGCACGTGGAAGAAGTCGAAGACGGTCTGCGCGCGGGGCGCCTTGGTCTCGATGGCCTTTATGAAGGCCGCGGACATGTCGATGGTGACGGTCTCGACGCTTTCCGTCCGCTCCTTCCCGAGCTCGTCGAAGAAGGCGCCGAGGGTGTCGGAGCCCTTTCCCTCCGCGGCCCAGACGATGCGCCTGCGGTCGTGATCGACGACCGTGGTGATGTAGTGGTGCCGCTTGCGGTAGCTGAATTCGTCGGCGCCGATACGCACGAGGCCGTCGAGCCGGTTCGGGTCGAGGCGCTCGGCTACGACGCGGGCTACGATGCTGCCGACGGTGCGCCAGGCGATGCCCATGATCCGCGCGGCCTCGGTTTTGTTGGTGATCTGCGCGAGGTAGGCGGTCAGCTCCTCGAACGGCCTGGTGAAGCGGCTGCCCGGCCGCGCCCACGGCACCAGCTCGACGCGGACCCCGCAGCGCGGGCAGTCCACCCTGCGGGGGGCGTACTCGAGGATCATCCGCTTCGCGCCGACGGCGTAGTGGACCCAACGGACGGGCCGTTCGCGGTGGTCGTAGCCCGAGCAGGTTCTTCCGCACCTCGAGCAGCGCGGCCTTCGCCACGTCGGCGTGACCTCGAAGACGGCCAGCGCCCCCTCGAGGCGGACGTTGATGACGAAAAGATTGGCGATCCCGATCAATGCTCTGGCAAGCTTGGTGTCGCGCACGGTTTCTCCTCGGCGTCTGTGGGTTTTGGCGAACACCAGAACGCCAGGAAAACCGTGCGCTTTTCAATATGCGTTAAGTCGAATGCCGGAAACTCAAGCCCGAAGCGGGTCAGACAGCCGCGAGCCGGGGTCGGTTACCCACTCGCGATGCAGGAGAGCCATCCAAGTAGGTGTAGGCGCTGGAAGAGACGCCCGCGGAGTTCAGCATCGAGGTGAGCGAGCTGGCGGTGGAGCCGGACGCGATGATGTAGGTGTGACCGCCCTCCGCGTAGGTCTCGACCATCTCTACCCACATGTTCATGTACGAGCTTCCGTAGTTGAGCACCGTGATGATGGATGAGTCCATCTCCTCGAACTCGCCGGGCCTGATGACCCCGGCGGGAGGAGCCGGCAGAAGCGAGGGCAAAACCCTGTACTCGACGTCCGTCCGCGGGTAGTAGAGTTCGGGGTTGGCCAGCTC
>CAZSUO010000225.1:0-2412 GCA_964610065.1 uncultured Coriobacteriaceae bacterium | reverse complement strand
TCAGAGTCCTACTTGTGGCAAGACTCGTCGCACTTCATCTTGCCCGCAACGTGCGGTGCACAGTCGATGATCTCCTGGTCGTACGCACCGGCGCCACCGTGGCAACCGGCGGTCAGGCAGGTGTTCACGCTCGGGTCGAGCGTTGCCGCGGGGATCGTCCCGACTGCCCACTCGTTGATGAGCTCACACATCTTGTATACGCAGTCGTAGACGAGCTTCGCGCAGCGATCGCTGCCGGCATCGCCGACGTTACCGGCGAACTGGGTGGTGACCCATGCACCGTGCGATCCACCCGCAGCCACCAGCCAACGGCCGTGCGTGGCGTGGCAGAGAAGACCCTTGCCCACGCTGCTCGGTGCGTTGTTCTTCGGCACCTGCTTGCCGGTGAGCGTCCATCCACCATCGGCGTAGTCTTCATACGCGGCGTTGGACGGGAATGGGTTCTTCTCGAACCACGCGAAGTACTGGTCGATGGCGTTGCCGTTGTTGGTGACGATCTTCAGCATCGCGGCGCCACCGTTGGCAACACCACAGACATTACGCCACGCGTTGATGCCGCCGCCGCCGTAGTTGAACAGGCCGCGCGGGATCTTGTTGTACATCGAGTCCGGGAACTGCGTTGCAAGCTGGCCAAGCACGGGCCAGTAGGCTGCCTCGCATCAACCAGACTGACCAAGGGCCGAGTGCACGCCCTTGTAGATCTCATAGCCGTGACGCGCGATCGCGGCGGGATCCAGCGGTGTCGTGGCCAGACCAGCCTTGATCGACGCATCCGGGAACGTACCGGTGGGTACGGCCATCGCCGGTGCAGCGGCCGAGACCGCGGGGAGCACCGAGGCAGCCGCCACCGCTGCAGTTCCACCCAGGAACTGTCTGCGGGATAGCTTCATTGCTTCCATGTTCACTCTTCCTCTCATAGCGCTATGGCTTTCTCGCGTCCCGCCTCCCCTGGGGAGTGGGTGTCGCCACCCACTCCCCGGAGGCTCATGCCCTGTCGTTGAGAGCACATGCGGGACGTGTCCTCGGTTACTCCCAGACCCGTCCTTCGGTCGGCGGGTTCACGTGGTGACCGCATGCATAGCACGCACCCGTGCCATCAGTACCCACGCTGCTCCACTCGACGTACTCGTTGACCAGACCCTCGTTGTGGATGAGGATGTCGGCCGTCGAACCCAGGCCCTTGAGCTGTCCGGCTTCCGGCACGCCGTAGCGCGAGATCCGGCCCTCAAGACCTGCGTAGATGTACTCGACCGACGGGCCGATGTTGTACGGCCGTGTGTCGGACTCGTAGACGAGCAGGCGCGGACGCTGCCAGCCGTGCGGCACGGCGACGTGGCAGTTGCGGCAGTGGCCGCTGGCGCCACGACCGGCAGACGGAGCCTGGAGCGTGGTGTCAGTGCTGGCCAGGGCCGCGAACGCGGTGTAGGTGGTGCTGTCGGAGCGCTGGTACAGACCAGCCCACTGGACCGGGTCGTCGTGGTAGTCGTGCCCGTGGTAGTGGGCATACCCGTCACCGGTGTCACCGTTGCCGGTGGCGCCGTGACCCGTACCGGGGTTGTGCAGGTCGTGGCACTTGGCGCAGATGACCGTGTCGCCACCGGTCACGACCGCGGGGCCGGGGACGGCCGTCTCGGAGGTGATCCAGGTGCGCAGCGCATAGGCGCTCGGCGCGGTCAGGTTGTCGCCGCCAGGGATGTACTGGATGATGCCGGACTTGGCCGCCATCGGGGTCACGCTGGTGACCGTGGAGCTGAACGTGCCGTCTGCGGCCGGTGCGGCCCATGCCCACAGAGCCGCGGTCTCGTAGTCGCCCGGGAAGGCCGGGTCGATGCCGACGTTGGCGATGATCTGGGCGCCGTGCGGGCCTTCGACCTCATAGTCGACAAGACCGGTGTGGCAGTCCTCGCAGTCGACGACGGAGTCCCAGCCAAGGCCGGTGATGGCGCCTGCGGGGGCATCCGGGTCGTCCGCTCCCCAGAACACGTTCTGGGTCGGCAGGTCGTACTGGGCCTCGATGACCGCACCGCCGGCGTCACGGATCGTGATGCCTTCGCTGCCGTCATACTTGGTGTAGGCGCCCACGGTGCCGAGCTGGTTGGTGTTGTGGCCGGAGGCCGAGATCCAGCTCTCGTCGTGGTGCGGCGACTCCTCGGTGGAGAAGCCGTGCGGCGCGAAGGCCCCGCTGTGGCAGTCCACGCACTCGGCGGCCTCTGTGGTCTTGGCGCCGATGAGCGGGAAGCCGTCATCGATCAGGTCGTCGTAGTGGTGGCACACGCAACCGGCGTGGGCGTCTTTGACGTGGAAGTCCACGTCGCCGACACCGAGCAAGTCGGTGCCGTGGCACGCGACACAGGCGTCGCTGTTCTCACCGGAGGCCGTGTTCTCCCAGGTGGCGTGGGCACCCACGTGGTA
>CAZSUO010000224.1:0-2421 GCA_964610065.1 uncultured Coriobacteriaceae bacterium | reverse complement strand
GGGGGCCGGCGGGGGAGACGTGGCCGTCGCGGTGTTCGACGAGCCCGAGGCCGCCGGTCGGTTCGCAAAGAGGTGCGAACACGAAGGCTTCATGGTTTTGGGCGTGAAGCTCCACGGCGACGACGCCCGCCGCGTGTGAAGGCTTCGCGGCGAAGTCGCGACCCGACGATTCACGTGGGCTAAACTGAAGTTCCCCCGCGCTCCAGGCGCACTTTTTCAATGATCATCGGGAGATGGATTGGGAAGCGAGTGCACGCGTCTGTCTACACGGCGATCTGACGAAGGAGGTCGAAGGCGCGTTTCTGGGTCGGGTCTGGGGTGGTCTCGATGATGACGTCGGCCGGGGCGTCGGCGACGCTTTTGCGCTTGCAGAAGTTGCGTACGATCCCGCCGAGATGGTCGAGGAGCGTTCGGAAGCTGTGCGCCTCGAGGCCGTATTCGGTTTTCTTCGTCGCGATCTTTTCGAGCGCCTTCTGCGAGCGCTTCGCGGGTGCGACCGGGTCGCGCGTGGCCTTCGCCGCTTGGTCTTCGTCGGCGAAGAGCAGCGGCCGCAGCGCTTCGACCATGTGCCATTCGACGTAGTAGGCGAGCATGCAAAGGAAGATGTGGGCGCGCACGCGGTCCTCGTCCCAGTGCCGGATCGGCCGCACCTTGAGGTCGACGGATTTGAAGGTGCGAAACGCGCGCTCGACGCGCGAGAGGTTCTTGTAGCTGCGTACCGCGTCGCTCGCGGTCATCCGCGATTTCCGCAAGCTCGTACGCACGACGTAGATGCCATCGAGCGCAGCCTCGGCCGCGACCTTCTCCGCGTCGACGCGAAAGTCGAAGCCGTCGTCGTGGATGTCGAGCGCGAAGTGCTTGGCGACCTTGTACTTGTTCACCGCCTTGCCCACGCGCAGGCCGATGGCGGCCGCGGTCTTCAGCCTGCCCTTGCCCGCCATTTTGCGCACCTTCTCGAGCAGCTTCGCCGTCGCCGCGAGTAGCGACTCGCGCTTGTGCGCGCGCAGCTTCGCGAGCTCCGGATTGCGGCACGCCACGAGCCGCTCGCCCGGGTAGTCCGCGTGCTCGAATTCGAAGAGGTTGCGCTCGTCGAAGAGCCCGAGCTGGATGCTCCCGTCTTCCACGAGCCCGCGAATCGCGCCGGTCTTGAGCGCCGTGATCCACGCGGCCCCGTCAGTCGTCTTCAGCGCGTCGATCTGCTTTTGCGAGATCATCCCGCGGTCGCCCACCAGCACCATCTCGTCGATGCCGAAGCGCGTCCGCACTTTCTCCACCTGCGGCAGCAGCGTCTTCGGATCTCCCGTATTGCCGTCGAAGACCGACACCGACACCGGGCAGCCACGCGCGTCCGTAAGCAGCCCGTAGTTCACCTGGAGTTTGCCCTTCTTCCCGTCGCGGTTGTGCCCGAGCTTGGCCAGCGGGCACTTGCTGCCCTCGAAGTAGCTCGACGACAGGTCGTACAGCACGAGACCGCCTTCAGTGAGATGCCGCGCTGCGAGCTTCTTCTCGATCTTGTCCTGCCGTGCGACGAGCCAGTCCATCGCCGCGTACAGGTCGTCCTCGTCCGCGCCCTCGACGCCGAGTTGCGAGGGCAGCGTCGTGTCCTTCCAAGCGCGCTGCGTCGCGAGCTTGCTCGCGGGATTCAGGATGCGCGCCGCGACCATCGCGACGACGAGGTCGCGCTCACGGGACGGGCGCGACGCGACCAGCTTGTCGAAGCCGAGCTTCTCCATCGCCGAGAGCACGGCCTTGACGTGGCCGTGTTTGAACGAGGTGACCGTCTCGAAGGCGTCGTCGATGCCGCCGAGCTTTTCGCCCTTGAGGACGCGTCGAATCGCCTCGACCTGGTCCATTGGGAGCGCGGAGAGGTTGGCGAGCGTGCGGTTCTTCACCTTGCCGCCTTCGCGGTAGCCTTCACGCAGGAGGATGGCGGGTTTGGAATTGCGGTTGGGGACGATGGCGATGTACATGCCAACCCAGTATCATGCTGCAACCATACATGTCAAGCTTCATGTTCACTTTTACATGCCAACATTTTCACACCGCAAAAAGAACCTATCTCCTCGTCCGCCTTCGCCTTTCAGGAAAAATCGCGCGGGAACTTCAGACTAAACCGTCGAAGGCTCCTCATTATTTCCCGGGGCCCGGCCCGCTTGGGACTGCCAGAATTCCGGCTTCGCGGCGAGCTATTTCGTCGGGCGCTCGTCGAGCGGCACGAGGTCGACCTGCGTGGCGCCCCAGCCTCCCGAGCCGTGACCGGCCAGGCGGTAGGAGCGGACGTAGTCCAGCCTGTCGAGGGCGGCGTGGACCATCCGCCGCAGGGTGCCGTGGCCCTTGCCGTGGACGATGCGAACCTCCAGGATGCCTCTGGCGCGGCACTCGGCGAGGTATTCGGGAACGAGGTCCTTCACGTCGCGCGGG
>CAZSUO010000223.1:0-2463 GCA_964610065.1 uncultured Coriobacteriaceae bacterium | reverse complement strand
TGGACGCTGCCAGCTCGTCGATGCCGGTCAGTGACGAGCGCGGCTGGTCGGGGTCTGGGTCGATGTCCTCCACGCGGAGGCGGTGGACGGTGAACAGCTTGTTCTGGGTATCCTTACTCATGCAGGGGTGACCTCCTCTGTAGTGTTGGAGTCGCGGCCATGCCGTCTCTCCATCCCAGGGCCATCCGAGTTTCCGCTCGGGTGGCCCACCCGTTTGTCTGCTTGTCACGCATCGCCTCCCTAGTGGTTGTTGAATCGCTCGTGGCCGACGGGTTTCTCTCGTACCTCGGCTCGCTCGGGCACACATGGTTTTCTCGGGTGGGATGGCTCGCTCGAGATCATCGGTCTTCTCAGGTCGGTCGGCTCGCTCGATGGTCACGGGGTTCTCTCGATACCAGGCTCGCTCTCTCATATTGGGTTTCTCTGTCGGTACGGCTCGCTCTGATGCGTTGGGTTTCTCGTGTGCTGTGGCTCGCTCGTCGGCTCCAGGTTTCTCGGCTATCACGGCTCGCTCGGCGGCATCAGGTTTCTCCTCCACAATGGCTCGCTCAGTGGCGACGGGTTTCTCTGGCTCCACGGCTCGCTCCACTGGAACGGTCTTCTCGCACACCACGGCTCGCTCGCGGCGCTCGGGTTTCTCGTGCGCGTCGGCTCGCTCCACTGACTTGGGTTTCTCGTGTACCTCGGCTCGCTCTGCACCCTCGGGTTTCTCGCGCGACATGGCTCGCTCCGTGGCGGTGGGTTTCTCCTTCACCTTGGCTCGCTCCCGGTCATCGGGTTTCTCCTCGCGCACGGCTCGCTTCGGCCTATATGAAGTCTTCGGGCCGATACATCTGCTCGTGTCCCATACGCTCGTGCGCGTAGGGAAGCTCGGTCGGGAGGCCAAGCGCCTCACGCCATGCCAGCCACAGGCACGCTAGGAACACCTTCTCCATCTTCCGCATAGCGGCGTTGTGCTGGTGGCCTGCCGTCCAGTCGGGACGGTTCGCCGCGTAGTACACGCGAGCGTCGTCGTACACCTTGCGGAACGGGCTGTTTGCGCGCAGGAACGACGTGGCGATGAGGTAGCACACGACCTTCGCCCGCTTGGAGTACGGAGCCTTCTCGCCCTTCTGCAAGCGATCACGCTCACCGTTGACGACTGCCAGTCCGCAGAACTTCCAGAACGAGCTGATGTGGCGCGCCTGGTTGATGTCGAGCAGGCCGAGCAGCTTGCATCCGAGGACGCCGGACACGCCGCGAACCTGAGACAGCCACGGCCACGCCGGGTGAGTCTTCACAAGCTCGTTCATCATCTTGGCGAGCTGCTTCTCGGTAGCCGCCAGGTTCTCGGCGACGAGCGCCGCCGGTCCCTGGAGCTTCAGCTCGCTATCGTCGCGGCCCTGCGCGTACGCCCTGAGCCGGTTGTCCATCGCCATGCGGACGCGCTGCACCTGGTCGTAGCTATCGGCCACCCAGCGAAGCGGGTTCGACTCGCGTACCTCGTCGTCCACGGTGATGACGCCCTCGGCGTGCAGGATGGCATCCTCGCCGCTGATGATCTCCCCGGTGGCCTCGATGATTGTCTTAGGCGACATTGGACACCTCCACATCATCGAGAAGGGTCCGCAGCTTGGCGAGCCGCTCCATGACGCGAGCGTCGGTGTAGTCGAACACGCCGGACTCGAGCAGCCGGATAACCTGGTTGATGACGGCGACGTGGCTCCACATGCCACCGGCGTGCTCGTTCGCGTCCACCTGCTTCTTCGTGAGCTTCTTGCCAGCGAGCGACCGCATCTGGCGCTTGAGCACGACCGGCTCACCCTTCGGACTGGTGGCGATGCGCTCGCTGATGATCTTGGTGATGCGCGACTCGGGCTGGTGCATGATGTCGGCGAACTCCTCGGTGGTGAAGTCGCCGCCGAACTTGCTGATGATGTACGCGTAGTCGAGCGGCGACAGCGGCTTGCCGTGGGTGACGTTCAGCCGCACGGCATCAGCCTTCATCGCCTTTTCGCTCTCGTACTCCCGCGCGATGATCTCTACCTCATGGTCAGGCGAGAACATGTCGCGGTAGACGTGGTAGCGGTGGAATCCGTCAGTGATCCGAAGCGATTGCGCGTCAGCGATGATTGGCGGCATGATGACGCCGCTCTGGATGGCGGCCTTGATGCGCGAGCGGTTGGTCGAATCGACTTCGTTCCTGGGATACAAGTCCCAGTCGAGCACTAGCTCACTCAGCTTCACAATGCGTGTATCCATGTTCGTTTCTCCTAATCCCGTTTCCCGTTGATGCCTAGTGCCTTTTGCGCGGGCTCGTGCCAGTCTTGGTGCGAACTCTGCACGTGTCCTGCTTCACTGCGTCGATCGCGTTCTCCAGTCGCTCCACCTCCCTCCGGTGTTCCTCGGCGTTGACGGCTATGAGCCTGTCCAGGCGCTTGTTGAGCGCGCATATCTCGCAGTGGCGGTCCGGCATGAGGATGT
>CAZSUO010000222.1:0-2488 GCA_964610065.1 uncultured Coriobacteriaceae bacterium | reverse complement strand
CGTTTATGCGGTCTGTCAGCATCCGCATCGTCTCTCCGTTGTGGATGCCGTCGCTGACCGAGGACCGCACCCGCTCCCACACAGTCTCCTCGATGGCCGTGGCAAAGCGCTGCGTCTGTAGGTCCATGATCGCGACCGCGTGCGGCGACTCGATGAGCACTGTCGGCTTCGTGATCTCGGCCACGTCCTCGACCCACTCCGGCGCACCGCCGTCGCCTACCCATACTGGCGCGGCCTCCTTCGAGGGGAACCATGCCTTCATCACCTGGGCGAGCACCTCATCCTCGTGCTGCCACGCGGCCCACACCATCGTGCCGACCATGTCCGCCCCGAGTTCTTCCAGTCGAACCAACCATTTTGCCCGCGAGTATGGCTCCTCACTCGGCGACATATCGCGCTGCCATTCCTCCAGCACCGAGACGACCTGCGCCTCCGTGTCAGGTATCCACTGCTCGATGAGACCGTCGGTAGAGTCGCGGCGTGCCTTGCGGAGTTGCCTCGGCCACTTGACCTCGGACGGCCAGCGGCGGATCGCCTTGCCGAGTGCGAGTGGCTCTCTGTGTGCCGGCTCCTGTGCCGCGCGTAGCATCGGGCTGATAGTGATCGGACGCTCCGGACCGGACACCGGAGCCAGGCCCATCGATGACCACCACACATCGCCCCACGCCACAGGTTCCAACCCCAGCTTCCCTCGCATCTCGTTGATCGTCATGACGCCCTGCGCCACCAGCGGCTGGTAGCGCGTGACTAGCTCAGCCTCCTGGCCGATGATGTTCTCGATGCTCTCCGTGTCGCGGCTGAATACCGGCGGCTCGTTCGGCCAGAGTTCGTTGCCGCGCTCTGTCATCAGCCCATCTAGCTGCGAGCAGACCGTTAGCACCGTGTCTGACCAGAACAGCTTCCGCTGGACCTGCTCCGACTCGCCCCAGCCAGATGCGATGATTCCGGCCATAATCGGCGGCACGCCGTAGACCGCTAGGATCTCGTCACGCGCGATCTCGCGTCCACGCACATACTCGATGTCTGCCAGCGTCCGCTGGATCTCGCGATATTCAAGACCGTGCGGGAGAACGATCACCCGGTGCGCCTTGTCCGTGCGTCCGAGCGCCTCACGCCACCAGGCGACGATCTGCCTCGCCTCCGCTCTCGGCACTGGCTGCTGTGTCGTGAGCACCGCGTCCGGTCGCGCCTGGTTCCGCAGCATGGCATGGTTCAGCTTCTGCGCCAGGTAGTCAGAGTTCAGCGCCGTCGTGAGGCACTGCAATGGCGAGAGCGGCGCGCTCGGGTCGGACGGGTTGAACCGCCGCCACCAGATGAGCTCGTCCGAGAAGAACCGCCGGTCCGCTGCGCCGATGCCCCGGCCATACAGCCAGATGCGCCCGCGCTCAGGATCGACCCGGTCGGACGCACGGAGCCACTGCGGTGCAAGCGGCCACAACTCCGCAGGCTGGCCGGAGGCAGACCACTCGAACGCTGCCACACACTCGCCACGCAGGAGATACCACTGCACCAGGCGCGTCCATAGGTCCGACGGCGACATGGTATCGTTGACCACATTCATCAGCCGCTGCGCCGGATGGTCGGGCGCGTCGATCAGGGAGCCGTCTGGTTCCCGCGTCTGCACTACCACGGGCAGCGATGCGACGGACCGAGCGATCACGTCCACGCATCGGTAGACCCACTGCGAGTTAGCCGAGGCTGACTCGTACCCCTCGGGCCTGTCCTGTAGACCGGTCGCAGGCGTCTCCGCCGCCATGATAGACACCGGATCGCCAGCCGACGTAGCCTTACCGTCGCCCGGCTTGCTCATAGGGAGTCGCGGCTGCTTTCGGAAGAGGCGCATGGGCACCCCCACTTCGGTACTAGTGTAGCATACGACTAACTGGAGACCGGCTCAGCCAGCGCGCTACCGACGCGCTCACCCACCCATACAGCCTGTGCGAGTGCGAGCACGATGTCGTCATGTTCGCCCTCGCGCGCCTCGTATGTCTCGTGCCCCGCCGCAGTTGGCTTGGCCCGGAACCCCTCGAGCTCGGCGCGCAGTAGGCCGGCCAGCGGCAGCGCCTGCGCGATGAGTAGCCGACCGCCCTGCAACGCTAGCTGCGTCACTGACACCAGGTCGCGCTTCGGCACGTTGTAGCTGCCGGTCATCCGGTCGAACGTGACTGCCGCGCCGCCTGTGATGATGATCGGATACCGCTCCAGGTCACCAAGTGCGAGCACCCGAGCCGCGGCACGCGCTACCTGGTCACCCGCGTCTGCCTTGCGGACGTAGGCGATGGCGTCGCTGACCGAGACCCACTCGTCACCACACATCCGGCAGTGATGGTCGCCCGGTAGCAGGCCCAGCGCGTGATAGTCGCGCTCCAGCGTGTCGGGCTCGAATAGCTCTCGCACTGAGTTGCCCACGCCCGTCGCGTCGAGGGCCAGCATCGAGGCGCCGAACACCGGAGGTCGCACCATCAGAGCGCACACCGAGTCACGAATG
>CAZSUO010000221.1:0-2516 GCA_964610065.1 uncultured Coriobacteriaceae bacterium | reverse complement strand
GCGGGCGGGACATCCCGTACACGCGCTCTTGCCGACCCGCCGGTCCGCGGAATGCCCGGGGGATACACTACAGGTAGTGGGTGTCGCACCGCCAGGGTGCGCGAGCACCGCGCCGCCATCGCAGCCGAGGAGACACATCATGGAGAACCACACCGGGCCCGCCACCATTCTCGTCGTGTTCGGCGCCACCGGAGACCTCATGGCCCGCAAGATCGTCCCCTCCCTGCTCCACCTCGACCGCGAAGGCCTCCTCCATCCCCGGCTCCATGTGATCGGCTTCTCCCGGCGGGACTGGTCGGACCAGGACTTCCGGGACCATGTGCGCGAGACACTCCTGGAGCGCTACGACGACCCGGGTGAGCTCGACCAGTTCCTCATGCGGTTCAGCTACCGGCGGGGCACCTTTGCGGATCCTGCCGCCTATACGGCGCTCGCCGATGACATAGGCGGGATCGCCGCCGGTTGGGGTGGGTGCGTCGACAAGCTCTTCTACCTGGCCGTACCCCCCGAGAACTACCAGACCATCCTCGGCAACCTATCAGAGAGCGGGCTCACCTCCGTGTGCAACGCCGAGACCGGCTACACGAGGGTGCTTGTCGAGAAGCCCTTCGGTCACGATGTCGCCAGCTCGAAGGCGCTCGATGAGCTGCTTGCATCGCTCTTCCGCGAGGAGCAGATCTACCGCATCGACCACTACCTCGCCAAGGAGATGCTCCAGGGCATCCTCGCCTTCCGCTTCCACAACGACCTCCTCGAGCCCACGTGGAACAGGGACGGCGTCGAGCGAATCGACATCTCGCTCCTTGAGACGATCGGTGTGGAGAAGCGCGGCCGCTTCTACGACGGCGTCGGTGCACTACGCGACGTGGGACAGAACCACCTGCTCCAGATGCTGGCCTTGGTGACTATGGACCAGCCCCTGTCACTGGATGCCGGGGGCATACGAGCCGCCCGTGCGGTGCTTCTGGACACGTTGCGCTCCCCGCTCCCCCACGAGGTCGCTCGCTCAAGCTACCGTGCGCAGCATGCAGGCTACCGGGGCATCGAGGGGGTGTCCCCCGACTCCATGACCGAGACGTACTTCAGGCTCGATACCACGATGTCGGGGCCGAGGTGGGCGGGCGTGCCGGTGTCGTTCGAGAGCGGCAAGCGCATCGCACCGGGCCCGCTCAAGCGCATCGTGGTGACGTTCCGTCATCGAAGCCCCTGCTTGTGTGGGGACGGGACGCACCTGCGCAACCGCGTGGTCTTCACGCTCGAGCCCGACGACACTATCTCGATCACGTTCTGGGCCAAGCGGCCGGGATTCGACTACGAGGTCGAGGAGCGCGCGTTCCACTTCGCCCTCTACGAGAAGACCGAGAAGCTGCAGTACGTGGAGGAGTACGCCAAGCTGCTCTACGACGCCGTCCGCGGCGATCAGACCTCCTTCGTCTCCACCGACGAGGTCCGTGCGATGTGGCGCTTCGTGGACCCGGTGCTGGACGCCTGGCGTGACGGCGCGGTGCCGCTCGAGACCTACACGCCCGACACGCTCGAGCCGGTGGAGCGTGCAGAGACCGCCCTGGCAGGCGCCACCGCAGGGCGGCAGATCGGCGTCCTCGGCCTCGGCAAGATGGGCGCTGGCATCGCGCGTAACCTACTGGACCACGGCTGGGAGGTCATGGGGTGGAACCGCACGCCCGAGGTCGCGCTCGCGATGGAGCCCGAGGGGATCACAGCCGCGCGATCCTTGAGCGATCTGGTGGCCTCGCTTCGCCCGCCACGGATCGTGTGGGTCATGGTACCGGCGGGTGACGCGGTGGATGCGGTGCTGTTCGGTTCGGACGGTGTACCGGGGCTCGCCGACCTGATGGAGGCGGGCGACATCATCGTCGACGGTGGCAACTCGCGGTTCACCGATGCCCGACCTCGCGCCGAGCGGCTCCTCGCCCGCGGCATAGGATTCCTCGACTGCGGCACCTCGGGCGGCCCCTCGGGGGCCCGGCACGGCGCATGCCTGATGATCGGCGGCGACCCGGATGTCTTCGAGCGCGCCGAGGCGGTCTTCGCCGACGCCGCGGTACAGGACGGCTATCGCCTCTTCGGCCCCGTGGGATCCGGACACTTCGTGAAGATGGTCCACAACGGCATCGAATACGGGATGATGCAGGCCATCGCCGAAGGCTTCGCGCTCATGCGTCGAGTCAGCGACGATCTCGACCTTCGGGCTGTCGCCGACGTGTACCAACACGCGAGCGTCGTGGAGTCGAGACTGGTTGGATGGCTGCGTGACGCATACGCCCGCCATGGCGACGACCTCACGCCGGTGTCAGGCAGCGTGGGCCACACCGGTGAGGGGGCCTGGACAGTGGAGGCCGCCCGGGAGGCCGGGATACCCGTCCCGGTCATCGAGGCGGCGCTGCGGTTCCGCCTGGACTCCGGGGACGACCCGTCGTACGCGGGCAAGGTGCTGCAGGCGCTCCGGAACGAGTTCGGCGGGCACGGTCTCGGTGTCTGACGCGCTGCGAGCGACA
>CAZSUO010000220.1:0-2527 GCA_964610065.1 uncultured Coriobacteriaceae bacterium | reverse complement strand
CCGGGGAGACGGTGGTTAACAAGCGCCTCGACACCGACTCGCCGCGTTGGCCCGTACTTCCGGTCGGGTCATGTACGCGCTACGCTGAGATGAACCACGAGTTGATCGGGTGACCCTCAGGGTGCGTGCTGCGGGTCATCGCACGTCGCGTCGGATGGATTGGAGTGGGAATGGGGGATTCCTACAGGGTCGTCTCCGCTCTCCTCGAACACGTTTCCGTGCTTCCGGACATTGAGCGCGGGGCCGCAGAGTTGTTCGGAGACGCCGTGCCGGCGGAGTTGTTTGAGCACGTCACTCCCGCATCCGTCTTTCTCGCCGCCCAGCAAGACGGCACGCTCTGTGTGGCGCTCGGCCCGGACGAGCTCCCCGTCGGGTTCGTGCGCGTGGTCGTGACAGACGCGCGCGTCCACCTGGCTGAGCTCGACGTGCTTCCCGCCCACGGACGTCGGGGTGTCGGTACGGCACTCGTCGGGGCTGTGGAGGACTGGGCGCGCTCGAAACACTATGAGGAGATCACGCTCACCACCTATCGCGACCTGCCGTGGAACGCGCCGTTCTATGCCGGTCTAGGATACCGCGTCGTCCCGGAATCCGAGTGGGATAGTGAGACGCGCCGACGGTTCGAAGACGAGGCAGGGCTCAAGTCGGAGCTGGACAAGCGTGTCGCCATGCGCAAGCGGTTCGTCGCCGCCTGACCGCACCGAGGAGGATGACATGGCAGAATCACGGAAGCACCGCACGATCATCGTGGGCATCATACTGGTGGCACTACTGCTCTTCGGCTGCGACTTCTTCGATGGGTTCGCGAGCGACCCGGGGCCCAGAGAAGGCGAGTCGGCCTACCCGAATCCGTATGACGACACGTACTACCCGCCGGAAGAGGCCGAAAGCGAGCAGTCTCAGGACACCGCAGGCCCCGATCAGGCGGAAGGGGCGCTCACCGGGGCGCAGGACACTCCCGCCACGGGGCCCATCACCGCCCAGGAGATCGCCGGCACGTACAGCGCGAACGCATCGCTGTCGAGTACCGTGGCGGACGTGGAGGCTGACAAGAGCCTTCCGGTCACAGTGCAACTCAACGAGAACGGCACCGGTACGGCGACGGTGAACGGCTACAGCGGCACAGCGCAGTTCTCGGGCACCAGGGTCACGTTCTCCGTGACCATGGAGGAGGGCGGTCAATCGGTCGTGTGCAACTACACGGGCACCTCGGCCAGAGGCGAGGAGGCCGGTCAGATGGCGATAACCGGGACCATGAACTGCTCCCTGATGGGCGTCACCTTCGCATACTACGACTGGACGGCGTACAAGTAGGTGCAGACCGAGAATCCGCAGGCATCGCCTGCATTGAATGGATCCGCCGCACAAACGGCGCTCTTCAGCGTCTCCTTCGAACAAACGGAGGAGGATGTGGTGGCGATGCTGAGTGACCTGCGTATCGTCGGCCCACTTAGGCGGCAACGCCAGAGGCGCATCGCGGTGCTGTGGGTCTCATTGGGGGCGAACGGACTACTCGTCTTCTGGTCCTTGCTGGATGGCGAAACCACGGTGAGCGCCTTCCTTCTGGGTGCTGCGCTCATCACCGGGGCGCTCCTCATCGCGTCGCTCGCGGGACTCGCCGCAGGCAGACGTCGGGCACGCGACCGTCTCCGAGCCGACCTCTTGTATCGAATGTCGGTCCTGGGGACGCAGACGGTGCTGGCAACAGAACACGTCATTCAAAGCGGGGGAGCCCTGCAGCAGATCAGTACCTGTTGGGAGCTCGTGAGCGAGGTCGCCCATGGGCGCCATTCAGTGATCCTGTTCAGCGGCGACCGCTACCTACTGGGGGTGCCCTTCCGCGCGTTCTCTGCGCCCGAGGCGATCGTGGACTTCGAGGCGTTGGTTCTCCGGCGGTCCGCGGGGCGCCTGACACGCGTTGCGGCCGACGCCGGGACGCCGTCGGTAGCCTGAGAGGTTCTGAGGCGGTGGAGCATGAGACGTGAAGTCAAGCGCCTCGACACGGATCGCATTCTTCGCGAGTACCCGACCATCGTTCAGGAGCTGCCCGGGTGGTTCTTCCGTGTCCGGGAGACGTCGAATCTGGTGTGGCGCGGCGAGGGCATCGATGTCTGGGGCCGGCGTGTATCTCACCCCGCCGAGGACCCCGATTCCGCTATCAAAGCAGCGATCGACGCCGCGCGTCTCGTCCAGACCTGCCTCACGGGAGATGCGGACATTCGTTGACCGGGGGGCGTCGGTACGCCGCCGCCCACGTGTGAGTACTCACTCGCGCCCGGGACAGGCATGTCAGACCGCTCGGCTACACTTCGGAGCATTGGTGCACAGCGGTAGCATTCGGCGGGATACGGCATCTGAGGCAGCAAGGAGAGACATGGCGCGCTTCGTCGGCACTGTCCAGGACTACCACCACTTCATCGGACCACGGATCCGCAACGTGGTGAACCAGGCCGCCGCGCCGGCCCGGAAGAGCCGGGGCGGAGTGTGCGAGCACTGCGGCGAGAAGCATGAGCTGCAGTCTGCTCAT
>CAZSUO010000219.1:0-2537 GCA_964610065.1 uncultured Coriobacteriaceae bacterium | reverse complement strand
GATCCCCGCGTTGTTGACGAGCACGTCGAGCCGGCCGTACGCCTCGAGCGCCTTGCGGACGAGCGCCTTGACCTCCTCCTCGTCCGCGACGTTGCACCGGACCGCGATCGCCTCGCCGCCGGCGGCGCGGATCTCGCCGACCACCCGCTCGAGGCCGTCCGCCGTGACGTCGCAGAGCACGCACTTGGCGCCCTCCGCCGCGAACAGCCTCGCCGTCGTCTCGCCGATGCCGGCGGCCGCGCCGGTGATGATCGCGGTCTTCCCTTCGAGTCTCTTCATGTCACGCTCCTTTTCGGTGGGGCCATCCTAGGGTCGATGCCGCGCCTCGTCAACGGCGCCGCGGCCTGAGTCATCCCCAGAACTCCCGTTCGTACTCTGAGAAGCAGTCGCGCTGCAATTCCGCGAAGTTGAGGCGAAGCCGCGACAAGAAGAAGAGGCCGAGCGTGAAGTCGCTGTGCGTCGGCTTGTTGCGGACGGTGTTCGCGCGGTACTGGCGGTCGAGGCCGAGCCGGCGCGCCGCACCGCCGACCAGCATGGCGATGAAGTGCACGAGCGCCGCCACGAGGAGCATGCGCTCGAGACGGTCAGCCTTCGTCATCTTCAGCTGGCCGAGCGCCATTCCGAAGCGCGTGTCCTTCTCGTCGCGGAACGTCTCCTCGATGCGGAAGCGGCGGCCGTACGCCGTGGCCACCGTGGCGACGTCGTCCTCGAGGTCGGTCATCAGCAGCCACGGCTCCTTCTGGCCGCGCTCCCACAGACCGACCACGCGGACCCGCGTCGGCCGCTCCGAGTGCAGGCTCGCGTCGGGCAGATCGACGACGTCGCCTCGCCGCTGCACGAGCTCGTCCATTCGCCCCGTGAACGACGGGTGCCGCACCCGCACGTTGCCGCCGGTGCGAATCACGAACGACAGCCCGCAGCGGCGCAGGTGCTTGACCAGACTCACGCGTTTGAACCCGCGGTCGAGCAGGATGATGGCGCGCACTCCCTCCGGCAGCGCCTGCGCGAGCCACGCGAAGAAACCGTTCTCGAACGCGTTCTGGCTCTTGTAGAGCGCCCGGTTTCCCAGCACCGCCCACGCCACCGGCACGGCACGACCGCGCTTCACCACGCCCGCCACGAGCGCCGGCCACTCGCGGACCTTCGTCCAGTCGACGGGGATGAACACCGTCTTGCGCGGCCCGATGACGGCCCGCAGCAACTGCTCCTGCGCCGCCCAGTGGTCGAAACGCTCGTTCCCGAAGAAGCGGTCGGCGCGCTTGATCGCGTGCTTCGGACTCGTCGCGCAGCGCATCGCGCGGCCGAGCGCCGCGATGCCGAGCCGCTTGCACTCGAACGCCGCGTGCACGAGCAGGGCGAGATTAACGACGTGGCGCTTCCATGTGCTCTTGCAAATCGCCTGGATGCTGCGGAGAATCTGGTCGGCCGTCATGTCTCCCTCCTTGATTGGTGGTGCTTTCAAAGAGGTAGGCGCGACGGCCTTTGAGATCGGACGGCACAATCAGCTGCGTTCTGGGGATCGTTCAGGCGGGCGGCGCAGCCGGGACGAGCGCGACGACCTCGTCGACGAGCCGGGCGGGGACGATCACGGTCACGTCGATCCCCCCCCTGCGCGCCGTGTAGCCGTCCTCTTTCGGATCGGCGGTCTTGGATCCGAACACGAGGACGGTGGGGGCCGCGCCGCCGTCGATCTGCTTCCTCGTCCAGGCCTCGATCCGGAGCACGGGCGCCTCGAATCCCGTCGCGGGCCCGAAGCCCGCGCCCCGGATCGTCCGGATCGAGCCGAGCTCGCCGAGCGGTCGATCGAGCGCAGCCGGTTCCGCCGCGCCGCCCTCCGCCCTCCACGAATCGCCCTCGCGCAAAGCCGTGAGCGAGCCGCCGTTCGCGTGGATCGTCACCTTGGCGAGATCGCCCGCCTCGAGCGCGAGCAGATCCCGCGCCACGAGCGGCGCGGTGATCGCGTCGATCTTCTCCTTCTTGAGGACGAACACGAGGCCGTCCCCGCCCTGGAAGCGCGCAAAGCGCGATCCGTCCGCCGCTGCCTCGGCGCCGATCTCGAGCGTCGCGCTCTTTCCGGCCGCCGCAGGTCCCGCGTCCTTCGCACCGCCCGGCCGCGCCGCGAAGCGGGCCGTGACCTTCGCGTAGGGCTTGGCGAAGCCGTGCGCCTCCTCCGCGCGCTCCGCGACGTACCTTTCGACCTCGACCTCGGCGACGAGCCGCGCGGCGTTGCGCGCCGCGGTCGCGTCGGCGCCCGCCTCGAACGGGGCCTCGAGCCGCCACACGCCGTCCTCGCGCACGAGCCTCTGGGCGGCCGGGCCCTCGATCTTGAGCTCCTCCGCCTCGTCCGCCAACCCGTTCACGATCTTCCGCTCGCGGTACGCGAGCAGCTCCGCGCGGAGCGACGCGAACGGATCCGCGTCGAACACGAGCACCCCCTGCTCGCCGCCGCGCCGCGCCCGCTGCCCGCCGCCGGCGACCGCCTTGGGGTCCGCGGCGAACACGTCGAGCCTGAGCGGGCCGCGGCCGGCCTCCTGGAC
>CAZSUO010000218.1:0-2548 GCA_964610065.1 uncultured Coriobacteriaceae bacterium | reverse complement strand
CGTCGCTAAAACGATTGGCGGCGACATCGTCAAATCGGCGTCTCTGGTCGACCAGCAGGTAATCACCGCCGCTTTGGTCGGCGCCATTGTCTGGAATCTTCTGACTTGGTGGTATGGAATTCCCAGCAGTTCGTCCCATGCCCTGGTAGGCGGAATCATCGGCGCCGTGGTGGCGATTGCCAGTGTCGGACTGGTGGCGGCCATGCTGTCGGCGGGCGGCGGCGGAGCAGGAGGAAGTGGGGGTGTCATGCGGGATGATGCCAGCATGACTTCAAGTGATACGACCGCGGGAGCTGGCGATGATCAAGGCCCCGTGTCGCAGGTCACAACCCTTCCAGTCACTCCCGAGCAGGAGGATGCGCTTCGCCGGGCTGCCGATGCGGCTGCGGCTGACGACTACCTAGAGTATGTTGGCGGTGCAGTCAGCGTGAGCCGGTACGAGTTCGGTGGGCACGCGTACGGCCAGATCAGGATGTACCCGCCAGCAGCCTCTTCGGTACCAACGAGTGGTGAGCAGCCCACCGTGCACGTTGTCGTGATCATTAACGAGGAGACCGGCGAGGCGACCGTTCATGAGTCTGACTAGACATAACCGTTGTTTTCGTTTGGCTGTCGTTCTGCTGTTTGTTGCGGTGCTATGTGTACAGCCACAGTCCGCTCCGGCTGCCGCTCACGGGGGGTACGTGCTGGTTGTCACGGACTTGGACGTTCTCGCTGCCAAGTGCGGCATGACGGATCCCAGGCAGGGGGCGGATGACCTGCGCGCGATCCTGTCGGTCATCGGCGAGGTCGCTGACGTTGACGGCAGTCGTACAACAAGCGTTGATCGGGAGATCGATCGTTGGATTGCCGGCAAGGGTCGGCCCTCGGCAATACAGATCATCGGCTCCACTGACGTGGTCAAGATGTACCATCCGCTCAATCCTGTCTGGGAGGCTGATCCTCTGGCGGTTCCCCAGAGAGGTGTTGAGGATATCAACGTCGCAACGGACGACTGGTATGGTGACACCGATGGTGACCGTCAGGTCGAGATTCCCGTGGCGCGGCTCCCGCTACCCGATGAGCCAACAGATGCACTCGCCCTACTTAACAAGCGACTCGCAGACCCTTCCGGCGATGCGATTCCCGACGGCTCGGACTCACTCATCTATCACATCAACGAACCCAGGCGTGCGAAGTTTGTGCAAGAGGTTGCGAGTGCCTTAGGTACGCCGGATAGTCACATCTACAGCTGCCTTCCCCGCAAGCTGGGCGGCATCGACGCCACCGCGCCTCCGGACACGAGCGCGGTCGGCTTCGTCTACCTGAACCTGCATGGTAACTGGAAGAACTGCAGCTCGTGGAGCGGCGAAGACCCGGATCCCAAAGCGGTTGAACGCTACGTGGACGCATACGGCATCCAGCAGGCGCAGGCTGCAGACATGCTCCTCACCGGTGCGTGCTACGGGGCCGTTGTCGGTCCTGACACCGTAACGGTCAAGAGGCCTGATGGCTCCGAGACCGACGAACTGGTTCCCTCTCGTGGCGTGTCCAATTGCATTCCGCTCGCGCTCCTGGCTGACGGCGCTGATACAGTGATCGCATCCACGAGAATCAGCTACTCGGGAGTCGCGCGCGACCTCATCAGGAAGATGATCGACGATCCTGGCGCTGACAGACTCCGTGCGTTCCACACAGCCAAGAACGAACTCAAGGCGAGCGGAGATACCGTCGAGCAGAAGATGGGTATCCAGTACGTCTACTACGGCCTCGTGCCAGCCTCGTACTGGGCGTCTCCCCCTGTGGCTACGACCGTCTCCGCCACGTCGCTCGTCTTCGATGTCTCCGGCTCGATGGCGGACCTTTCGGGATACCGAACCAAGATCGAGGCCGCCAAGGATGCTGGGCTCACCGTTCTCGACATAATGAACAACAACACAGCATCCGGGTCGACGGTCGGTGTCGGGACGTTCTCCGATTCATCGACATCGGTGCTGGAGCTGACCGACGACCAGGCCGCCCAGCGGACCGCGGTGTCGGGTCTCACCACCTGGAACATGACCAACATGCTCGCCGGCATACAGGTGGGCGTCGATCAACTGGCAGCCGCTCCCAGGGGTTCGGATCGCGCCATCATCTACCTGTCCGACGGCCAGGATACGATGGGGAACAGCCGTGAGGGCATCCTTGCAGCGGCGGAGGCAGCAGGTGCCGATGGCATAAGAATCTATACGATCGGCTTCGGGGATCAAGGCGCCATCGACGAACCGCTCCTTGAGGAGATTGCAGACGTCAGCGGCGGAAAGTACGGCTACGCGAGTGTCGATGTCGTGATGGAACTCGTCGCTCAGCTCACCAAGGCACAGGTCGTCCGATCTGGAGCAAACATCCTTGCCGAGCAGTTGGGCAGCGTCTCCGAAGGCCAGACCGTCGACGCCGGGGTGGCGGTCGTCCCTCCCGAACATGGTGACCTCGAGGTGATTCTCGCGTGGCCGGGCAGCGACATGGACGTCGTGCTCACCGACCCTTCGGGCGCCACGGTGGCCGAGGGGTACCCCGGCTACTCGGT
>CAZSUO010000217.1:1664-2559 GCA_964610065.1 uncultured Coriobacteriaceae bacterium | reverse complement strand
ATGGGCGAAGACGAAGCGAAGGCGCTGCCTAACCTCAATACCGGTGAGGCGCTCCTGTCGGGGCTGTTTACGCGCATACACGTGATGGTGCGCGTGGAGAAGAGCCGGAGCGAGGGCAAGCACGAGGAGGAGGACTTCCTCCTCGACGTGAAGCCTCCTGGCGGGGCGGCGATGGCGGCTGAGGATAAGGCAGGGTGGGGCGAGTGATCGATTTCGCTAGCACGCCCAAAGCGCCTGCGTGGTAGGACACTGAATCGATTCAGATCGGCAGCAAGATCGTGTTCGTCAGGCTGAGCAAGGAGGGCGATATGAGCGTGAGTGCCGTGCAGGTGGATGCGTGCCGTAGGCAGATACAGAAGATTCTTGACGATGAGGCAGGTGCGCGTAAGCGGGTTGGCGACTACTTCGATGATGCCAGCAACTACGCATCCGTGACGTTTAACACGGTGGGCGCAAACGAGCCAGACTCCATCGGACCTGATGACCTCCTGGCGGTCCACTTGCTCAGCGTCGACATCACCCCGAAGGCGGCTCGAGCTCTGCTCGAGGACGGCCAGTTTCGTGATGACGCGCTGGGCCACTTGTCCAAGATCGATCCAGTTGTCCGTCTGTGGGAGCCGGGTGCTGTCGCTGCCCTCGCCCATGCAGAAGCTCTTTGGGTGCTACTCAAGACCCTCCGAGGCGTGGACTGGGTGATTGCAGGGAAGATCCTCGCTCGCAAGCGACCTCACCTGATTCCAATCGCCGATGCCCTTGTGTGGGAGTACTTCCAGCCGGAGGATGGTGACTTCTGGGAGACGATGCGGCTCGCCCTGATGGACGGCTGGGCGCAGCGGGTCGACAACGCGCTCAGAATCGATAGCCTCAAGAGCGACGAGATGAGAGAAATGGTCTC
>CAZSUO010000217.1:1183-1654 GCA_964610065.1 uncultured Coriobacteriaceae bacterium | reverse complement strand
AGTCTGGATGCTGATGAAGGGGTAGGGCGTACGCGCGTCATCTCAGACTCGATCGCCGAAATCTGAGGGAGTTGCCAAGCTGCCGCGACCACGATTGGCCTTCACCACGGTCATCCTGCGACGTTCGCCCTCAGCCGCTTTGTCGTCCTCCACGGTCACAACTACATCGCACGCCCACTCGAGGCCCGAGAACCGTCCGAGTTTCTCGGGCGATCCATCCGTTCGTAGCGTCACCATCACCACGCACCGATGCATCTGAGCAAGCATCGTGAGCTGCTTCGCCACAGCCTGTACGGCTGGAGCACTCGGATTGCCCAGCACTGACTCATCAAGGTCCAGCCTGTCCAAGACCAGTAGTCTTGGGCGTGGGCTCTCGAACAACTCTGCCCCCTCCATCTCGACGCTCGCCCGAGGGGTGCGCAGGATTCTGATGCTGTCGGAGCCATCTGTTGCTCGCTCGAATGAGAAGTT
>CAZSUO010000217.1:843-1173 GCA_964610065.1 uncultured Coriobacteriaceae bacterium | reverse complement strand
GTGGCTCAGTGGGACGCATGCCACCTCGGTGCCCGCTTGGGCAGCATCACGCGCCGCCGTTGTGGCCGCCTCTAACAGTACGCGGGGTGATTCACTCGCCAGCAGCACCACCTCACCCGCCCGGGGTGGCTGCACGAGTTCATCGAACTCAGGCGAACCCAGGTTCAGCGCGACTGAGGTGTCCTCAGGCGCAAGTGGGAGCCACGGTAGCGGCTCAGGAAGGCTGGACAGGTACTCGCGGGCCGCAGCGCGCTCCTTCGGAAAGTGCGTCTCAAGGTGCGACTCGCAGTAGCCCATGAGCGCCACAGATAGCGCATGGCTCTTGCAGAA
>CAZSUO010000217.1:0-833 GCA_964610065.1 uncultured Coriobacteriaceae bacterium | reverse complement strand
GGCTTCGCTCTCGTCGAGTCCTGCAGTGTGCGCGCCCGCGAGGAACAGCGAATGAAGGTCATCGAGCACTGATCTGTCGCGCCTACCTGCTGCCCTGCGAAGCAGGTTTGCGGTCAGTCCATCCAAACCGCCGACGGACATGGCAGCCAGGGCGACCTGCTCCTGATAGACGAGGAGACCGCGCGTGTCCGCAAGGAGCTCGGCAAGGCGCGGCGTCTGGGCCCCACGATCTGGACTCTCGGTGTGCGACACGTACGTCTCGAGATTCTCGAGACTGCCCGGGCGGTTGAGAGCGACGATCGACGCGAGCTCGTTGATTGAGTGGGGTTGCACCTCGTATACGGCGCGGCGAGCCGATAGGCTGTCGAGCAGCCCGACGGCCTCGACGTTGGGCGCAGTACCCAGCAGTGCGTACGTGTCAGGATCATCGGCGGCGATGCGCCATGGGTTGATGCTTGGCCCGCCATACTCGGCGATGCGCTCAAGTGTGACCTCGATGCGGTCGAGCGCCCGCAGCCCGACAACGTCGACTGCAAGATCGTTCCGCTCGATGGCCAGCCCGTGCCCGCCCGCAGGGTCGAAGGGCGCGCCCAGGCGCTCGGCGATCTCCCCAAGCCGCCGAGAGGGCACACAGAGGTCGATGTCGATGTGCGCACCGGGGGCCGGAAGCAGTCGCTCGAACAAGAGACCGTGCTCAAGCGGGTCGATAGTGGTGATTCCGAGCAGATAGCACACGAGTGCACTTGCCGACGCTCCGCGCCCCGGTCCTACGAGGACACCCATCGTGCGGATATCGCTCGTTAGCTCGGCGATTGACAGGAAGTCAGGCGCCA
>CAZSUO010000216.1:0-2596 GCA_964610065.1 uncultured Coriobacteriaceae bacterium | reverse complement strand
AGGTGAAGGCGCTGTTGGGCGAGTCGTCGCGGAGCTGGACTTTGACGGCGGCGTACTGGGCGTCGGGCCAGGCGATGCGCTCGGCCCGGATGATGACGCGCACGCCGCCGCGCTCGAACCCGACCCAGCGCGTCGCGCGGAGGTTGTCGATTTGAGCGACGCGGCGGCGCGGCACGAGCTTGCGCGCGGCCTCGGACATCATTTCCAGACCCGAAATCAGCGAGAGGAGGGTCAGCCCCTTGAGGTTCGGATTCGCATAGGACAGCTGCGACGTGCCGAGGGCGTAATCGCGCAGGAAGGGGTAATCCTCGAGCGTGACGACTTTTGCGATTTCGAGGACGCCGGGTTGCTCGTCGAGGATGTCTGCGTTGGCCAGCATGGGGAAGTCCGCGCCGAAATCGATCCGGTGGTTGTCGCCGCTGGAGGGGAGCGCCTTGCGGGATGTGCTGCCGGCGGGGCGTGTGGCGGTGAGAAACTCGCCGGAGGGCGAGAAGACGGTGAGCCTGGGGAGCTGGGCCGAGAGGCGCAGCTCATTCTCCGTGGAGGGTGTGACCGAGAGGGGCTTGTCGAAGTCGAGCACGTGCTGGCGGCGGTGGAGGTGGAGCATCGTGAGGTCGAGCTGGACGCCTTGGGCCGCCAGCACGCCCAGGGCATGATGGAGCTGGACGAGCCCGGAGCGGTGAATGCGGTTGACGGCGACCGCCTGATGCGCCTGGTTCTTGAGCGTCTCGTCGATGGCGTTGGTCATGTTGCCGCGTGCGCCCAGCTCGATAAAGATGCGGAACCCGTCCTCATACATTTGGCGGATGGTGTCGTCGAAGCGGATTGGCGAGGTCCACTGGTCTGCCGTGAGGTGCAGGATCTCGCGCGGCTGCGAAGGCAGGCGTTCGGCGGTGGCGCACGAGTAGACGGGGATTTTTGGCACGTGGCGCACCCAGTGCGAGAGGAACTGCTTGATGGGGGGGAGCGCCTTGGAACACCACGGGGTGTTGAAAGGGCGGTTCATGGGCACGACCATGGTTTTCGCCCCGGCTGTGTGCAGGGCGGCTGTCACCTCTTTCAGGATCTCGGGGGAGAGCGCCACCGACTGTTGGCGCGGGCTATGGAAGAAGGCGAGCGCCATGCGCCCGGGGTGGGCGGCGATCAGCGAGTCGATCAGCTCGCGCGAGGCGTCGAGCACGGAGAGCATGGTGCAGGCGGGCAGGTCGTCGCGGTCGACGAGCCGGTTGAGCATCTGGTAGCCTTCGCGCATAAAGACGATGCGCTTATTGCGCGAGAGGTTGCCGTAGACGCCCGCCACGTCGAGCGCCGCGAAATCGCCGCCGCTGAATCCGGCGAGGCCGTCGGGAGAGACGCCCATGCGGTCGAAGAGGCGGAAAAGCGCGGTGTTGGCGGCGTGGACGGCGATGAACGACTCCGAGAAAGCGTGCGCGCTGAAGGCTTCGGCGTCGTTGCGGTAACACGCCGCGGGCGGGAAGACGTAGTCGGCCGGCGAGAAGCGGTCGGTGTCTTCGGTCTGGAGCGCCTCTTCGAGTTCGTCGAAAGCGCTGCGGCACTCCTCGAAGACGAGGGAGAGGTCGCGCAGCATGTCCGGGTAGAACGAGACGGCGCCGGGGAAGAGAAAGGCGATGCGCCCGCGCGGTCGCAGGCGGTCGCGGAAGAAATAGGTGCCGCTTTTGTCGCGGATGCGGCTGGCGTTCTCGGCGAGCTTCTTGTGGGCGAGCGAGAGGCGGTCGCGCAGGTCGGACACGGAGGTGGCGACGACGGCGATGACCGAAGGCATCTGACGGGCGGAGCGCGCACAGGTGTAGGCGACATCCTGCAGCAGAACGTCCGGCGCATGCTCGAGGAAGTGGGTCACGCGGCCGACCTCGTCGGCGAGCGCGGCATCGTTGGGCGCGCCGATGAGGATCAACTCGCTGTCGAACGAGTCGTAAAGGTGGAGGGCCCGGCTCATGGTTCCTCCGGGTATTCTTCGAGAATGGCCGCGGCACAGGTTCCGGTGAAGTCGATGGCGGTGACACACGCCCGGCGCGGCGATTTCTTACTGCCCCGTATCCAGGGGCGGGCGTCGGCCAGCAGGTAGAGGGGCGACTTCGCCGACATGACCCGCAGGTGCGGCTTTTCGACCGCCACATGCGGCGCGAGCGTGCGGTGGAAAATGGCGAGCGCGGTTTTGAGGATGCCTGCCGCGCCTGCGGCCCAGAGGGTGTGGCCGATGTTGCCTTTGACCGAGCCGAGGCCGATGACCGGCTGCCCGGGCTTGCGCTCGCCGTAAATCTCGTGCATGACCTGCAACTCGGTCTGGTCGGAGTGCGGGATGCCCGAGCCGTGCGTCTCGAGGAGCTGGATCGAATCGGGCGTGACGTCGGCGGCGTGCATGGCGCGGCTGACTGCGCGCGTGAGCCGCTCCGGGGTCGGGACGCGCTGGTGCTGATCGATGGATGCGGCCGCGATGCCCGTGGAGCGGATGATGGCGTAGATGCGGTCACCCTGGCGCAGGGCGTCTTTGAGGCGCTTGAGCACAAAGACCGCGCCCCCTTCGCCGGGCAGGGTGCCGTCCGCGTCGCGGCTGAACGGCTGGAGCAATTTGTTG
>CAZSUO010000215.1:0-2603 GCA_964610065.1 uncultured Coriobacteriaceae bacterium | reverse complement strand
CTTCCCCGTCGCATTCCGGCGGGTAGTGGTTGACGAAAACGGACATCAATTCCCATGTGTGCCCCGACGGATCGCAGACACCGGCGAGGACGCACGCGTCGTAGCGCTCGTAAGTGACCTCGTACTTGTCGATATAGAATTCGTCGAGGCTCACCCAATGCACGGGTCGCTCGTCGCCGCAGCCGAACGGAATCGCTTCGGCGTCGCACTCTGGCGCGAGCTCGGAGCCCATGGGACAGACGTCGGCCGGGATCAGGATCTGGTCGCAGTACTCCTGTTCACAGCTCGCCGTGTCGGCGTCGGTGCCCGCGCCCGCGTCGGTGCCCGCGTCAGCGTCGGTGTCCGCTTGGCCGTCACCACACGCCCACAGGAGCGCGAGCGTAGCCGGGATGAGCCGATACCCTCTTTTATTCTTCATCGTCTGTTGTAGCTCAGCGATAACGTCCGCCTAACTGCTCAGCGAATATGTCCGCCCCCTCGTATGACAGGAGGATGGACAAGTTGAGCGAGAAACAATGGAAGCGGTTGGATGCTGTGCGGAACGTGTGCCGCGGGGAACTCACGACCGGGGGAGCCTCGGAGAAGTGCGGCCTCTCGAAGCGGCAAATGCGGCGCGTGTGCAGAGAGGTCGAGCTGCGAGGCACGGACGCGGTGATTCACGGAAACACGGGAAGGCCGCCGTGGAACAGGGCTCCGGATGCGTTGCGAGAGCGCGTCGTCGCGCTGTTCCGCACGAAGTACGCGGGCTTCAACGACCAGCACTTCACGGAGAAGCTGGAGGAGTTCGAGGGGGTCGAGGTGAGCCGGGCGAGCGTGCAACGCTGGCTGCGCGAGGCGGGGCTGCAGGCGGCGCGGAAGCACAGGCCACCGCGACATCGTCGGCGTCGCGAGCGGCGGCCGCAGGCGGGGATGATGCTGCTGTGGGACGGCAGCAAGCACGCATGGCTGGAAGGCTGCGGTCCGCAGCTCTGCCTCGTCGGCGCGCTGGACGACGCGACGAGCGAGATGCTGCCCGGGGCGCACTTCGTGGAGCAGGAGTGCACCGCTGGCTACCTGAAGCTGCTGCTGGAGATCTGCCGGAGCCGCGGGCTGGCGTGGAGCATCTACATGGACCAACACAGCATCTTTCGCCGCAACGACGACCACTGGACGCTGGAGGAGGAGTTGCGGGGCGAACAGGACCCGACGCAGGTGCTGCGCGCCATGAAGGCGCTGGAGATCGAGGCGATCTATGCACTGTCGCCCCAGGCCAAGGGGCGCGTCGAGCGCGTCTGGGGGACGTACCAGGACCGCCTCGTGTCGGAGCTGCGGCTGGCGGGGGCGAAGACGAAAGAGGAGGCAAACGCCGTGCTGGCGCGCGTGCGCCTGGAGATCAACAGCCGCGTCGCGGTGCCCGCGGCGGAGTCGAAGCCCGCTTGGCGACGCGTGCGTCGCGAGATCGACCTCGAACGCATCTGCAGCTTCTGCTACGCGGCGACGGTGCTGAACGACAACACGGTGCGCCTCGACGGGAAGATCCTGGACGTCCCGGCCGGGCCCAGACAGCGGAGCTACGCGAAGGCCCGTGTGGAGGTCAGGCAGCTCCTGGACGGGAGCTGGCGCGTGTACCACGAGGACAAGCTGATCGCCGACCTGCCGGCGACCGAGGTCGTCGAGCTACGTGCGCTTCGCGTGAGGAAACGACCTGCAGCGTCGCGCGCTTTCCGTCGCGGAATCGCGGAGATCGCCGTCTCGCTGCCATGACCGAGGGGAGGACAGAATCGCTGAGCAGTAAAGGGAGGACAGAATCGCTGAGCGTTGACACCCTCCCGCGACTTCGTTGACAGCCGGGCGAACGGAATCATATACCTGCCGAGGGCGGTTCATCGCCGCACCGAAAACCAACGAGGTCTACAGATGATCGACATGATGAAAGAGAAGCTCGTGTCCGGCGGGATGAAGCTGATGCAGTCGCCAGCCGTGGCCAAGTTGATGGAGAGCGAGAAGATGGGCGTCCTGCTCGAGAAGGCGATGTCCGTGCCGATCAAGCTGTCCGAAGGCTTCCGCGCCAAGCGCGAGCGGATGACCGCGCTGTTCGAGCTCGCGACCCAGCAGGATCTCGACGAGGTGAAGCGCTCGGTCGCGCGCATGGAGGATCTGCTGCACGAGATCAAGAACGCGTCGAGCGACCTCTTGGACAAGACTGGCGCCAAGGCCGGGGGCAAGGAGCCCGTCGCGCGCTGAGAAGGGGGGGCGAGATGACACGACGTCGGAACGCGCTCTGGGTGGCCGCGGGTATCCTGCTCGCGTCGCACACGGCCCTGGCCGAGCCGCAAGAGGGCGATGGGGCGATCGGCTTCGGCGAGGAGGAGGCCGAGGAGGCCGCGCCCGCGACGGCCGAGCGGCCTCCCTCGGACGACGCGGCGTTCCTCGAGGGCAAGCAGACCGAGGAGGAGAAGCTGCTCGCCGCGCCCGAGGTGGACAAGGAAGCCGCGCGCGCGGAGGAGCCGGGGAAGGCGTACTTCCTGCTCGGCGCGCGGTTGCGCTGGATCATGATCCCCACCTGGTTCATCGACATGTTCGGCGTGGGCGAGCGGATGATCACCGCCCGCAGCGAGCCGGTA
>CAZSUO010000214.1:0-2652 GCA_964610065.1 uncultured Coriobacteriaceae bacterium | reverse complement strand
GAGAACACGGCGAGAGCCACCGGGTTGCTCAAACGCTGGTGCATCGCCTCCCGGTTGTGCAAAGGATCGCCGAGAAGGAACCGCTTCAGAGGACCCGCCATCATCCGCCCCATCGAGTCGCTGGCCGCATGTCGCGGACAAGCGTACTCCATGCGGTGACCGCGTGTACCCCCTAGAGCCTGCCGCGCAACTCCGCCCGGCGCTGACGCCACTCGGGCACGTAACGCGCGAGCTCGCGATAGAACCCGGGACCGTGATCGCGTACCCGCAAGTGGCAGAGCTCGTGATAGATCACAGCGTCCAGGCACTCGAGCGGCGCGCGGACGAGCAGCGTATTGAGTGTCACGGCCCCGGCCGGTGAGAGACTCCCCCATCGCGAGCGCATCGCGCGCAGCCGAAGCTTCGGCATCACCTCACCTGGGCGGCCGAACACCGTCCAGCACGCGTACAGCCGCTCGGTGAAGAGCGCGTGGGCGCGTGCGCGCTCCTCGTCCGTGAGTGGGGCGGGCGGTTCCCATCCGCGCGCGAGCGCCTCGGCGCGCTTGCGAGCGAGCCACTCGCTGCGGGCCGCCACGAACCGTTCGATCTCGCGTGCCGGGAGCCAGCGCGGAGAGCGCACGCGCACCGTTCCGTCCGGGGCGACCGTGAGAGCGAGCGTGCGGCGGTCGGAGCGCACGACCTCGTAGGGGATGCGTCCTGTCACGCGTCCACCACCGCGCCATCCACGAGCGTGATGCGTTCGTCGGCATGCTCGGCCATCCGTGGGTCGTGGGTCACCATGACGCACGTCATGCCGCGTTCGTGGATCTGCGACTTGAGCATCTCCACCACCTGGAATCCGCGCTCCGAGTCGAGGCTTGCGGTGGGCTCGTCCACCAGCATGATCTCCGGTGTGTTCATGAGCGCCCGTGCGATCGCCACGCGCTGCCGTTCGCCGCCGGAGAGCAACGCCGGCCGATGTGAGGCGCGCGCCGCGAGCCCGAAGGAGTCGAGCAGTTCATCCGCACGGGCCCGGTCGGCTCTGGTCACGCGCCCCGAGAGACGCGGCACCAGCAGCAGGTTGTCGCGCGCGGTGAGATACGGCACCAGGTGGTGCTCCTGGAACACGATCCCCACCGTCTCGCGCCGGAACCGCGCCGCCTGTGCGGTCGTGCGGAGGTGCGCGGGGTGACGACCGATGACGATCTCGCCCGAGGTGGGCGTGAGCAGCCCCGCGATGATCGATACGAGCGTCGTCTTCCCCGATCCAGACGGTCCCAGGATGGCGAGCAGCCGCCCCTTGTCGAGCGAGAAGGACACACGGTCGAGCGCGGTGACGGCCGTGTGCCCGCTACCGTACGACTTGGTGATCTCCTTGACCTGCAGCATCTCGTCTCCTCCCTACGCCGACGTCCGGCCGAGTGCCGTGGCCGGGTCGATCTTGAGGATGCTCCTGAGGGAGAACAGGCTGCCGAGGTACGCGGTGCCGAAGATCGCAAGCACCGCCACACCCCACCTGCCAGGGTCGGGATCGAACGCCATCATCGGCGGCATGCCAGCGCCTGCGCCGAGCGCGAGCACCGTGCCGAGCACCGTGGCCACAGCAACGAGCACGGTGATCTGCAGCAGCAGATCCCGGTAGAGGTACGCGTTCGACGCGCCGATAGCCTTGATCGCCGCGATCTGAGATGTCTTGTGCAGCGTGGTGATGTAGAAGAACACACCCACCAGCAGCGCCCCGATGACGATGGAGACGCCCTGGATGCCATTCACCGCCAGGATCATCTCGGGCATGCCGTTGCCCGCGTCAGCCGCCTCCTGGGGTGTGGCCAGGAAGTACCGGTCGCCGAACTCGTCCTGCAGATCCTCGAGCGTCACGCCCTCCTCGAGATCGATCGCCGCCACCGAGGCGCTCCCCGCGAACCGCTCGGCCATGCCCGCCTCAGGAGGCGCGCCCGCGGTGTCGTCCTCGGCCTTACCGAGCAGCGCCGCGATGTGCAGCTCCTCCCAGGTCGCCAGGTCCACCCATACGGTCGGCACCATCACGTAGCGCCGCCCCTCGGTGAAGCCCACCACCGTGAGCTCGGCGTCCATCGGGGTGAGCGTGATCGTGTCACCCAGCTCGATGCCTTTGAGCCCGGCTGTGGTATCGAGAACGGCTTCACCCGGCTCCTCCGCGCGCCTGCCCTCCACGATCGGCAGCTGCGCGGTGTCATCGCCGAGGCCGAGCACCCGTACGTCGAACGGCTCGTCCACCGACCCTACGGATGCATACGTATGCCCGAAGCCGTAGACACGCTCCACGCCGGACGTGGCAGCGATCTCCTCGAGGTCATCCGCCGACAGGACGCTGCGCTCGATCGTGGGGTATGTGTCGCGCTGGAACACGAGCGCATCGGCGTCCAGGCTCGACTTCGCACCGGACATACCCGTGAGGAGTCCCTCGGACATCGCCGAGGTGACCATGGTGAGCGACACGACCAGCGCGATGGCGACCGCGATGAGCGCGAACTTGAGCGGGCTGCCGAGCAGTTCCTTGAGCGCGGGCATCGTGCTCCGATCGGTCAGGAGGCAGTGCTCCGATGGTACCGGATTGCGGCACCGCACGCCCCCTCGCATGCGTGCGCTGTGGCCACCCGTTGCACGCCGCTGCGCAACGGTGTCTACTACGCG
>CAZSUO010000213.1:1869-2655 GCA_964610065.1 uncultured Coriobacteriaceae bacterium | reverse complement strand
GCACGCGTGCGGCGGCGAGGAGCTCGCGGACTTCAGGATCCTGCTGCAGGTGTCGCTCGATCGGCTCTACGATCACTGCGGGCGTCTCGCGCCCGAAACGGAAGTCGAGCATGCGCACTGCCTGCGCGGCAAGGAAGGAAAAAACCCGCCGCGCATAATCCCGAAGGGCGTCGAGTGGCGCCGTGAAGACGACGAGAGCGAGTTCCAGCACACCATGCGTCTGCTCGAGGAGTACGAGTTCTGGTTCGAGGACCTCGGGCTCGAGCGGGAGCGCGCCTGGCTCGCGATGTCCCGCATCCGCGAAGAGCTCGCCGGCAGGCTCGACGCCTTCGCGAAGAAGCTGCCGTACGGGGAGCGCATCGTATTGAGGACCATCGGCAAGCCCGCGCTCAACTTCTTCAAGTACCAACCACCCAGGGCCATCATCTATCTAGGCGCCGGGATGGGCGCGGAGGTCGGTCTGAGCGCGACCACGCGGTTCGTTCCCACACGATGGCTCCGCTTCAATCTCGCCCTTCAGAACCAAGGCCTCCTCCAGCTCCTGTCCGGAGCGCCGAACGTCTGGGCCGTCACGCCGCTCTTCGGGATGGAGCTCGAGATCCCGCAGCTGTCTTCGCCGGCATTCCAGGCGAGAGTCGGAGCGCGGATCGGTTACCAGCTGAGCACCGGCGACTCTTTCACGCGGACCTCCTGCGACTCGAAGTCGTTCGGCAACGACACGGCGATGTGCACCGGCGGGCTCGGGCAGGCACTTATTATTCTCAGCTTCTACGAACGCGTCCGTAT
>CAZSUO010000213.1:0-1859 GCA_964610065.1 uncultured Coriobacteriaceae bacterium | reverse complement strand
GACTTTCCCCTCGCTGCGGGGATTGATGTCACTCATGGACCCGAATACTAGCACGAAGTGCTCTTCGTAGAAGCCTGGCTCACAACAAGCTCACCATACTTTTGTTGGCCTCACTTCCATCAGGTCCGCGGGGACTATACGGATCACACCGAAGATGCTGGGGATTTCTCGAAGGGCAGCTCGCTTCGGCCGCCCGCCGCGCAAGGCGGACCGCCTCCCCGGGCACCGATGACTTCCGCTCGTTGATCTCCTCGACGCGATGCGCGCGATTCGACGCGCGAGACGCCGCCTTCCACGCGTTCTCACGACCTGCGGCGGGTTTCTCCCAGCACACGCCGCGTTCCTCCCAGGGCGGCGGCGAGAGCTCTCCATTCGCGGCATGGACGCCGCGCCTCGACGACGATGCGACTCCCTCGCGCCCTACGCCACGCGCACAGGGCGCAGCGTCGACGGCGCGTACGTCGACGGCGGCCACATCCCCACGAACCGCCGCCCCCTCACCGCCGCCTTGCGAAACACGTCGAGCACCTTCAGGTACAGCGACCTCAGCTTCCTCGCGCCCGCGAGAAACGCCTCCTCCAGCGCCTCGTCCCGGCAGTACACCCGCGCCCGCTCGGCCGGCTCCACCTTCCGCGGCCTCGACAGCGGCGACTGCGACAGTATCTTCCTCGCGCTCGGCACCTTGCGCCCCGTCGCCCGCCGCTCTCTCGCGCACATCGCCTCGCTCGCCTCCACCAAAGCCTCGATCCGACCCCGCCGCTTCGCCTTCGTCAGGCCTCGCCACACCGCCGGCACCGACAGCGTCAGCTCGTGGCTCAGCGTCACCTCCGCCTGCGACACCCGCTGACCACGCCGGCTCTTGTTGTGCCTCAGCGTCCGGTCCTCCCACTCGAACCTCAACGCCTCCTCCTCGAGCGCCATCCCCAACGACGAGAAGAACGGCCCGCCGAGCGCCTTCGCCTGCTGACCCGTCCTCACCGCCGCTGTCACGATGTACGCGTAGCGCTCCTCGAAGTCCTCGTTCGTCAGCACGGGCGCCGCGTGGTACTCCCGCGCGAAGAAGTGCCCCGCGCGGCGAAGCTCCCGGTTCACCGCCTTGGCGAGGTTGAGCTGGAAGTACCACATGAACTCCGCGAGGCGACCCTTGGTGTCGCGCAGCAGGAGGAAGAACTCGTTGGAGAGAAAGACGAACGCGTACAGCTCGATGCCGTCGCCGCGCTGCGCCAGCGCCCTCGCGAGCCACGACGCGATGAGCGCCTTCGTGCGGCGGCGCGGCAGAAGGAAGAGGCGCGCCTCCTCGCAGCGGTTGGATACGAAGTAGACTTGCTCCCGGTTCCAGATCCTCATCGCGGCCTCCCTGCCATGCGCCTCGCGCTTTCCCCCCTTAATCGGCCGCTTCACCGAATGGTTTCCTCCTTTCGTGTTTCACCAATCATTCCCGCGCGATCCGTGTACGGACCAGAGACGTGTGAGAGGGGGGGAAGGAGGGCTGCTCTGGGGTTATCAGGAGCGCAACAGGGTTCTGGCTTCTGTCTTGTACCGCTCCACGCCGGGCTGATCGAACGGGTTCACGCCCTGAGAGTAGGCGCTCAGAGCGCAGGAATACTCCATCAGGTAGAGCAAGCCGCCGAGGGTGTGCTCATCCAAGCGCTCGATGACTATTCTGACACACGGGGTGTTGCCCACGGAGTGCGCGCGCAAGGCTGCCTGAAGCACTTTGCGGTTGACGTCGTGCATGGGGCGACCCTCGAGCTGGCCGCAGCGCCCGGTGACGTTTGGGATTAAGCGCGCGCGGCCTTCGACGACGTCGATGGCGGTCTCGAACGCGATTGGCGGGCCGTCCTGGATCCACTGGCCGA
>CAZSUO010000212.1:0-2657 GCA_964610065.1 uncultured Coriobacteriaceae bacterium | reverse complement strand
AGCGCAGCGAGACCGCGGTGCCCTGGTACACCAGGTCGAGCGTGCCGAGCACCTCCTGCGCCACCGTGGTGATCAGCGACTCGGTCAGCTCACGCATGGTCTCCATCGTGCCGTAGGCCTGATAGGCCTCGAGCATGGTGAACTCCGGGTTGTGGCGCGGCGACATGCCCTCGTTGCGGAACGAACGGTTCACCTCGTAGACGCGCTCGAAACCGCCCACCAGCAGGCGCTTGAGATAGAGTTCGGGCGCGATACGCAGGTACAGGTCCATATCGAGCGCGTTGTGATGCGTCACGAACGGACGAGCCGTGGCTCCGCCGGGGATCGGCTGCAGCATGGGCGTCTCGACCTCGAGGTAGCCGCGGCCTTCCATGAAGCGTCGGATCGCCGCAACGATCCGGAACCGCGTCTCGAACACGGTCCGCACTTCGGGATTGGCGATCAGGTCGACATAGCGTTGCCGATAGCGCGTCTCAGTGTCACTCAGGCCGTGGTACTTCTCGGGGAGTGGACGGATAGACTTCGAGAGCAGCGTCACATCGCCGGGGGAGATGGACAGCTCGCCGCGCCTCGTGCGCAACACCTGGCCCGTGACACCGACCCAGTCGCCGAGGTCCAGCGCGGACGCGAACGCGAAGCGGTCCTGGCCGAGCACGTTCAGGCGACAGAACACCTGGATCTCACTCGCCCCATCACGGACCACCAGGAAGAGCGCCTTGCCCTGGTCACGCTTGGCGATGACCCGCCCGGCGATCGTGACGACCACCTCGGTCTCCTCGCCGGCCGCAAGGTCGGCGTGGCGCGCCAGCACGTCTTCGACGCGATCGGTACGCTCGAAGCCGTCACGGAACGGCTCGACGCCGGCGCCACGGAGCTCCGCGATCTTGGCGATACGGCCCGCCGCGATCTCGTCGGTCGTTCGTGCGTCGATGCCTGGCTGCTCGGTCAACGTCCCCCCGCTACTTGGTGATCGAAACGACCTCATACGTGATCTGTGTGCCCCGGGGTGTGGTGACCTTGACACTGTCACCCTTCCGGGCGCCCATGATCGCCTGTCCGACCGGGGATTCGTTGGAGATCTTGTTGTTGGTAGGGTCCGCCTCGGCCGAACCCACGAGCTGGTATACGAACACCTCGTCACTCGAGGAGTCCTTCAGGTGCACGCGCGCACCCAGAGTCACGCGAGTAGGTCGTGTGGGCGACTCGATGATGGTGGCGTTCGCGAGGATCTGGCTGATCTCGGCGATCCGGCTCTCGACCCACGCCTGCTCGTTCTTGGCGTCGTCGTACTCGGAGTTCTCGGAGATGTCCCCGAACTCCTTTGCTTCGCGGATGCGCTCGCCTACTTCCTTGCGCCTCACGGTCTCGAGGTGCAGCAGCTCTTCCTCGAGCTTGGCCTGGCCTTCCACGGTAAGGGCGACTTCTCTCAACATAGAACACTCCTGTACGTCGGTCCGCGATCATCCGATGCGGACTCGGCGAGTCCTGACCCCTCGATGACTCGGCAGAGTATATCGGCGGGCAGTAGTGCGCACAAGCATCAATCATGCCGAAGGGCGCCCGCGGGCGCCCTTCGCTGTATGTCGCGTACGGCCGATCCGATCAGGAATCGCTGCCGCTATCGGTCGACTCGACCTTGTCGACCTTCTCGGCCTTCTTGGTCGTGGTCTCTTCGTCGATCGCATTCATGCCCTCGTCCATGCCCTCTTTCAGAGCCTTGGCCGACTTGCCGAACATCTTCGCCAACTTGGGAAGCTGTGTCGGGCCGAAGAGCAGTAGCACGATACCCAGGATGATCCACAGTTCGGGGCCGTTGGGAATGCCGAATGCCGCCATGCATACCTCCTAGTAGCTTCAGGCCCGTGACGCCGGTTGACGGGCCATCTGTGACTGCAGGTCAGAGTACCATCTCCGCGCATCGCACGCCACGCCGCGCCCGACTAGACGTGCGCGACGCCCTCTCTCCGCGAGAGGTAGTACAGGGTGTGCAGCAACTCCTGGACCGGATCGGTGTTGTGAAGCGTGACCCCCTGAGGGACCCGCACGATGACGGGGGTGTAGTTGAGGATCACACGTACGCCGGCCGCTGCCAGCCTATCGGTGACACCCTGCGCCGCCTCAGAGGGCACGGCCACGATGCCGATCCGAATGTCCTGGGTACGCAGGATCTCCTCGAGTTCGGAAACCGGCTGCACGGCGATATCGCCGATGCGGACACCCACCTTAGCGGGATCGTTGTCGAAGATGGCGGTCACCGTGAAGCCATGTTGCCGCAGGCCCTGATACCCCGCGATCGCCGACCCGAGGTTTCCCGCTCCGACGAGTGCGAGTCGATGCGCATGGTCGGCACCGAGGATGCGCTGTATGCGCTCCACGAGCATGGTGATGTCGTAGCCTACCCCACGCTTACCGAACGACCCGAAGTGCGTGAGATCACGTCGTATCTGAGCTGGATTCACGGCAGTGAGTTCACCGAGTCGCGCCGAGGAGACCGTCGTCACACCATCACCGCGCAGCTGGATGAGTATGTTGAGGTAGGCGGGCAGACGCTCTATGACACCCTCAGGTATGCGCTCGGTCATCGCCCTGTCCATGAGTCCTCGGTTCCGTTGTGTGCAGACATGGTAACGCGCAGTTACAAAGTAATTCAAGTGGCC
>CAZSUO010000211.1:0-2698 GCA_964610065.1 uncultured Coriobacteriaceae bacterium | reverse complement strand
GATCATTTCGCTGGCGGATCGAGGAACGCGATACCGCCGTCACGCTGCGCCCAACCCTTCCTCCTCCAACGTTCCCCGCGGATGGACGGCCCGCTCCCGGGCCCACGAACCGGGCGGGAACGATCGATTCGGTCACCGCTCGAAAGGAGGCAGCATGTACAGGATGATTCCGCTCATGACGATCGCCGCGCTCGCGGCGGCGCTCTCCGCCGGTTGCGAACCGGACGGCGAGGTTTCGACCGGGTCGGCGGGCAGCGCGAGCGCCCTCGTGGAAGCGACGGACGAGCCGGAGGAGGCGGCTCCGCAGGCGGAGGAATCGGAGGACGAGTCCATGCCCGCGCCGCTCGCCGTGACATGGACCGCCGCCGCGGATTCGGCGCCGACCGCGGCGCTGTCCTTCTCGGTGACCAACGCCTCCGAGATCGAGCAGTCGTTCACGGTCGCCGTTGCGATCCGCAGCCTCGTCGGCGAAGCGAGGACCGCGCTCGGAGAGCGAAGTCTCGCGTCCGGAGAGAGCGCTGCGTTCTCGATCGACGCGGAGGAGCTGCCTGTACGCAGCGCCGCGGTGGTCGGACAGGCGTTTGTCGAGCTGACGCGAGAGATCTCGCGGTCGGACGGCGTGACCGTGTCCAGCGAGCTCCTCGCGGGGCGCTTCGTACGGCACGAGCCTGGATATGGATCGGTCCGCACCTTCACGGATGAGACGTTCCAGTCCGAGCTCGGCGGAACGCTCTGGTCAACCGCGACCGCCGCGGAGGATCTCGCGACCGAGAAGGCGATCGCGGCGTTCGAAAGCGCGCCTCTGGGCGACGTCGCCGACGGCGAGGGCGGGCACGCCGACGTCAAGCAGGGCGAAGCGGCGAGCGACCTCCTCGTGCGGAACGACGACGGGGTCGTCGTCGGGGTGCTCACCGCGGTGCGGGAGGTCGCGCTATCCCCGGAAGCCGCCACCGAAGCGGCCGAGATGGAGGTGAGCCATGAATAGGGCTATCATGACCGTGATGGCGATCATTGGTCTCACGACGGCCGCCGGCGCTGCGAGCGGCGCGACGGCGCGTTTCTGCGCGACCTGGGCGGTGCCGCAGTTCGAGGACGGCGACTTCGGCGAGGACTACCTCGACCTCGCGAGGACGAGCCCTGCGACGACCTACAACTTGGCGGCGAAGTACACCTCCGTCGAGGTGTACAAGGGAGAGACGCTGGTCTGGTGGGGACCGCTCGACACGAGCGGTTGCACGGCCTACATGACGGTGACGACGGGGCAGTACGTGTTCAGGCGGTACTCCGCCCTGAATCACGGCGATCGCAGTGTCCGCATCATGCTGGACGACTGGGAGTGGGAGGAGTGGAGCCCGAGCTCGCTGTTGAAAGTCGATTCGAGTTGGAACCTGTACAATCCGTCGGGCACCTTCACCCTCACCGCTCCGAACACCGCGACAACATACCAGGGAAAGATGATGCCGGTCTTCGCGCAACTGCTGTATCGCTCCGAAACGTATGATCTGCTCGAGAACGGGACGACGATTTGGGTCAGCACGGATCCTGATTGGGATTCCCCCGATTTAGTGGACAGTTTTCTCATGCTGCCACAGGCACCTGCTTCTCCGCCAGGGTTTCGAATTCGACCGGGCTGACGTAGCCGAGGTACGAATGCCGCCTTTGCCGATTGTAGAACCGCTCGATGAAGTCGTGGATCGCCGTCCGCGCTGCGTCGCGCGTAGCCCAAAGGCAGTGGTCGCTGAGCTCCGCGCGGAAGGTCGCGAAGAAGCTCTCGGCCACGGCGTTGTCCCAGCAGTCGCCCTTGCGGCTCATGCTGCACGTGATCGCCGCCGTAGCGAGCGTGTCGCGGTAGGCGTGGCTCGCGTACTGGCAGCCGCGATCCGAGTGGTGGATCATCCCCTCCTCTGGCTTCCGCTGGCCCAGTGCCATCGTGAGCGCCGCGAGCGGCAGCTCCGTCCGCAGGTGATCGGCCATCGACCAGCCGATCACGCGCCGCGAGAAGAGGTCGAGCACGACCGCCAGGTACAGCCATCCCTCCTCCGTCCACACGTAGCTGATGTCCGCGACCCACGCCTGGTCGGGTTTCTCGGTGCGGAAGTTCCGCGCCAGCAAGTTCTCCGCCACCGGCAGATCGTGCTTCGAGTCGGTGGTTTTGCGGAAACGCCGGCGCCGCCGGGCCTGGATGCCGTTCTCCCGCATCACCCGCGCAACGCGGTTCAAGCTCGCGGTCTCGCCTCGCGCGGCGAGCTCGCGTTGGACGCGCGGGCTCCCGTACGCCGCGCGCCTGCCCCTGTGCACCTCCCGGATGCGCTCCACCAACGCCTCGTTCCGCCGCCTGCGCCGCGAGGGCGGACGGCCCTCCCACGCGTAGTACCCGCTGCGCGAGACGCCCAGCACGCGGCACAGCGCGCCCAGCGGGTAGTTGGCCTTCTCCGCCTGGATCAGTTCGAACTGCCCGAGCTGTCCTTGGCGAAGAAGGCCGTCGCTTTTTTTAAGATCTCGACCTCCATCCGCAGCCGCCGGTTGTCGCGGCGCAGGATGCGAAGCTCTTCCTTCTCCTCGGTCGTCAAGGCGCTCTCCGAGCCCTCGCCCCGGTCGATCTTGTCCTGGTTAACCCAGTTGCGCAGGGAGTTCTCGCTCAGGCCGAGGTCACGAGCGACCTGCGAGACGCTCTCCCCGCAGACCCGCACCAGCTTCA
>CAZSUO010000210.1:0-2729 GCA_964610065.1 uncultured Coriobacteriaceae bacterium | reverse complement strand
TTGCTCGTGCGCGACATCGCGGGTGTGCCGCTCATGACGGTCACGTCTGTGACGCTCTCGCCCGGTCAGCTGCGCACCAAGCGTGGATTCGACCTCGCGATCGCCGGCCTCGGCGTGCTCATCGGGCTGCCTATCTGGCTGCTGCTGATGCTCGCGATCGTGGTCGACTCGCACGGCCCCGTCTTCTACCGGCAGACGCGCGTGGGCAAGGACGGCGTGGAGTTTGGCATGTACAAGTTCCGCTCGATGTACCGCGATGCGGAAGCGCGCCTCAAAGAATTCGAGGCACACAATGAAGCCAGCGGGCCGCTCTTCAAGATGAAGAACGATCCGCGCGTGACCCGCGTGGGCAAATGGATGCGAAAGTTCTCGGTCGACGAGTTCCCGCAGCTGTTGAACGTGCTTCGCGGCGAGATGTCGCTCGTGGGGCCGCGCCCGCCGCTTCCGCGCGAGGCCGTGCACTACACCGACCACCACTGGCGCCGCATGGAGGTACCGCCGGGGATGACCGGCCTGTGGCAGGTCTCCGGTCGCTCGTCGCTCACCTTCGACGAGATGATCCGGCTCGACCTGTACTACATCGAGAACTGGAGCGTTGGCTTCGACCTCGCGCTGTTGATGCGCACGGTGCCGGCGGTCGTGTTCTCACGGGGAGCGTACTGATATGGCTGCTCTGCGCATCATCGTTGTGGTAGGGGCACGCCCCAACTTCATCAAAGTAGGACCACTCATGCCGGCGTTTGCGGCAGCGGGCATCGACGCGCGTCTCGCGCACACTGGCCAGCACTACGACACACTGATGTCGGACATCTTCTTCCAGGATCTCGACATCCCTGCACCCGCGTGGTCACTCGGCATCGGCAGCGGTACGCACGCAGTGCAGACCGGTGCGGCGATGGTGGCACTCGAGGTGCTGCTCCAGGCTGAACGCCCAGATGCACTGCTGGTGGTGGGCGATGTGAACTCCACGCTCGCCGGTGCGCTTGCAGCCGCCAAGATCGGCGTGCCGGTGGTGCACCTTGAGGCAGGCCTACGCTCGGGCGACATGTCGATGCCGGAAGAGGTCAACCGCCTGGTGACCGACCAACTCTCCAGCATGCTGCTCACGCCGGTGGACGGCGCGGATCGCAACCTGCGTGCGGAGGGCGTGGACGCCGAGCGCATCCACTTCGTTGGCAACGTGATGGCGGAAAGCGTGCTCCGCAACATTCCGCGCATCGAGTCGCGTGCGGTGCCACACGCCGATGTGGTGGGTGACGAGTTCATCCTCACCACAATCCATCGGCCAGAGAACACCGACCATCCGGAGCGCCTCGCGGCCATTCACGCCGCCCTTGGCGCGGCACCGTTGCCGGTGCTCATCCCCGTACACCCACGCACGCGGGCGCTCCTGGAGGGGCTCGCGGGCGACCTCCGGGGCAACGTGCACCTGGTAGACCCCGTCGGCTATCTCGACATGCTCACGCTCCAGCGCGCCGCGACCGCGATTGTCACCGACTCCGGGGGCGTGCAGGAAGAGGCGTGTATGCTCGGCACGCCGTGTGTGACTGTGCGTCGCAACACCGAGCGACAGGTGACGGTGGAAATCGGCGCGAACCGACTCGTGGCGGCGGAGACGGGCGCGATCTCGCGCGGTATCAAGGAGGCACTCGCGTCGGGGACGGACTGGGAGCGCCCGGACCGCTGGGACCTCGATGTGTCCTCGCGGGTCGTCACCGCGCTGGAGTCCGGCGTCCTGCCGCTCAAGGGTTGCGCTTAGCGTCGGCTGCGCTCGAGCAGCAGCTCAAGCCCGTGCGCATCGTGGACCTCGCGCAGCGGATGATCGTGCTCTCCGGCGTGCCCACGACGATCGAGTACACCGGGTTGCGCCCGAGCGAGAAGCTCCACGAGATCCTCGTGCACGATGGCGTGGACCTCGTACCCACCAGCTGTGAGATGGTGCGGAGCTTAGGTGCGCTCCCGCGCGTGCTGCCGGAGTTCCCCGACCAGGTGGCCCGTCTCCTCGAGATGGCGCACAACGGCGGGAGCCCGGAGATCAAGGACCTGCTCTCGGAGATGGCCCGCGCCCAGCTGGGGCTGCCGGTGCACCCCCTCGGCGATATCGACGCGGACGAGGCGGACCCCACGACCGCGTAGGGGGGACGGGCGGGGAGCGCGAGGCCTTGAGGCCGGGCCACGCCGGGGGTGCGGCCGTCGTTGTGGGCGGAGGGCGCCAAGCCGCCCTCCGCCGGTGTCCCCGCGTTTAGAGAGCGGTAAGACCCCGTTTCACCTCCTGCAGGATGCTGGGCGAGTCTCATAAGCGTCAGCTGGAGGGAGCCATAACGCTTGACGCATGACGCGGAGCGTTATAAATTGACCACGATCAGATCGTTTGCTGACACAGAGACACAGCGGGTGTTCCTGCGACGCTTCTCCCGGAGGCTTCCGGGGGACATTCAGTCGGTCGCTTTGCGCAAGTTGCGGATGCTCGACAACGCCCATTCGATCAACGACCTACGTAGCCCACCGGCCAATCGGCTGGAGAAGCTGAGCGCGGATCGTGCAGGCCAGTACAGCATCCGTGTGAACGACACATGGCGCATCTGCTTCGCCTGGCACGACGGCGACGCGTACGACGTACAGATCCTGGACTACCACTGAGATGAGGCCCGCCATGACAGCCCAGAAACTCGCGCCAGTGCACCCCGGCGAGGTTCTCCTCGAGGAGTTCCTCAAGCCCCTGGGTCTCA
>CAZSUO010000209.1:2154-2779 GCA_964610065.1 uncultured Coriobacteriaceae bacterium | reverse complement strand
GTGGATGCGCCAGAGGCGCATGCGCACCACAAGTCGGGCCTGATCGCCATCGCGCTCGACACGCGCCGCAAGAAGCATCTGCCGTGCAAGGGTCGCGATCCCCAGGCCGATCATCGCGATGACACCCCCCGCGTACAACAGCGGTACGGAGGGATCATCCACCAACTGTAGCCGGGCGTAGTAGTCCACGCCGAGAAGCTCGAGAGCGCCGCCTGCCGGAAGCTCCACACGGTCACCAGGCTCGATCACCTCATCGAGCACGGGTGAACCATCGGCACCCAGGATGACAAAGCGCGCACGTGGCACCTGCGGCAGCCGTCCGAGGAAGCCCTCCTCCATGCTATCCAACGGCACCGAGACGATCAGCCTGTTGAGCACCTGACCGTCCGGTCCGTAGAGACCGATCTCGCTCAGCGGCGACGTCCCGTCCGGGCTACCGCCATCGAAGTCGACCAGCTGCACGGTGCGCTGGATCTCAGCGCCGGTGCCGTCGAGCATCGCTATCGCGGCCGAAAGACCGTAGTCGACAGGGTAGACCGAGAGCGCACCCTGCCGGAGGATGTGGTTGGGGTCCACCATCTGCGAGGCGAGGACCTCGCCGTTTCTGTCAAGGACAGACACGGTG
>CAZSUO010000209.1:0-2144 GCA_964610065.1 uncultured Coriobacteriaceae bacterium | reverse complement strand
GCCACCGGCCTGATAGTCGAGGTTGAAGTCGTCCACCCGGATGAAACGCTCTACGCTGTCCCACCGGTACCACGGACCCGCAGTGAGTTGCCCGTACGACTCGGGCTGATCGGGCCGGGCCTGACCCACCGCCACGCCCATCTGTCCCTCGGCTCGCACCAAGCCGGCCACCGCCAGCGTCGCGATGATCGCCACCAGCGCCCAGTGGAAGACCGCGGTCCCCCAGACCGACCACCATGGCGACACTGATACAAGCGACTCGCCACGGCGCTCGGCAGGGATGCCGAGATGGCGCAGGGTGGCTGACGCGGCCTCGAGCGCACGCTCCTCAGTCAGGCCTGCCGCGAGGGGAATCTCCAGATCGGGGGATGGCATGTCAGCGGGCTCTGCTCCAGCGGTGGCGCTCCGCAACGTGCGCGCGCGACGCCGGGCCACCCCCGTTCGCTGCCAGGCGCAGACCGCTGTGCAAAGCGCGAGGAACACACCGAGTGCGACGTACGGGGCCGACGCGAACGCGTCGTGCAGGCCAAGGGTATCAACGATCTGCAAGAGGCCAGGATTCGCGGCCCGCCACACGGATACGGCGTCTGCCGACGCTGTGTTCTGTGGAACGAATGAGGCTGCGGTCGTCCAGGCACCAAGCAGGAGCAGGAGCCCCATCGCCAGGCGTGGTGAGCCGAGGAACCTCACGAGCTTTCGTGCGGGTGACGCTGTCACTCGACCGGCCCCAGCGCCGTGGCCTTGACCTCATTGACCACCCAGTCATCACCCTGCGGAATCACGGTGTAGGTGGCGTCATAGCTCACCGTATGAGGACCACTGATGACCTTGCCAGCCTCCTCGATCGAGACGTACGAGTACTCCCACGTCTCGCGTACGGGAACGTGGACACGCTCTGCGTCTTCGCGCAGCTCGCCGAAGGTGAGTTCCGAGAGTGACTGGTCGAGCAAGCGACCTTGCTGGATGTTGTATTGCACGTACGAGTCCACACGCACTTCCTGATAGGTGCTCATCGTCGGAAGAGCTACACGCGACTGCGCGATACGGTACGCATACGAGGTCCAGTCGAGATACGCGCGGACGGCTGCCTCAGGAGTGGACAGATCCATGCCCTCCGGCTGGCTGGCCAGAGCAGCCTCCGAGACCTTCACGTCAACGACAGGACCGGCCATGGCTGCGCCGACTGTACCGGTGGCCTCAGCGGGTGCGTTAGCACCATCGTCGGTTCCCGGGCTCGTCATGAAGTATATCGTCCCTGCGAGTGCGGCGATGGCAACGCCACCGATCAGGGGCACGCGCCACGCAGGCGCGGACTTCGGCGCCCCGGAAGTCCCGGGTGTTTCCGCGTTCTCGAGCATTGGGTCGCTCATCTACACCATCCTTGCGTCACTGGGCGGCTCCGAAGAACAGCTCGTACAGGTCGGTCGTGTCCTCGACGGCGATCAGCATCCACCGATCGCCAGTGCGTGCCATGCGGAAGCGAGCTGTCTGCGCGGCCACACCCTCCGAACCCGGCACCTCCACACTCACAAGGGCTTCGTTCTCACCAGCGTACTCGGCGATGCCAGGCCCCGACTCGAGCACCGCGCCGAGCGCCGTTCCCTCAGCGACTACGGTGCCATTCTCAACAGCTGCGAACATCTCCGCCGTGAACCGCTCAGCGAAGGTCTGTTCCATCGCACTCGCCGGGAAGCCTTCACCGTGACTGGATGCGGGGGGAGCGGAACCCGTCTCATCATTCGCTTCCAGGCGAGCCATCGTGGCCCGCGCGAATGACAGGCCCACCGCCGTCATGTCTGCGTAGGTACGGACCTCGGTGATGTCACCGGCCTCAGCTGCTTCCGCGAGATCGAACACGGCAAGCGCGGGAGCCTCGAGGCCCTCTCGGATATCCAGCCGCTTCTGTTCCACCGACTGGCACCCACCGGACGCCAGTATAAGTGTCGTGACGAGCACAGCCGCAACGATGCGGCCCACACCACCGATCATGACTGACCCCTTGTCTGTCGACCATACGATGCGGGGGCAGGCTCCGTAGCCCACCCCCGCATCGTACACATACTTCACTCCCACTCACAGGAGCCTGCGCTCAGAGTCCTACTTGTGGCAAGACTCGTCGCACTTCATCTTGCCCGCAACGTGCG
>CAZSUO010000208.1:0-2783 GCA_964610065.1 uncultured Coriobacteriaceae bacterium | reverse complement strand
CGACGTTGACGAGCTGGCCTCCCTCGCCCCGCCCGAGCTTGCGGCCGAGATCAGCGAGTTCGCCTCCGACGAGACGCTCGCCCGGCTCTACCTGCGCTTTCTGGAGGAGAGGGCGTTGACGCCGATGGACAGGACCGAGCTTGCCCCGACGCTGGAGGCCCCGCGACGATGAGAGCGGCCGTCTACACGAGAGTGAGCACCGAGGAGCAGGCCCTGGAGGGCGTCTCGCTCGCCATGCAGGAGGAGCGCTGCAGGCGCTTCGCGTTCGAGCGCGACCTGCTCGACCTGACGCTCTACGTTGACGACGGGGTGAGCGGCACCCGCTTTGACCGCCCGGCGCTGCAGGAGATGCTTGGCTGCCTGTCGGACTACGACACCATCATCATATGGAAGCTCGACCGCCTCTCCCGCTCCGTCTACGACTGGGCCTATATGATGGAGACCTTCAGCCGCGCGCACGTCGGCCTGGTCTCAGTGACGGAGAACTTCGACTGCTCGAGCGCCGTCGGCCGGGCGATGATGGGCATGATGGCGGTCTTCGCGCAGCTGTTCGTCGAGATCCTCGCCGAGAACGTCTCGGCCGCGATCCGGCACAACGTCGAGCAGGGCAAGCACCACGGGGCGGTCCCCTTCGGCTATGACCGCGACGACGGGCGCATCATCATCATCCCCGACGAGGCCGAGGTGGTCTACACCCTCTTCGAGGAGTACCTCCTGCAGAGCCGCAGCGTGAGCGAGCTCGCCATGCTCGCCAACAGCCGGCAGTGGGGCGGGGCGAAGAGCGTCTGGCGCGGCAACCGGGTCTGGCGCATGTTGCGCAATCCCGTCTACGCCGGGCGGGTGCGCATCGGCGACGACGAGTTCCCCGGCCTGCACGACCCGATCGTGCCGCCCGAGATGTGGCAGCGGGCGCAGGCCCGCCTCCTGCGCCGGGCGAAGCGCCGCGGCGGAACGCCGTCAACCTGGTCGGGGCTGTATCGGTGCGGGATATGCGGGAGTTCGGTGCGCTCCGACGGCAGCGACGCGCACGGCCGCTACCGCTGCCGGGCGAGGTTTGAGCTCCCCCCCGACCTGCGCCACGAGCCGGTGAGTGTCTCCTGTGTCCCTGCCGACGCCATCGTGCGGGCGTGGACGTTGCGCCTGGTGGACGGGGCGGTGTGGGAAGCGGCCGTGCGCGAGGTGGCCGCCGACGAGGCCGACGATCCCGAGCGCGAGCGCCAGAGCCAGCAGGAGGAGCTCGCCGAGGTGAAGGCAGCGATCCGCGACTACCACCTGCGGGTGAGCTCGGGCACGCTGCCCGCGGCCATGCTGCCGGAGATGACGGCGCCGCTGATCCACCGTTACGAGGAGCTGACGGCGACGCTGCGCGACGGGGCCGAACGGCGGACGGAGATCCCGAGGTGGCTGAGGCGCATCGGCCAGGGCGGCATTGAGGCCCTGCTTGACACCCTGCCGGCGACGGAGCAGGTCGAGCTACTTCGCGACATCTACGAGTGCGTCGAGATAGAGGACGGACGGCTAACGTTCCACCACCGCATACCGCTGCCCCCGCTGACGGTGACGGTCCCCCGCTGGGTCCGCCGGGAGCACCTCCGAGCAGCCGCAGAGCGAGCGATCGACGAGGCTGTCTCAGGGCCAACGTTCCGCTAACACCTGTCTATGGAATGTTGCCCCCTTTTTTCATTTTCCGCTTGACCGGCCTGCTATTTTATGCTACGATACTCGCGACGGGCACAACAGGCAGCGGGAGGCGACGACGATGACCGGAGCAGCCGCGGCACAGGAGCCCATGGACGACCCGTTCGGAGACCTGCCGCCCTACGACGAGCCGGAGGTCGCGCTCCCCGAGCCGACGGCTGAGCAGATCGACGAGCGCGAGCGGTTGACGGCGCAGCAGGAGATCCTCGCCGAGGTCGGCATGAGCGCCCACTGCATGGGCGGGAACGCCTACGATGCGATGAACGAGGCCCGCGCCGCCATGGCCGAGCTCGAGGCCGCACGGCGCGAGTGGGAAGAGGCGAAAGCGGCGCATTGGGAGAACCCGGACGGGGAGCCCGAGCGCATGAGCGCGGCCGCCAAGCGGCTGAACGACGCCGAGTTCGCGCGCTACGGTTTCGCCCCGGCCCACGCCTGAACGCAGGTCTCGGGCGCCATCGCGGGCGCCCGGTGCGTGCGATCAGACGAGCGGGAGGCGATCACGATGCAGGTCACAGATGAGAGCCGTTTCTCTGAGGTGGAGGCCGTCATGCCGGTCAGCGGATGGGAACTCTTGTGGGACGCCGACACCGACCAGGCCGTTGACGACGCCGTTGCCAACAAACTCATCGAGGGGGAGCTCCACGGCGAGCCGATCGAGGACTACCCGCTGGCGTGGTCCGAGTACACGGACCCCGAGGGGGAGTTCGGGCCGCAGCGGTATCGCATCTACCGCGGGCAGTTCATGACAGCAGTCTTCGTGGAGGTGTCACCGCAGGCCATCAAGCTCTACGCGACCGAGGCCCTGCCCGCCCACTACGTCGCCGAGGACGCGAGCGGCACCCGCTACCTCATCCCGGTCGACCCGATCGGGCCTGGCTGCTGGGAGCGCCGCACGCCCTACCGCGGCAATTACACGCTGCAGCCGGTGCCCGACTACGTGGCGAAGTTCTACCAGCCGGAGGGAGCCACCACATGAGGCCAGGACGCAAGCGCCTGCACGGCGAGAAACTGGTCGGGGTGCATTGGTCCATCCGCCCCGACCAGCGGCAGCACGTCGCCCGCCGCGCCGAGGCGGCCGGGCAGTA
>CAZSUO010000207.1:0-2823 GCA_964610065.1 uncultured Coriobacteriaceae bacterium | reverse complement strand
CCCGCCCTGCGGACATTCCATCGCCTGGCTGGCGTGCGCCGGAGCACCGGTCACTACCGCGCGCACAAGCGCATGTGATGCGAGCGCGCCGCCGAACACCGTCACGCCGATGACAGCGCCGATGGCGATGGCGAGCGCGGTCCTGAGCTTGGGATCCATCGTGTGATTCCTCCTGTGTGGCGTCCGGCCGGGAATGCGACCCGGGTGAGGCATTCCTGAAGCTTGCTTAAGGTATCACGAAGATGTGGGGAGCGTGTGCAACGCCCGTGGAGGATGCAAGCGCCGGACACCGCCGCCCGCTCAGCCGAGCGCTCCAGTGGTGATCGCGATGAACAGCACGTAGCCGGCGAGGAACGCGAACCCGGCGCGCCGGCCGAACCGCCATCGCCCGGTGAGCCACGGCGTGCTCACGGCCACCACGCCGAGGACGATCGCGCCGTTCGTGAACACGAACTCCGGGTCGAGCGGCACCGGTCGCACGAGCGCTGTCACGCCCAGGATCGCGAGCGTGTTGAACAGGCTGCTCCCTACAAGGTTGCCGAGGGCCACCTCGTGCTCGCGGCGCACGGCAGCGGCGGCGGTGGTAGCGATCTCGGGAAGCGAGGTGCCGAGCGCCACCACGCTCGCGCCGATCACCGCGTCGCTCACTCCCCACATCTCGGCAAGCGGCACCGCCCCTTCCAGCAGCAGGCGGGCGCCGAGCACCAGGAGCGCGCTCGATCCGCCGAGCACCGCGAGCGAGAAGCCCACCGACCATGACTCCAGGAACTCGATGGGTTCCTCGGCATGCAACGCCGCTACCGCGTCGCGCTCGCGCCTGTCGCGCACGTACGTGCGCCAGAGGTGGTAGCCGAGTGCGAGGAGCATGAGCATGCCCACGGCGCGTCCGATGGTACCGAGCAGTCCGAGACCCAGGAACACCACCGAGGCGGCAAGGAGCGCGACCAGGTCGTGCCAGAGCGACCATCGCCGCACGGTGAACGGCACGAGCACGCCCATCGTGCCGAGGCCGAGCGCGATGTTCGCGATGTTGCTGCCCACCACGTTGCCCACCGCGATGCCCGGGTTGCCCGCGGCCGCCGCCTGCACACTCACCACGAGCTCGGGCATCGATGTCGCCGCGGCCACCACGGTGATGCCGATGAGCAGCACCGAGAGCCCCGAGCGCCGGGCAAGCGAGACCGCACCACGCACAAGCGACTCACCGCCCACCGCGAGCAGCACGAGTCCCACGATCACCAGGACGATGGGCACGTCAGCTCACTCCGGAGGACGCTCGCGGCAGCAACGGCGTGAGGGTGGCCATGAACGCGGCCTCATCGGCGGGAGTGATGCCGAACCGGCGCTTGCCCGCGGTCACAAGCAGGATGTCTCGCGACATGCGGGTGGCACACATGGTCACCTTGCCCACATCCGCGTACAGCACGCCGCCGAGGGCCAGCCCCGGCATGCGCATGCTCGACCACAGCGTGGGCGTGAGCGTGGTGCGGCGCACGTCGGTGATCTCCGCATAGGAGATCCGGTAGCGGTACAGCGGACCGCACGACACCACAAGCTCCTCGGTGGCGAAGTCGTAGCGCATCGCCGGCAGTGAGAACAGCGTGGCCAGCAAGAACAGAAGCAGGGGCACCATGATCCCGAGGCCGATCCACAGAGCGATCACCTCATCCTGAGGCACGGCCCCGGGCATCACGAGCGGGAGAGCCGAGACGCCCACGAGTGCCGTCAGGCCGAGCAGCCACGCCCAGCCGAACGACCGGGCGGGCTTGAACGATGCGAGGACCGGCGTTGCCACCGGCATCACCATCTTCCGGACGAGACGGCCGTAGCGGCAGCCGCGGCCCCGATGAACGCTGAGAGCAGCCCCGCGCCGGAAAGCGCGATGCCCATGGCCGCTCCCGCAGCCGCCACCGCGGCCACGGCGCCCTGGCGGTGACCGCCCGAGGCGCGACGCGCGGCCTCACCGGTGACCAGTCCGAGCGCGATGGAGAGCAACCATGACCCGTACGCGAGCATCACGAGGATGAACCCGCCCACCGCGCCCACACCCACGGCAGCCACGGCCGCCAGGACGAGCTGGCGCGGCTTCACCACACGACGCGCCGAGGGCAGTTGGCGTGCGCAGTCGGGACACTTGTAGCCCACGGGCGTGGGCACGAAGTCCTTGGGGCAGATGGGGCGTTCGCATTCGACACAGCGCACGTTGGTCTCAACGCCGCGGTGGAACGTGCACTCGGGCATGCGCTACTCCGTTGGGTGTCAGTCGTTGGCGGGTTCTGCGGGGGGTGGCGTGGGCACTGTCGGCGCAGGCGGCTCGGGCGAAGGAGGCGCGGCGGTCTCCGGCGCTCCGGCTTGCCGCTCCTCGATCTTGTCAGCAGCACCGCGCAGCTTCTCACCCATCACCTTGAAGGCGCCCGCAAGCTTGGGGCCGACCTCCTCGGAGAACTTCTCGCCAGCCATCTTGAACGCCTCGCCGGTCTTGTCCGCAGCCTCCTTGAACGACTGCCCTACCTCGGAGTCGGCCGCGCCTTTCACGCTCGTGCCCACATCGTTCACGAAGCCGTCGAGTCGGCTCGAAACCTCGTCCAGCCTGCGCTTGTTCTCGGGGTCGTTCACCGCGGCCCGCAGCCAGCGGCCGAGTGCGTCGCCGAGTGCGTCGAGCTCGGCCACGACCTCGCGCCACGCTTCGCCCGCGTCGGGCGTGCTCTCGGGTGCTGCGCCTGGCGCCTCTCCCGGTGCCGGTACGTATCCTGTGTTCTGCTCGTCGCTCATCGTGCCACGCTCCTTCGTGGCGCCGGCCCCGCGGCGCCTATCGCTTGGATC
>CAZSUO010000206.1:0-2852 GCA_964610065.1 uncultured Coriobacteriaceae bacterium | reverse complement strand
GCTAGGATGATCGCATCCGCCATCGCGAGGCCCGACTCAAGCGACAGCCGTGCGGCATCCAAGGAGAGCGAGGCGGAGAGCTCGACGACCGTACCTTGCGTCATCACGCCGACGGCATCCAGCGCCGTGGTCTCGTCTGTGATCTGGGACGTCCGCTTGAACACCTCGAACAGGGTCAGCGTGGGCACGACCAGGCTCTCCGGATCCTCGATTGCTGGTGCGAACTCCGCAGCGTTGGGGCCATCGCCGAAGTACTCGAGCCATGCCGAAGAGTCGACGACGTTCACACCCGGTCCTCCCGGTCGCGCTCGAAGGTGGTGTCAAGGCCGCGCAGCATACCGCGAAGCTCGCGTGCCGGCTTTAGCGGGATGAACTCGATCCGGTCGCCGTATGCGATGACCTGCACCTTCTGCCCCGGGACGAGGCGCAACTGCCTGCGCACCGACTTAGGGATGACCACCTGATACTTGGGAGAGATGGTTACTGCCTCCATGAGGACGCCTCCAATCGACATACGTTTACTATATCGATGCACGAAGCGTACGACAAGAGCGAAACCCTCGCGGGGGCGGAGTGACATGGGAAGTGGCTAACGTCTCTGTGCTTCAGCCGCGAACGAGCGGCTGCAGTTCAACTTATCGCATGCGTGAATCGGCCGGAAGCACTTGTTAGACGCGACGCCATCGGTCTCCTAGGGAGCGGAGATGTTTCCCTGGTCCTTGATGGCCTGGGGAACGATGGTCCTTTGGAGGCCGGTTTTGTCCTCGACAACCACGACCGTCGCCGTGTTGCTGCCATCGTTGGTCTTCACATCAACCAGGAACACATCCTCATAGCTGTCGAGGTCGGAGTTCTCACCCGCATTACTGAGGATCATGATTGCCATCATCCGATGACTCTCACTCATGTCCTCATCGACTCGCTTGAGATCGCTGTCGACACCCTGCTCGCCGACGCCCCAGATCGCGCCGACTTCCTCCCTTGCGTTCCAGCCCGCCTTGTGGTCCGCGGAGGTGCATCCTAGGAGTACGAGCGAGGCGATCGCAAGCGCTAAGATGACCGACCTGACCACCATGACCGAACCCCCATCCCTGTAAAGTGACTTGTCGGAATCTACCATCAGGCGACCGTCTGCTCGCTGCCTGACCCCGTCCTCCTGATATGCGACGCTTCGTCTGCGTCTAACATCCGGCGCTTCAGCTGCGCGCCGCGCGCTGTCATGAGGCTACCACCTTGTCGCGTCTGCTGGACGCGCTTATTAGGTGCCGCTTCCACTGAGACCGGAATCCTCCATGAGTCGCTCGCTACGCCACACCCGCACGATGCTTACCATATCCCCATCGTGCCGGTACACGATGCGGTACGGATCGAGCAGAAGCTCGCGAAGCGACGGCGTGCCGAACTCCGGCACCATCCTGCCGCTGTCCGGATACTGCTCGAGCTGCTCCACGTGCTCAACGATCGCCGCCACGAGCCGACTGCCCACCTCCGGCACGAGCTGTGCCGCATACCACTCGAGGATGCCGAGCAGGTCGTCCTCCGCCGACTTCGCGAAGCCGACCTCGCAGTGCTTGTCCGTCATGCGAGGCCCAGGCGCTGCTTTACGTCGACGAGCGACGAGACGCGACCCGCCTCAATGTCGGCCAGCCCGGCGACGACCGCGCGCATGAACTCGCGTTCCTCCTGAGCGGCCTCGAACTCCGAGAGCGCCTGCACGACCGCGACCCCGCGGCCGTGGCTCGTGAGCAGCACGGGCCGCCCCGTCTCGTCAGCGTGCCGAACGACCTTGCCGGGATTCACCTTGAGATCGCCGAGAGGGACGACGTCCTCCGAGAACTTGACCGCGAGAGACATGATGACCTCCGAGTAGGACCGCACTTATGGTACTGACTATAGCACCATATATCCGGAGCTGTCCGAAATGCGTCGAACGTCTTGGGCGTAACCTGCAACGCCTACGCCCGGTCCCTGCCCGAGTCTACCGCACACTGCGTTGACAGGTTGACGCCCGGGTTAGACCGATCACGCGGAGATATGCAGCTTGAGCCCGAGCGAGCGCACGACCTTCTGGACCGTGCCGAACTCAGGGTTGCCGTCAGTCGAGAGCGCTTTGTAGAGACTCTCGCGACCGAGGCCGGTCTCGCGTGCGATCTCAGTCATCCCCTTCGCCCGAGCGACGTCGCCGAGTGCTGCGGCGAGCAGCGCCGGGTCATCCTCCTCAAGAGCGGCGTCGAGGTAGGCCGCGACGTCCTCGTCGCTTTCGAGGTAGCGTGCAGGGTCCCAGGGGCGGGTCTTCGTCTTGTTGGTGGGCATAGGAGACCTCCTTACAGGTCCCGAGCGAGCTGCTTCGCCCGCTCGATGTCGCGCTTCTGGCTCGACTTGTCGCCGCCGGCAAGCAGCACGATCAGCGTCTTGCCCCGCTGCTTGATGTAGACGCGATAACCGGGTCCGTACGTGATCCGCAGTTCCGACACGCCCTCGCCGACCGGCTTGACGTCGCCGAGGTTGCCGAGTGATAGCCGCCGGATCCGGGCGATGATGCGGAACCGTGCCTCGCGGTCGCGCAGGCTCTCGAACCACGACTCGTACTCGTCTGTCTGCCGAATCTCGATCATGCGCCGAGTGTATCCCCTAAGATACGCTGCTGCAAGGGGTTCGACCCGTGAGGGATTTCAGGGATTCGGTCTAACGTCTTGGCGCTTCAGCGGCGCACCGATACCTGACAGTGTAACCGAGCGGCTATCGCGCCTGCTGGAAGCGCTTGTTAGGCAACACACAGCGGCTTGATGCGCCGCACGTCGTCCTTCACCGCAGCCTGCGCGTCCCAAAGGTCGACCGCGCGCTGCAGGTTC
>CAZSUO010000205.1:0-2868 GCA_964610065.1 uncultured Coriobacteriaceae bacterium | reverse complement strand
CGGGTTCCGTCGGGCCGGGCTCATTCCCGACGTTCAGATCACGAGCGCCTACGATAGCGAAGACGACTACCAGAGCCCTAAGGCAGGCTCCATGGTTCCGCGCGGCACGACCGTTCACGTCAGGATTCCGGTCTACGACTAGCCCGATTGCTGACGTTCTCGAAACGCATCACTTCCGCGATCGTCTGAGCCTCAAGGCGACCGCACGTCGGAGCCGCTCTAGAGACCCTCGAAGAACCCTCGCTTGATGTCGATCATGTAATCACTCATCGGCTGATCACCGGTGCTGACCACCCGAAGCTCGCCGGGCAAGAACCTGCCTGCGTCTCCCGAATGAACCTGCAGCCCGAGAGTCACACACGCACCTTCACTAGTGAAGCCGTCCAGAAGTATGCAGGGCCCGTCAGGGCCATGCTCAGCGGGTACCGCGAGGTAGTACGCCAGGGTCATCTGGTCCGAATCGCCGCGCAGCGCCATCCCATACGCACGCGCACCCCCGTCGGTGAAGATGGAGGCGTCCGGGGCCACGCACTCCAGCCCACTACCGCCCTTCGGCATTCTCCTGCTGCGCGATCATGTCCTTGACCTTCATGAGCCGCGTAAGGTTGCTGCGCTCGGCTTCGTCGAGTTTCATCTGGATGTCCCGGATCGTGCTATCGATCGATGGGATGAGCACGTACTCGAGCGCGTTGACCCGGCGACGCGTCCGCTCGATCTCGGCAGCCAGCAGCTCGATCGCTTTCTCACGCTCTGCGAGCTCGATCAGCCGCGGTGCGACAGAGGCGAGCCGGGCAAGCCCCGCGTCGAGCACTGCGGGCGTGGTCGCAAGTGAGTAGCCGCCCGGCTCGGGCAGCTCTTCGAGCGAGAACACCGGGACGGAAATGCTCATGAGGCTCTTCTGGTCGACACCGAGCAGCGGACGGGGATCGGGCGCCATCAGCGCGGGCTCAAGCACCCCCTGCCCCGCTTCCGCGCGCGCTATGGCGAACTGCGAGTAAGCGGCGAACAACTGGCGCTCCACCTCGGCTCGCAGCTTCCGGTTCGCCCCGATGCGGACCTGGAACTCCTTCATGAGTTCGTCGAGCTTGTCCTTCAGCAGCTTGTGCCCACGCCGCGCGACGGCGCCCCGCCGCTTGAGCTTGAGCAGTTCCATCCGGTTTGGGTTGGCCCGAATCTGTGGCATCGTCTCGTCCCTACCTCACCAGTGCCCAGGCGATGACCGCAGTGCCCGCGACCAACAGCAGGATGTTGAAGCCCCGGAGCACCAGTACGGTCCGCGGTACGACACCGGCCGTGCGCTTCGTCCAGCGCAGCATGTAAATCTGGTACGCGATGAGGCCACCCATCGCTACCAGGAGGGCCACGCTCAACGCTGTGGTTACGGCGTCGCTCACGACTCGTCCGGCTCCTTCAGATAGCGCGCCACATACTCGTCCTTGATCCGCTTGAGCTCCGTGCGGGGCAGCAGCGCCATGAGCTCCCACCCGATCTCGAGTGTGCGCTCCACCGAGCGCTCCTCGTGCGCGTCCTGCCGGATGAACCGGTCCTCAAACGCATCGGCGAACGCTACGAAGGCCTTGTCGCTGTCCGAGAGCGCCGCATCGCCGAGGATGACCGCGAGCTCCTTCGCCTGGATGCCCCGCGCATACGCCCCGAACAGCTGGTTGGAGAGGTCGGCATGATCTTCGCGTGTCTTGCCGGGACCGATGCCCTTCTGCTTGAGCCGCGAGAGGCTCGGGAGCACCGCGATGGGCGGGAAGACGCCCGATCGGTGCAGGCTGCGGTCGAGGATGATCTGCCCCTCGGTGATGTAGCCGGTGAGGTCCGGGATCGGGTGCGTCTTGTCATCGTCGGGCATCGAGAGGATCGGCACCTGCGTGATCGACCCCTTCGCGCCCTGGATACGACCCGCACGTTCGTAGATCGTCGCCAGGTCCGTGTAGAGGTACCCCGGATAGCCGCGGCGCCCCGGCACCTCTTTGCGCGCGGCGGAGACCTCGCGGAGCGCCTCGCAGTAGTACGTCATGTCCGTGAGGATGACGAGCACATGCATGTCGCAGGTGTACGCAAGGTACTCGGCGCACGTGAGCGCCATCCGCGGCGTGTTGATACGCTCCACGGCCGGGTCGTCCGCAAGGTTCAGGAACAGCACCGCGCGCTCGATGGCGGCCGTGTTGCGGAACTCGGTCATGAAGAAGTCGGCATCGGCGAAGGTGATACCCATCGCCGCGAACACGACCGCGAACTCACCCTCGAGCTTCTCCCCCACCTTCGTGGGGTCGTCGCTCCGATTGAGCACGGCCGCCTGGCGCGCGATCTGGGCCGCAAGCTCGTTGTGCGGAAGGCCGGCGCCCGAGAAGATCGGCAGCTTCTGGCCGCGCACCAGCGGATTCAGGCCATCGATCGCCGAGATGCCGGTCTGGATGAAGTCATCGGGGAAGTCCCGCGCCGTCGGATTGATCGGCTCGCCGTGCATCGGCCGACGCTCGTCGGGGATGATCTCCGGCCCGCCATCGCGCGGGCGACCGAGACCGTCGAACACGCGGCCGAGCATGTCGCGGCTCACGCCCAGCTCGAGCGCGCGGCCAAGGAAGCGCACCTTGGTCTCAGATGGATTCGCGCCGCTCGTGCCCGCGAACGCCTGCACGAGCGCGGTGTCGCCGTTCACCTCGAGCACGTTGCCGAGCGAACGGGTGCCGTTGGGGTACTCGAGTTCGACGAGCTCGTTGTAGGTCACATCGATGACCCGCTCTACCAGCAGTAGCGGTCCGACGATGTCACGCGTTGTCGTGTACTCGCGCGCCACTACGCATCCACCCCGCTTCCAGCCACGAGCTGCGTCTCGATGTCCGACGCGATCTCATCGAA
>CAZSUO010000204.1:0-2877 GCA_964610065.1 uncultured Coriobacteriaceae bacterium | reverse complement strand
GCCACAGGCTCGACCACGGGCACCGCGGCCTGCTGCGACTGCTTGGCGGCCTCGGTGGCGATGCGCCGCCAGCGGTCAACACGCGCTGCCGCCTTCGCCGGGTCGAGCCTCACCACGCTGCGCTCGGCGGCCAGCGGCACGAAGCGGCCCACGCCGATCTCGGTCGCGTGTCGCACGATGTCGTCCATCTTCTCGCCCTTGGCGAGGCCCTGCACGAGCGTCACGCGCGGCGATCCGGCCACCGGCAGCTCGCCGATTGCCTCGCCCTCGATCGTGTCGGACACGCGCGTGAGCGCCACCCGAACGGCGCGACCACTGTGCACGAGCACGATCTCGTCGCCGGACGCGAGGCGCAGCACCGCCCGCAGGTGGTGGGCGTCGCCTTCTGAGAGCGGGAGCGTGCCGGCGTCGTCCGGCAGCGGTCCTTCGGCGAAGAAGCGGTGGAGTGTCATGGCCCGGACCGTCAGGCGCCGAGCCAGTCGCGCAGCTTGGAGAGCGGCGTGCGCTCGTCTCCCTTGCTGCCGGTGCCCATCGTCTCGCCGAGCTCCTCGAGCAGCTCGCGCTGACGCTTGGAGAGCTTCTTGGGGGCGAGCACATCGAGGTGCACGACGAAGTCGCCGTGACCGCCGTCCATGCGCGGCATGCCCTTGCCCTTCACGCGTACGACGTCACCCGTGTGCACGCCGCCACCGAAGGGCACCTCAACGTCGCCAGCGAGCCCCGGCACCTGGATGGTGCCACCCAGGCCCGCCTGGGCGATGTTGATGCCCGCCATCACATGCAGGTCGTGCCCCTCGCGATGCAGGAACTCGTGCGGCAGCACGCGCACGGTCACGAGCAGGTCGCCGGAGCGCGCGCCGCGCACCCCCGCCTCGCCACGCCCGGCCACGCGCATGGTGTAGCCGTCCGGTACGCCCGCGGGGATCGTGACCCTGATCGTCTCGGTCTCGTTGGTGCGCCCCTGACCGCCACACGCCGGACATGGCTTGTCGATGATCGAACCCGTGGCGCCGCAGGTCTGACACGGGGTAGCGCTCTCCATCACGCCGAGGATGGTCCGGCGCTGCGTGCGCTGCTGCCCCGTCCCGTGGCAGGTGGGACACGTCTGGACGCTGCCGCCCTCGGCGGCGCCGCTGCCGGTGCACGTGGCGCAGGCGGTGAGTCTGGTCACGGTCACGTCCTTCTCCACGCCCGCGCCAGCGTCCTCAAGCGTGACAGCCACCTGCGTGCGGAGATCACGGCCGTCCGGGTTGGGACGCGCGGCGGCCCCTCCGCGGACGCCGCCGAAGAACACGCTGAAGAGGTCGTCCATCCCGAAGAAGTCGCCGTTGAAGTCCTGGCCGTACCCGCCTGCACGCGGATCGGAGGTGCCGAACCGGTCGTAGCGCGCACGCTTGTCAGGGTCGGAGAGCACCTCGTACGCCTCGTTGATGCGCTTGAACGTCTCCTCGGCGCCCTCACCATCGTTCACGTCGGGATGCGTCTCCCGGGCACGCTGGCGGAACGCGCGCTTGATCTCATCGGCGCTCGCCTCACGGGACACGCCGAGAAGCTCGTAATAGTCCTGCTGTGCCACCTGCTACCTCTTCCTCTACGAACCGAGCACGTCTGAAAGCGTGTCAGAGACGGTGCGGACCGCCGCGACCGCCCTGCGATAGTCCATCCGGGTGGGACCGATGACGCCGATCACGCCGCCGAGGACGTCGTTGCCGTACCGGGCGGCCGCCACGCTCGTATGACCCAGCTCGACCGGCGGGGTCTCGTTACCGGTGCGCACCTCCACGTCGGGCGTGCGCATCACATCAGAGATGACCGTGAGCATCGAGATGCCATCCTCGAGCAACGCGAGCAGCGGGCGCACCGCCGCCGGATCGCTGAACTCCGGATGTGCGAGCAGCGCGGGGACGCCGCCGGTCATCACGCGGTCGGCGTCAGCCTCGGCAAGGCAGTCAAGCACCTCGTTGAGGGCTCTGAGCGCGATCACCGACTCGCGGCCCGACATCGCCGCGATCCGCGTGCGCGCGGACTCCGCTACCGCCTCCACAGCGCCGTCGAGCGTCTGCGACAGGTATGTCTCCACCCGCGTGAGCTCATCGGCCGTCACATCGGCGTCGAACTCGATCGCCCGGTCGGCCACCTGTCCCGAGTCGGTCACCACCACCACGAGCGCACGGCGCGGAGCCAGCTGGACGAGCGTGACGCGCCGGATGCGCGCCCGGCGGAACGTGGGCGCGACCACGACGGCGACGTACGACGTGAGCCGGGAGAGCATCGCCGAGGTCTCGTGCAGCACTTCGCCGAGCTCGCGCTCGACCGACGCATAGTGCAGCCTGACCCGCTCGGCGTCGCCACCGGGCAGCCCCGAGGCCGCGGGCGTGACCACGCCGTCCACGTACGCGCGGTACCCGCTGTCCGTGGGGATGCGGCCGGCCGACACGTGCGGCTGGAACACGTACCCGGTCTCCTCGAGCGCAGCAAGCTCCGAGCGCACCGTGGCGGGGCTGCACCCCAGTCCGTAGCGCTGCACGAGCACCTTCGAGCCCACGGGCTGCACGCTCGCCACATATTCATCTACCAGCGCGGACAGCACGCTCCGCCGTCGTTCGTTCAGCATGGGATCCCTCCTGGCACTCTCACCCGCCGAGTGCCAGACGATGATAGGGCGGCCAACACGCACGGTCAAACGGCGGCGCCGCAGACGGAAGCCCGCGCTGCCCAGTGGACCCGGGCCGCGACCCACATGCCGCTACTCCACCACGCCCCAGATGCGCGAGAAGACCTCGTTGCCGAAGAGCCACCCGCGCTCGGTGGGCCGCCACCGGCCGTCTACGTGCTCCACGAGATCGTCGGCTACGAGCGACCCAAGCGCCTCGGTGA
>CAZSUO010000203.1:0-2892 GCA_964610065.1 uncultured Coriobacteriaceae bacterium | reverse complement strand
CACCACCGGCATGATGAACGTCGCGCACAGGACGTTCGCGTTCGGCACGCGGATCGAGTTCCGCTACAAGGGCAGGACGTGCATCGCTGTAGTCAACGATCGAGGCCCGTTCATAGCGGGTCGCACGTTCGACCTCGGCCCCGGCACCGCCAGCGCGCTCGGCTTCTCCGGTGTGGGCACGGTGGAATGGCGCGTGGTCTAGATGGCCCTCCCCGCACAGTACATCAGGGTCGACAGCGGCCTGGGCGCCAACGAGAAGCTGCTCACGGTTCCAGATGACCTGTACCTCGAGGCGGCAGGGCTCTACGTGCTGATCTTGGGAAGGTGCGACATTGGCAACACGGACGGCGTCCTGTCGGTCCGGGCGATAGTCGGCACACGCGGTATCGCACCGAAGCGAGACGACCTCCTGGACGCTCTCGTAGACGCGAAGCTGGTCAAGCGTCGTGGCGATTCGGTGACCGTTCCAGACTACCTGGACTGGCAGCGTTCGGCCGCTGAGAAGCTGTCCGCATCCGAGCGCGCACGCATCGCCGCACGCGCCAAGCACAGCAAGCGGCATGCGTCTACGGATGCGGAAACGGACACGTCCACGGATGCGGAAACGGACACGTCCACGGATGCGGATACGGATGCAGAGCACTTAGAGCACTTAGAGCACTTAGAGCAAAGAGAGAGAGATAGCGCGCGCGCGGAGGTCGAGAAGCCGGAAGGAAAGCCGCTTACTTCGGTCGGATTCCCTCCCTGCCTCAACGCCGACATCGAAGTGATCGACCCCGCGTACACCGGCTCGTGTTGGGGATTCATCGTCGGCCAGGCTGAGGCGCAGTTCGGCAACCTGCTCTCACATGCCGAGCGCACCGAGCTCGCGGAGGTCATGACGCGCGGCTGCATCCCCGGCTGCGACGGCTCACACCCGCAAGGCTGCGCTGTCCACGTCTACGACAAGCTCAAGCTGAAAGGCAAGACCAGCTTCCGCACGTCACGGCTGTGGCTCAAGTGCATCGCCGAGGACCGGATGGAGGTGCGGCAGTGACCGACTTCCTCCACATGGACCGCCTCGCCTGCCCGACATGCGGCACACTCTCCGAGCGTCTGGGGCACACGTACGAGCTTCGTGGCGGTGAGGAGATCGGCTTCCAGCACGACACCGTGTTCATCACCCGCACGCCTGACGGCGGCTACTGGCGCGGCAACGAGCCCGGCGTGGTGGCGCTCGACAGCGCTTCCACCGACACATCACGCGGCGGCGCGGTCGTCAAGACGAGCAAGACCGTGTACGCGCTCGCGGTCACGCACCTGTGCCCGAAGTGCCTGCACGTGTTCCCTGGCGCATGGGGCAAGCCGTGGCGGGGTGATGCGTCGTGACCACCTACACACTCGGACTCGACCTATCGCTCACGCACACCGGCTGGTGTCTGCTCGCCGACGACGGCGACTACAGCGCCGGGAGCATCGTCCCGAAGAACCTCAGCGGCATGGATCGCATCGAGTTCATCATCGCTGGGCTGGAAGATCTGCTGTCCGGCGCGTGGAACGTGACGCGCATCAACATCGAGGGCTACTCGTTCGGATCTCGAGGCTCGGCGGTGTTCAGCGTGGCAGAGCTCGGAGGCATCGTGCGCTGGCACCTGCACACACACGGCTACACCTACAGCGACGTGGCCCCGTCCGCGCTCAAGAAAGCAGCGACCGGCAAGGGCAACGCCGACAAGGGCGCGATGCTGGCCGCCGCGATCCGCAAGCGCGGCTATGAGGGTTCCGACCACAACGAGGCGGATGCGATACACCTCGCGCACTACGAGGAGGCATCGTGAACGACGGCAGCATGACCATCAACGTGCCGCGCGTCTGCGGTCACACCTGCGCCGAGTGCGTGCACTACCCGCCGACGCTCCCTGCCGAGTGCTTCTGCGCCCAGCGGATGCGCCCGGTGGTCAAGACGCAGACCGCGTGCGTGTACGGGAGGAAGCGATGACAGCGATACAGCCCGACGACTACTTCGCGTCCGTGGAGGCGCGATTCGAGAGCCCGTCACCGTACGGGCGGAAGGAGATCACCGTGGAGGCACCGAAGCACGCATGCGAGTGCGGTAAGACGTTCGACACCGAGCAGGGGCTCCGCGTCCACAAGGGCCGCGCTCATGGCAAGCCCGACACCGCTCCCGAGCAGAAGGTCAACCCAGGCGAGGAGGCGCTGCCGGACACGACCTACACCGTACCGCCGGAAACAGTCGCAGCCGACTACATCGGTGAGCCGGTATTCAACAACGTACACATCGTGCTGGACGATCTAGTGCTGCGCATCCCGCCAATGACTGTCGCCGCGCCCGACTACCGCATGGAGCTCATCGAGACGCTGGCAGAGCTCGCAACGTGGGAAGCGACACTGGACGACCCGGACCCGATCCAGGCCACGCTCGCTCGCATCAAGGCGGTGGCACGCGATGTGTGAGTGCAACCGATCCCACGAGGCCGAGGCAGAGCGCAAACGCGGCGACTTCTTCCGCGACGCGCTCCACGACCTGGGCGAGTGCCCACCGGCGCACCTGGACTACCCGTGCAAGGGTCGCAAGGGCGAGCCGTGCCCGTACCTGACAGACGACGGCTACCCCGACTACGCCGCGTGTTGGGATGAAGTGGAGGCGAACCGATGAGCATCCCCGAGACTGAGCAAGTCGAACACGGTGGCGCAGACTGCCGCCAGTGCCCCGCTTACGAGTACTGCGAAGTGGACACGGTACAAGGCAGCCACGACTGCCGCGAGATGCTATCACCCTACTTGGAGAGGAGGCAGCGATGAGGGGCTGTGACGAGTGTAGCAAGCGGAAGGGGTGCACGACGCGGAAGCTCCTTCGAGCCGTGGAACGCGAGTGCGGCGTGAGCGTCGGCG
>CAZSUO010000202.1:0-2911 GCA_964610065.1 uncultured Coriobacteriaceae bacterium | reverse complement strand
TGGCGAACATCGCCACGACCATCGGCGCGCTCAGCTTGACGAGCGTGCGGGCCACCGGTCCTTCGATCAGATGTGCTTCGTGCTGCATGCCGCATACCTCTCGATCTGTCGCCCCGGCCCACCGGGAGCCGCACAGTACGACTGTCGGCGATTGGAAAGGCCTCGGGCGGACACAGGTACCGCAATCTACGCCTCATACTCCGCACACGCAACCCGGGGAACCGCCCTCGCGGTCAGACGCGGCCAACGACCGGCGAGTAGCGCTCCACGAACAGTCCACGCCACGGCTTCACCCTCGTCCCGATACGCTCGATCACGGGCGCATGCGGGTCCATCGGCACCTCGAGCGTGACATCGTCCCGGCGTGGGTGGTTGGGGTCGTAGACCCGGATCGTCACGCGCTCCTCATCGAACCGTGCGGCGTATGCGAGCACCTGGTGATTGCGAGCCATGTGCGTGAGACCGATGCCGCTCACCAGCCCGAGCGGAGCGGGGCGGCCCACGCGGAGCGAGTCAAAGACCGTCAGCAACTCTCGACGCGTGGCGACACCCACCCCCAGAAGGCTCGCTGATGGCAGATAGGTGAATCGGGCGAACCGCCACAGGTTGCCGCCGAGCCCCACCACCACGCTCTGCACCTGGCGTTTCCAGATGGAGCGCGCGAGGCCACTATCATGTGCGGGCAGGCTGGCGCCTCGCGACTCCTCGGAGAGCTCCACGTTCGCCAGGAAGGCGTCGAGCGCGGCGAACACCATACCCCCGCATCGACCGCGTGAGGTGATGACGCCGAGAAGCAGATCGCGCCACGTATTGGCGAAGCCGAAGCCATGCTTCGATGGTCGGAAGCCTGTATCGAGATGCATCATGGCCGCCTGTCGACTTGGGTGTTCGTGACTCCGATGATACCGCCTGTCGGGGTCGGGCCCACCTACAGGCTGAACTCGCCGCGTGCCACCACCTGTGCCGAACCGCCGACCTCCACGCGCGTGATCGCGTCGTCGTCGCCCTCGGCCCGCGCGAAGAGCGTGCTGGGACGGTTCACCTCGGCACCCTGGGCGATGGTGATCTCGTCGCCCCAGGCGATCAGCCCGTGGCGCGCCAAGTGCACCGCCAGCGGACCCGCCGCGGAGCCGGTAGCCGGGTCCTCGACCACGCCGAGCTCGGGACCGAACATGCGCGCCTTCACGCGCGAACCGTCGACAGCGAAGACGCTGGCGCCGGTAGGGCCTACAAGCGTTCCGAGCGCCGCGATGTCCGGCGTGAGCGCGGCCACCTCGGCTTCGGTATCCACCATCACATATACGTGCGGCGTGCCATTGTCATAGCGCTCGACAGGCAGAAGCGAGCCGGAGACACCGAGCGCGGCGAAGAGCGACGCGGTGTCCGCATACGGCTCGATCGTGGGAATGGGCTGCTCCATTCGGCCGAATATGATCTCGGCACCCTCGCGGTCGAGCGTCACCGGCACCGTGCCTCGTGCAGTCTCGAGCTTGATGATGACCTTCTGCAGCGGTCCGGCGAGCACGAAGGCAGTGCCGAGCGTGGGGTGACCGGCAAAGGGCAGCTCGCGCACCGGTGTGAAGATGCGCATGCGGACGTCGCCGTCGGCTTCGGGAGGCAACACGAACGTTGTCTCCGAGAAGTGCAGTTCACGAGCGAGCATGAGCATCTCGTCGTCCGACAAGCCGGTGGCGTTGGTGAACACACCGAGCTGGTTGCCGGCGAACGGCGTGTCGGTGAAGACGTCCACGATCACGAAGCGATAGGTGCGCGGCATAGTGGGTCCCTTCCAGGGGGATGCACGAACAACGACGGTGTTGCGGGCTGACCCCGTCCCTGATGATAGCGAGTCATGCAAGAGGAGTACGCTGGGCCTGCAAACGCGTCATCGGAACGGTGGGTCGCCCTCGCGCTCTCGCCGTACCTTGTCTGGGTGATAATCGCGACAGCGTTGCAGTCGAGCATCACGTGGCTCAACCGCTAGGAGCCGAGCGAGCGTGACCTGTCCGGTTCAAGATCGCGCTGTGCCCTCCGGACGTTGTTCAGGCGGCCTGCCTCACCAGACGTATTCGCCACCGTCGAGTTCGCGGCCCTTGCGACCGGTGAGCACCACTTCGGGAAGCTCCTCCTCAAGCACCCAGACCGTGATCCCCCGACCGAGCTGGTTCCCTGTGTTCCAGTTGTATGCGGCAAGGTCCATCCGGAGGATCCGCTCGTCGGTCTCCTTGTCGGTGAAACGAACGACCTGGTCGGCCGAGTAGTCGATGCTGGCGGACGCGTCAACCGATGCCAGGACCTTCTCGAACTCCGCGCGCACACGATCACGATCGACAGTGGCGTCATCATCTCGGTACAGCTCGAGGTAGCCATCGATATCGCGGTCCTGAACGAGATATGTGAGCTGCTGCGACACGTCCTCGGTGTCCATGTACGCATCATCCATGCCGAACGGCACGAAGCTGGCGGCCAGGCCCGCGAAGGTCATAGTGCCGCAGGTCAGCAGCACCTGAAGGGCGACTATCACCGTCAGCGCGATCAGCCAGTTGCGCACCCACTGGGGGATAGACGAGCTGACCGGCTGTACATCGGCGGGATCGAGCACCGCAGGTGGCAGCGGCATACCCGCATGCACGTCCGCCACGCTGCCATCCTCGGCACCGGGGCGCTGCGCCTCCGCGGCCTCCGGCACACCCGATGCCTCGCTCGCCACCGCTTCTCCCCTGGCGCCAGCCGAATCGTCTGCCACAGTGCCTCCTTGCATCATCGTCATGACCACGGCGAGTAATCATCGCCGGTGGTCGTGTTCGTGGCAAGTGCGAATCACGCACCCCGTCACCTGACCGTAACCGCCACTCCCCGGCCGTGGTGCTACGGTGGATTCCTGCCAACCCCCTGAGTAGAGGTCCTTGAT
>CAZSUO010000201.1:247-2930 GCA_964610065.1 uncultured Coriobacteriaceae bacterium | reverse complement strand
AGCGCCGCGCCCAGGATGTCCAGCCCGATGACGGCCTCGATCGACGCGGTGGCCATGAGGAAGGCGCCGAGCACCGGGCCGGCCATCGCCACACCCGAGCTCAGGAAGAAGTTCCAGCCGGCCACGCGCATGAGCTGGTCGGCGGGCACGTACATCGGCACCGCGGCCTGACTCGCCGGCGTGTGGAACGCCGCGCCTGCCGAGCGGACCGCGATGATCGCGACCACGAGGCCGATCGACGGGGTGCCTGCCCGGAACGCGAGCAGCATCACCACGCTCGCGGCGGCGATGGCGATGTCGGCGGCGATCATGGTGACGCGACGGTCCCAGCGGTCGATGTACGGGCCGGCGAGCGGACCGAGAAGCGCCTGCGGGAGGATCGCCGCGATCGACGCGTACGCGAGCACGGTGGCCGAACCGGTCTCGGCGGTGAGCCACCATACGAAGGCGAAGTTGACCGCCGCGCTGCCCAGCAGCGAGAAGCCCTGACCGGCGAAGATGATCAGGAAGGTGCGGAGCCAGTTACGCGGAGCGTGGGTCATCGGATGCCTCCCTCGCGACGGTGGGCCAGCATCTGCTCGCGAAGTGACACGCGCTTTGCGCCGATCCACTGGGTTCCGATCTCCACGAACCCGCGACGGGCATGGAACGCGTCGGACGCCGCGTTGAGGGGCTCGGCATCCACCTCGCAGGTCAGCCGTGCGATCCCGCGCTCGTGCGCGAACGCAGCGACATCATCGTACAGGGCATGACCAAGGCCACGGCGCTGGAAGCGGCCGTCCACCACTACGCGATCGATGTAGCAGAAGTCGGCGGAGCGGGCGTTGAACCAGCGGTAGTTGGGGCTCGCGTACGCAGCGCCGGGTGCGAAAGCGAGCAGAAAGGCCGCGGGTACGCCATCGCACTCGGCGATGCGGTGATAGACGGCCTCCGCGTGCAGTCGCTCGAGCGCGGTCGAGTCGAGCGGACTCGTGACCTGCTCCCACTCGGCGTTCATGGCCAGGACGTGCGGGAACTCGGCTGAGGTGGCGGCGCGGATCGTAATGCCCGGGGCGGCCGGGCGGATCGTGATGTCCGGGGCGGCCGCGCAGACCGTGATGTGTGAGGTGCCAGATGGTTGCATGCGGCCAGTATGACGGTGTCGCGCGGCATCTTGAAGCCCCGACCCATACCGGGGACGAAGCTGGGCGCCCATCACCGGGACACCCCTTCGCGCATGTCGTACGAATGCGAACACGCAGGGCGATATGAGCGCGCGATCCCGTGCACTCACCGGATCGCTCACTCGACTTAGCACATCCGCTAAGTTCGATGAGGGCGCGCGGCATGGTAGGTGCCGTGAAGTGTCGATCAGTTGATTGCGCGGGCGGTTATGTGCAGCGCGCGGACTCCGTCGGCGCATCCGCCTCGGTGAGCGTGCCGAGGAGCCCCGCAGACGCCGTGTGACCTCCCGGGGTGCTGGCTGCCCAGAACGGTGATGGGGATGTCCGAGGGACGTCGTGGCTGTGTGCGATGTCCTAGAGTCGACGCGCCACGAACGGGATCTCAGACCACTCACCCGCGAGCTCGACCTCGCCGGGCAGCCCGCCCCAACCCTTGATGATGACTATGCCGACGATGAGGATCGCCCGGGTCGCGCCACAGCCCATCTGGTCATCGAGCTCCCCGGGGCGGCGAGCGAAGCTCAGGGCCCCGCTCACGAGCGATCCGAGCCGTTCGCGCATACCCGCTGTGATCTTCGGCATGGCAGCCCCCGCCTGTCGCCTTCATTCACTACAGGGTGTACCCGATGACGACGGTTACCCTCCGACCGCCATGCGGAGAGAGGCGATCACGACGCGAACAGCTTCCGCAGCTCACGCTCCGTGTCCGGATCAACACTCAGCGCATCCAGCGCGGTGTTGATACGCATGGTGGTCGCGGCAAGATCCAGGAGGGCCTGACCGATCGAGTACTGTTTCTCGTGCGCCAACCAGGACAGCACCGGCGCCAGATGCCACAGGGATTGCTTCCCCACATGTACGGGTGTTGGAGTGGCGTCGGCACTGGACATCATCAACTGACGGATGTTCTGACGCGAACAGCCGACCAACGCGGACACGTCGGTGACTCCCACGAGGTCAGGGGCGACTTCCACGAGGACGGAATCCGGGATCGAGCCGACAACGTCGGCAATCGCACTCATCACCGCCGTCTGCGCCGAGACCGCCTCCCTGGTGAAGTCGAGTGCGATGGTTCCGGGATAGCCGATGCCGACCAGCGCATCATCACAGCCGCCGCCGTACAGGCGGTCAGCGACGTCTTCCATGTCGATCTCCGCCGAAGGGAGCGTGAAACGCAATGTGAACTCGTACATGCTCATTCCACAGCCCCGTTCATCTCGTGTTCGGTCCGACGCATCCGTCCACCCTGCGTCGAATCTGAGCGGCGTGGTCCTCGGGCACCCGTGGGGTGGAGGCGATGCTGCTCACGCAATGCTGCCCACAGCGGCACTCGGGGTTGTCATGCGGGCAATAGAGCCTACCCCACGCATGCGACCTGCCTCCCGACGACACCACGCGCCAGCCCTTTGATTCCGCATACTGGAGAGCGTCTTCAATCGGCTTCTTCGGATGTCGGTCGCGGGTCACTCCTGTGCCCTCTCCTCGCTGAGTCTATGGCCTGTGACGTATGGTTGTCAATC
>CAZSUO010000201.1:0-237 GCA_964610065.1 uncultured Coriobacteriaceae bacterium | reverse complement strand
CAATCGACAATCTGCCGTTGCGGGTGGGGATCACTGACTGCAGCACGATATCTGGAACACCCTACTCGGAGGTCAACAGGGTCCAACCACGGCCTGAGATCGACCCTGAGTCCTCCTGTTCGCAAAGATGCGAATCGCGTGGAAAGGGTCCGGGTGCGGCAGGCAGGGCTGCGGTCCGAGTTGGCGGGCGCCAGGCCGAGTGGGCGGGCGCCAGGCCGAGTGGGCGGGCGCCAGGCC
>CAZSUO010000200.1:0-3007 GCA_964610065.1 uncultured Coriobacteriaceae bacterium | reverse complement strand
AGACCCCGGCGGAGGCCCCGGACACGTCAGCGCCCGGCGGCGGTCCGGCCGAGGGCGGCGCGGCGAGGGCTTCGGCGAGCGTGTGCCCGGCCACGATCTGCGCCGACGCCTGCGCCACACCCGCGCGCACCACGGCGGCCCAGACACCGGCGGTCACGGCCGAGCCCGGATCCTGCAGCACCTCGAGCGGCGCTGGCTCACCGCGAGTTATGCGCTCGGTGAGGTCCTCGGGGATGATCAGCGCAGCCGTGAGGTCGCCGCGCTCCACATCGGTCCGGACCTCATCGGCATCCTCGCGCACGTGGATGTTGAAGACCGCGTCTATCTCCTCGGCGGAGGTGAGACCGTCAACGAAGCGTTCGCCGGTCTCGCCCGCATCCTGGTTCACGATCGCGACCTCGGCGTCGAGGGAATCCCCTTCGCCGAGGTTGCCGAGTGCGGAGCCGAGGATGAAGATCAGGCCGAGCGGCATGGCGAGCATCACGAGCAGCGCCGCGCGGTCGCGCACCATGATCCGCGTGTCTTTGGCGGCGATGGTGAAGAGGTTGCGCATGGCTCAGTCCCGCAAGCTCTTGCCGGTGAGGTGCAAGAAGACGCTTTCGAGATTCGGCTCCGTCACGGATACCGAGGTCACGTGGGCCCCCTCGCTCTCGAGCGTGGATACAAGCCGCCCCATGATCGATCCGCTGCTGCGCGTGAGGACCTCGAGCGCGTCGTCGGCGCTCTCCACGCCCTCCACGCCCTCGATGGCGCGCACTCGCTCGAGCACTTCCGGCGTGGCGCCTGCGACCTTCACCGCCACCACGTCCATACCGCCCACCACATCACGGAGTTCGTTCAGGGTCCCCTCGGCGATGATCACGCCGTGGTCCATGATCGCGATGCGGTCGCAGAGATACTCGACCTCCTCCATGTAGTGGCTTGTGTACAGCACCGTCATCCCGGCGGCGTTGAGGTCTTTCACCGTCTCGAGGATGTGGTTGCGGCTCTGGGGATCGATCCCGACCGTGGGTTCGTCCATCAGGAGCACTCGTGGCTTGTGCAGGATGCCGGCGGCGATATTGATGCGCCGCTTCATACCGCCTGAGTACTTCTCGATGCGCTCCTTCGCGCGGTCCGCCAGCCCCGCAAGCTCAAGGGCATCGGCGACAGCGCGCTTGAGCGCATCCCCGCGGAGGCCGTACATGCTCCCCCAGAACCGGAGGTTCTCGGCGGCGGTCAGGGTCGGGTACAGCGCCACCTCCTGCGGCACCACGCCAAGAGCGGCCTTCAGGGCTCCGGGTTCGCGGACCGAGTCATGCCCGTCGACCATGATCGCACCGGAGGTCGGCTCGATCAGACAGGACATCATGGAGATCGTGGTGGTCTTGCCCGCCCCGTTCGGGCCGAGGAGACCATACACCTCGCCTTCCTCGATCGAGAACGACACCTCGTTGACCGCGACAAGCTCGTTGAACCGCTTCGTCAGGGCACGCACCTCGACGATACTGCTCATGGATCCCCCACCCCTGCGTCTGAACACTCCGGATCGGACCGATGATAGCGCGCCAGCCGTGTTCGACGGCGGCCACGGATAGGCTACCCCTGCACCGCGACACCCTAACACGCGGCGCCTCTTGATATCGCGGTCGGGAATGCGAACGGCCGGCCGTCTGTGAGAGACGACCGGCCGTATCATCAGCTGGTGGACGAGATCGGATTCGAACCGACAACCCCCTGCGTGCAAAGCAGGTGCGCTCCCGTTGCGCCACTCGCCCGAACCGGCCCCACGGGGCTGGCAGACGGAGAGTATAGCATCTGCGACGACTTGGGGCAGCCACGAGACACCGCAGATGAAGCGGCGGATACGCGTGGCCCGCGCACCCGCCGCCGCTATTGTCGGACCAGGGTGACTGTCGCACCGCCCGAGTCGCCCCTCCAAAGGGCCATCCTTGAGAGCTCTTGGCCTGGCGGACGCTTCCGCCCCCCGGCCGCACCCCCGCAGGTCACAGAGGCTTATGCCCGGTATCCTGACCCACACACGCGGTCCTGCACTTGCATCGTCGAATGAATGGAACCAACACACGTACCGAACCTTGGAATGTCTGAGACGTCACTCACACACGCGCGCAGTGGGGGGATCCTTCATCGGCCACCCTGGTGTGAAACCAGCTCGTCACAGGCTCGATGCCATCACCTCGATCCGGTTCGGAAACGAAGCGGTCGTATAGATTGTGTACCCCGCACGCGCGACTTCTACTCCGCCGCGTTCACTTGAGCGCATCCAGTGCGGTGCGGAGCTGCTCCTCGGACATCTCGCCGATGAGCAGGTCCTGCCGGGCCCCGTCGCTCCCGAAAAGCACGAACGACGGCACGTACTGAACACCGAAGCTGCTTGCGAGCCGGGCGCCCTCGGCATCGGTCTCCACGTTGATGATCCGGAACTCCACCGTGCCCTGGTACTCGGCTGCGAGCCTGTCAACGACAGGCGCCATCTTCTGGCAGCTTGGTCATGAGTCGGTGTAGAACTCATAGAAGACCGGCAGCCCTGATGTGGCCACCTCCGGGGCTCCAGCCGCTGGCGCGCTGTCCGCGCCCCCGGCAAGCGCACCGTCCCACTGCACGATGCCGCCCCCGAGGTCGTACACCCGCTCGAAGCCCATCGACTGCAGTATGCCCGCCGCGCTGTCGCTCCGATCACCCACCGCACAGTACACGACGACCGCCGCGGTGCGGTCCCAGTCGGCGGCCACGGCCGCAAGGTCGCTCACCGGCACGTTCTCGGCGCCCTCGATGTGGGCGCCCACGAACTCAGCGGCGGTTCTCACATCGACGATGCGGGCCCCCTCGCTCTGGAGTCGCGACAGCTCGCTGTTGTCGATCAACCCCGGTGCGGGTGCACCCGAGGAGAGTGCCACTGCCGCCACAACGAGCACGACGGCTCCGGCTGCCAGCGCGAGCATGTGCGTGCGTTTCATCTGACCTCCGCGTAGTATCACGAAATGAATACCCAGGTGGGTATCGTAGC